>NZ_OY781460.1:977500-1277500 GCF_963676855.1 uncultured Anaeromusa sp.
CTGGTCGAGAGATTCTGCGCCGAAGATGTCCGGGGCTAAAGTACGGAACCGAAGCTATGGCTTTGCAATTATGTTGCAAGGGGTAGGGGAGCGTTCTTATCGGATTGAAGCAGTACCGTAAGGAGCTGTGGACTGGTAAGAAGTGAGAATGCCGGTATGAGTAGCGAAAAGACAAGTGAGAATCTTGTCCACCGAAAGCCTAAGGGTTCCTGAGCAACGATCGTCGACTCAGGGTAAGTCGGGACCTAAGCCGAGGCGTAGATGCGTAGGCGATGGACAACTGGTTGATATTCCAGTACCACCTGGAGTCGTTTGAGTGATGGAGTGACGCAGGAAGGCAAATCAGCGCGAGGATGGAAATTCGCGTCTAAGCTGGTAGGGTGTTTGGCAGGCAAATCCGCCAAACGAGAAGCCTGAGAAGTGATGGGTAGACTGCTTGCAGTCGAAATGATTGAGCCTACGCTGCCAAGAAAAGCTTCTAGCGAGACAAAAGGTGCCCGTACCGTAAACCGACACAGGTAGGCGGGGAGAGAATCCTAAGGTGCGCGGGAAAACCCTCGTTAAGGAACTCGGCAAAATGTCTCCGTAACTTCGGGAAAAGGAGAGCCCTTGGACGTGTAGATTCGAAACGATCGAAGCGTCTGGGGGTCGCAGAGAAGAGGCCCAAGCGACTGTTTACCACAAACACAGGTGCCTGCAAAAGCGAAAGCTGAAGTATAGGTGCTGACACCTGCCCGGTGCCGGAAGGTTAAGAGGAGCGCTTAGCGCAAGCGAAGGTGTGAATTGAAGCCCCGGTAAACGGCGGCCGTAACTATAACGGTCCTAAGGTAGCGAAATTCCTTGTCGGGTAAGTTCCGACCCGCACGAAAGGTGTAACGACTTGGGCACTGTCTCAACGAGGGACCCGGTGAAATTGAAGTACCTGTGAAGATGCAGGTTACCCGCGACTGGACAGAAAGACCCCATGGAGCTTTACTGCAACCTGACATTGGATTTTTGTAAAGAGTGTACAGCATAGGTGGGAGGCTTAGAAGGTAGAACGCAAGTTTTACCGGAGCCGCCGTTGGGATACCACCCTCTTTTTACGGGAATTCTAACCGCAAGAGTAACGACCTTCGGGACAGTGTCAGGCGGGCAGTTTGACTGGGGCGGTCGCCTCCGAAAAAGTAACGGAGGCGCCCAAAGGTTCCCTCAGCGCGGTTGGAAATCGCGCGAAGAGTGCAAAGGCAGAAGGGAGCTTGACTGCGAGTCAGACACGACGAGCAGGTACGAAAGTAGGGCTTAGTGATCCGGTGGTACCGCGTGGAAGGGCCATCGCTCAACGGATAAAAGCTACCCTGGGGATAACAGGCTAATCTCTCCCAAGAGTCCATATCGACGGGGAGGTTTGGCACCTCGATGTCGGCTCATCACATCCTGGGGCTGAAGTCGGTCCCAAGGGTTGGGCTGTTCGCCCATTAAAGTGGTACGTGAGCTGGGTTCAGAACGTCGTGAGACAGTTCGGTCCCTATCCATCGCGGGCGCAAGAGACTTGAAGGGAGCTGCTCCTAGTACGAGAGGACCGGAGTGGACGAACCGCTGGTGTACCAGTTATTCCGCCAGGAGTACAGCTGGGTAGCTACGTTCGGAACGGATAAACGCTGAAAGCATCTAAGCGTGAAACCAGCCTTAAGATGAGGTCTCTCACAGACTCGATCTGGTAAGGCCCCTCATAGACGATGAGGTAGATAGGCCAGGAGTGTAAGGCGAGCAATCGCTTCAGCGGACTGGTACTAATCGGCCGAGGGCTTGATTTAAGTAATTACTTCGAAGTGAATCTAATCTTCTTTCTGTGTGGAGTTTTGAGGGAGCATGTAAATGCAAACTCAGTAAGACAATCCGGTGACGATAGCTGTGGGGTTCCACCTGTTCCCATCTCGAACACAGCAGTTAAGCCCACATACGCCGAAAGTACTTGGCTGGAAGCGGCCTGGGAGGATAGGTAGTTGCCGGTTAAACAAAAGAAAAAGCATCCGTGAAAACGGGTGCTTTTTCTTTTGTTTAACCGTTGAGTAGGCATTTTTTCTAGGCCGCGCAGCGGCCTGCGACGCGCCCGGACGGCGCTAGTATCGTGCGCGCCAAGGATGGCAAAGCGCACGATGGGAGGATTGTAGAAGCTTTGCTTCAAAAAAGGCCGTGTAGCGGCGTGCGACGGAACAGAAAATTCCTGACGGTACGTGAAGTACCTAATGCCGGATGCGCCAAGGAAGGCATAGCATCTGGTCTCCTCTGAAAATAGCCATGGATGGCAAAGCGAAGGACGGGAGGGATAGGTATGTTGCCGGGGAGGTTAATTTGACTAAATGAGATCTTATACGCTTGGGTCCTTGAATACTCCTTGAATTTTAGCCACATTGCGCGCGGCATACTTGTCGAAACAAGAAGAGTCTCAACTCAAAAAACGACGGCTTACAGGGAAATGCGGAAACTCGCTGTGTTCAAACAAGCGTATTTCTAATCCTGCAAGCCGTCTTTTTTGTCCTTTGGACCGTCTCGTCTCTAAAAGTTTCGGCGCACACCGCGACGCCGACTTTTTTAGAATTCCTTTCCACCGTAACCCTCAGTCGGACCTTCATTGGAAGTCGGTCGCCTTGCCGTCCATGGCGCGACCGACTCTAGGTGCATCCAGCACCGTCGCCGGTTCTCTTGTTCAAGCCAACCCCATCGAGCCCTCCTTCTACTCCTGTTTAATTTAACGTACTTCGTCCTTCCTCACTGAGCATTACGAGTACTATGCACAAAATGAGCAAAAACTATGGCAGCCCTGTCTGGCGTGTTTTAATAATATTGAAAAAACAATCACAGACAGGAGGGGTTTGCTTGAGCAAAATGGTATCATCTATTCTTACTGTGGGCATTGTCGTTGCCCTATGGCTTATACCGACGCCGGATGGCTTGTCATTGCAAGCATGGCATTTATTTGCCATCTTTATGGGCACGGTAACAGGCTTTATTTTGCAGCCCATTGCGGCGGGTTCTGTGGCGCTGATTGCTATGGTGATGGCGGCTTTGACGGGAACGCTGAAGTTCTCTCAAGTGCTGGGAGCATTCAGCGGCGGTACGGTGTGGTTGATCGTATCGGCTTTCATTTTAGCGCGAGCTTTCATTATTACTGGTTTAGGCAAGCGTATTGCGTATTTGGTGATGCGCTCCTTCGGCAACAGCAGTTTGAAATTGGTGTATTCGTTGGCCATCAGCGATATTATCATTGGACCGGCGATTCCGTCTAACTCGGCGCGTGCTGGTGGTCTGATGTTTCCTATTGTGGCTAGTTTATGTGAGGCGTTTGAATCGCATCCTGGCGAAACGGCGCGGAGAATTGGCGCATTTTTGGTAACTTCGGTCTTTCATATTGATTTGATAGTTTCCGCAATGTTTATGACGGCCATGGTGGGAAATCCAGTGGCGGCGGCGATGGCTAAGAAGATTTTGGATGTAGATATTACTTGGATGGATTGGTTTGTGGCAGCATCAGTGCCCGGCATAGTGGCTCTGATTGCCATTCCGTATGTGCTTTTCAAGGTGTATCCGCCGGAAATCAAGAAGACTCCGGAGGCTCGCAGCATGGCAGATAACGTGCTGAAAGAAATGGGCCCGATGTCGAGGGCGGAGAAAATCATGCTGGTCGTCTTTGTGATGCTCATTGGCTTGTGGGCTACGGCGCAGTATACGAAGCTGGACGGCACTCTGATTGCATTTATGGGCTTGTGTATTTTGTTAGCTACTAATGTGCTGACCTGGAATCACGTCATTAAGGAAACCCGGGCCTGGGATACGTTGGTTTGGGTAGGCAGCGTTATTGCCTTATCCGATTATCTGAACAAGTTGGGCTTCATTTCCTGGTTTGCTAAGATTTTGGAGAATCAGATGGTCGGCGTTGCGATGTTAACGGCGGTAGTGCTATCCTTTGTGATTTACTTGTACAGTCATTATTTCTTTGCCAGCATGTCGGCGCATGTTACCGCCATGTATGGCGCGCTGATTACGTTGGGCGTAGCTGCTGGCGCGCCGCCGTTTATTTCGGCCTTTGTCGTGGCGATTGCTTCCAACATTTGCGGTTGTCTGACCCATTTTGGCACAGGGCCAGCACCGGTATATTTCGGCGCTGGCTATGTAGATCAAAAGACATGGTGGCAACTGGGATTTTTGGTTTCACTCATGCATATTGTTATTTGGCTGGGCGTAGGCGGCGTTTGGTGGAAAGTGCTTGGTTACTGGTAAAAAGCAGACAGGACTGCTTTTGAGTTAGTATAGAAGGGAAGGGACCGGAATGGTTTTGAAAACAACAGCTCAGGCAGGTACGCTGGAATCCAGCGATGCAATGATTACGGTATCGCCATTGCCTGTGGGCAGCGGTGTAGAAATGGAGCTGACCAGCGTGGTCATGAAGCAGTACGGCGAGCAAATTCGCGCCTTGATGCTGGAGCTGCTCCAAGAAGCGCAATTGACTGATGTCAAGCTGCTGGTGAATGACCGAGGCGCACTGGAATGTACTTTGCGGGCTCGGCTGGCTACGGCCCTGCGCCGCAGCTGCGGCAAAGCGTAAGGCGTAGAAAAAAGGAGGGACCACTTGATGGAACGTTTGCGTCGGGCCATGATGTTTGTGCCCGGAAATAATCCTGGGATGCTGCAAAACGCAGGCATTTACCAGGCGGATACTGTTATTTTAGATTTGGAAGACTCGGTGGCTATCAGTGAAAAAGATGCCGCGCGAGACTTGGTATATCAGGCCATTAAAACCATTGCCTACCCTTGTGAAGTAGGGGTGCGCATCAATCATATCAGCACTCCCTATGGGCGTACGGATTTGGAGTGGGTGCTGCCGGCTAAGCCGGATTTGGTTCGTCTGCCCAAGGCGGAATCGGCGGAGGAAATTCAAGAGATCGACGCGATCATTACTGCTGCGGAAGAGGCCAATGGCTTTGAACCCGGCTCGATTCGCATGATGGCTGCCATTGAAACGGCCAAAGGCTTGCGCCAGGCCTATGAAATTGCCACCGCTAGCTCGCGTATGGAAGCGTTAGCCATTGGCGGCGAGGATTTCCTGGCGGACTTGAAAACATCTCGTACCCGTCATGGCGGGGAATTGGCGGTGGCCAGAGGCCAACTGGTGCTGGCGGCCCGAGCGGCAGGGGTTCAAGTTATCGACAGCGTCTTTTCGGATATTCGCGACGAAGAAGGCTTTATTGCGGAAACGACGCGGATTAAAGAAATGGGCTTTGACGGCAAGTCGGTAGTCAATCCCCGACAGATTAAGCTGATTTATCAAATCTTTGCGCCTGCGGAAAAAGAAATTGATTTGGCGGAGCGTATCTTGGAGGCCTATCAAGAAGCGTTGGCCAAGAACTCAGGGGTTATTTCGCTGAATGGAAAAATGATTGATACGCCGGTGGTGCTGCGGGCAGAGCGAACGTTGGCCTATGCCAAAGCGCTGGGCTTGCGGAAGGAGGAAGAAGCACATGATTAATGGAGCCGGCCGGTTTATTCCGGAAGAAATTTCTGGCTTAGGACGGGTGCGTCCTTATGAAGGGCCCTTTACTTATCAACCGCAGGGGCGTCTGCGCGGGCCCAAAATTCCTGTAAACATGCCTAAATCGGAAAAACTTCTTTCTTCCATTGATAAAGCCATTGAAGCTTGCGGCCTGCGGGACGGCATGACCATTTCGTTTCATCATCATTTCCGCAACGGCGATGCTGTACTGAACATGGTGGTGGCAGCTATTGCCCGCAAAGGTATCAAGGATCTGACGATTGCCGCCAGCTCGTTGACCAATGCCCATGAAGCTATTTTGCCTTACATTCGAGAAGGCGTCATTACGGCGGTAGAGACTAGCGGTACCAGAGGTCAACTAGGTGAACTTTTTACTTCCGGCTTTTTAAAGAAACCGGTCATCGTCCGCTCTCATGGCGGCCGTGCGCGCGCGATTGAATGCGGCGAACTGTCCATTGATGTAGCGTTCATTGGAGCGCCTGCTTGCGATCGCAACGGCAATATCAACGGCGTTGAAGGAAAATCAGCCTGCGGTTCTATGGGCTATGCCATGAGTGACGCGGCTTACGCCGATAAAGTAGTGGCTATTACCGACAATTTGGTTGAGCAACCGTTGTATCCTATCAGCATTCCGCAGACGCAAGTAGACTTTATTGTAGCCGTAGACAGCATTGGCGATCCCAAGGGCATTGCTTCCGGCGCACTGCGCATCAGCAGCGACCCGCGGGAATTGTTGATTGCCGAATACGCTTCGCAGGTGATCGAGTATTCCGGCTACTTCAAAGAAGACTATTCTCTCCAGTTGGGCAGCGGCGGTGCCTCCTTGGCGGCAGCTCGCTTTATGCGTGAAAAAATGCTGGCCCAAGGCATTACAGGAAGCTTCGGCGTTGGCGGCATTACGGCTCCGTTTGCGGCCATGCTGGAAGAAGGCTTGTTTAAAACACTTTACGACGTGCAGGACTTTGACATTCCATCGATTGCTTCTTTGAAAAATAATCCGAATCATATTGAAATGTCGGCTTCGTATTATGCAAATCCCCATTGTAAGGGACCCATCGTCAATAGCTTGGACGTGGTCATCCTCAGCGCTACGGAAGTGGATGTGGACTTTAATGTCAACGTCATCACCAATTCTAACGGCGTTATGATGGGCGCTTCCGGCGGGCACTGCGACACGGCCGCAGGCGCGAATCTTTCTATTGTGGTAGCGCCGCTGTTGCGCGGACGGCTGCCTATGGTGCTGGATAAAGTGCAGACCATCGTCACTCCTGGAGAAACAGTAGACGTCATCGTCACGGAGCGCGGCGTAGCCATTAATCCGCGGCGTCAAGATTTGAAGGAAAATTTGAAGCAGGCTCATATTCCGGTCATGGAGATTGAAGAGCTGCAGAAGATGGCCTATGATTTGGCAGGCGTGCCGGCGCCGATTGCTGTGACTGACGAAATTGTCGGTGTTGTAGAATACCGCGATGGCAGCATTATCGATGTGATTCGCAAACCGCTCTAAAACGAAAGGGCAATTCCATAAAAGCCACCTTTTTTCACGGCAGGAATCCGCAAGGCTTTGTGGAATGTGCTGAAAAAGAGGTGGTTTTTTGTTGTATAAAAGAAAACGGCTGTCTTTGCAGCTGAAAATTATGGCCCTATCCATTGCCGCGGTATGCGTGGCGCTGATGGTGGGAGGCGGCTTGGTAGTCAACGGCATTTACCAACAGGTAGTAGCCGATATGTCGGAACGAGCCTTCGTCATTGGCCGGGTTGTGGCCACTGATCCGCTGGTGAACAGTCGTCCTTTGACGCCGGAGGATTCAGCGCGTGTCCAGCCGTTTGCGGAGCAGGTGCGCCATTACAGCGGCGCGGCTTTTATCGTTGTGGCTAATATGGATAAAATTCGTATTGCCCACCCGCTGCCGGATTATATCGGTCTGCCTGTGAGCGATCTGTATCGGGACCCGGTCATGGAGGGTCAAGAATTTCACAGCGTAGATCACGGCTTGCTGGAGACAACCTTACGAGGATATGTGCCTATTTTTGCTGCCGACGGCAGCGGTCAGTTGGGCTTTGTTTCGGTGGGATTTTATCTGGATGATATCTATGCTCAGGTTTTGGCGCAGGCCCGGAATGTTTTGTACGGCCTTTTAGCGGCTTGGATCTGCAGTGTGGTAGGGGCTTGGCTATTGGCGAAAAATATCAAGAAAGCTATTTTTGGCTTGGAGCCGCATGAAATCGCTACGTTGCTGCGGGAAAAAGAAGCCATGCTGGATGCGTTGAAAGAAGGGCTGGTGGCCGTGGATAGCGAAGGGCGCATCCGTTTCTTCAATCAGTGGGCGGCTTCGTATTTAGGGGACGATTTTGCCGGCAAGCCGCTGCAAGAGTATCTGCCTCAACTGCCTTTAGCACAGGTGCTGCAGGACGGCAAGGCGATATATGATTTGGAGCAGCGACTGCAGGGAATTATTATTTTGGCCAATATTGTGCCAGTAGTCTCCGAAGGAGAAAGCCGAGGACTAGTCATTACCTTCCGTGACCGTACGGAAATGACGCGTCTGGCGGAGGAAATGACAGGTATTCATCAACTGATTGAGCTGCTACGGGCGCAGGCTCATGAATTCAAGAACAAAATGCATGCGGTGGCTGGCTTGATTCAGCTGGGAGAGACGGAAGAAGCAGTCAACCTTCTTGTGGAGCAAGACCAGCGCGGCCAGGAAACCATGCTGCAGCTGCAGAAGAATATTAAAAATCCTATTATTTTTGGCTTGCTTTTGGGGAAATACAGTCGTGCTAGAGAGTTGGGCGTAACTCTGGAAGTAAAAACGGCCACCTTGATTCAGCGCTTGCCGGATCAGCTGACAAACGGTGATTTGGTCATTGTTTTGGGAAATCTACTGGAAAATGCCCTGGAGGCGGCCGTAAATTCTGCAGAAAAAAGAGTGGAAGTTTTTCTGCAGAATACGGCAGAAGCGCTGATTTTGGAAGTTTACAATACCGGAGCAGGCATTGAAGCTGATATTGCGAACGCCATGTATCAAAAAGGATTTTCTAGCAAGGGAGGCCAACGTGGCTATGGACTGGCGCTGACGGCAGAAAAAGTAGCGGTGAACCGAGGGACGATTTCCCATGAAAATGGTTCTGGAGGCGTGCTATTCCGCGTATCCTTGCCTCATAAAAGTTAGGAGGATGGCTATGGAACCCATTAGAGTGATGATTGTAGAAGATGATCCTATGGTAGCAGACATCAATACTCGCTTTACTGAAGCGGTTAAAGGGTTTACTGTAGTCGGCACGGCGCGGGATGGGCAAGAGGCCTTGCAACTGCTGGCAGAATGCAGGCCTGATTTGGTGATCTTGGATGTGTATATGCCGCATCTGGATGGACTGAGCGTGCTGGCCAGGCTCAGGCAGGAGGCGGAGTCGGTGGATGTAATCTTGATTACTGCTGCCAATGACAGCGAAAGCGTGCGCCAGGCGCGGCAAGGAGGGGCTATAGATTATATTATTAAGCCCTTTAAGTTTGACCGCTATCAACGCACGTTGGAAAGCTATCGGGAGTATCGAGGCAAGCTATTTCAAAAAGAGAGCTTTACCCAGGCTGAGTTAGACCAGGTTCGAGAGATTAAAAAAGAAGCGCCGCCGCAAGGGCTGCCCAAAAACCTGCATCCCCAGACACTGGGACTAGTGGTAAATCTGCTCAGCCGGGCCCAAGGGGCATTGTCAGCCGAAGAAGTCGCAGGCGAGCTGGGCTTGTCGCGAGCGACAGCGCGACGCTATTTGGAGTATCTGACAGAAACGGAAAAAGTGAGCTTGGTATTGGAATATGCAGCAGTGGGACGTCCTGTTCACCGTTTTCGACTGCATGGCGTGCCGGGAGGATAGTCGGAAATTGGGCTTTGGTTTTTAGGAGGCCCTTCTGTTACAATAAACAAGAACCAATTTATTGTACGCAGGAGGTTTGTCTATGTCGTGGCAGGGACCGTTGCATTTATCGCTGGCCGCTTCCCTTTGGGGAGGCGCTTATGTGGCAAGCAAATTTATTTTGGATGTCGTACCGCCGATTACGTTGCTTTTTTTGCGGTATCTTTTTGCAGTAGTTTTGTTGTATTTGTGGTGCCGAATGGACGGTATGTCATTGGAATGCCGCCAAGATTGGAAAGATATGGCGCGCATTGGCTTTTACGGCTATTTCCTTTCGATCGCTGCGCAATTTGCCGGGACGATGCTGTCCTCGGCGCATCTGGGCGCGGTGATTACTTCGCTTTCGCCGGTATTTCAGTCGGCCTTTGCCGTCTGGCTGCTGCGGGAACCCATGAGCCGCAAGCAAAAGGCGGCTACCGGCATCGCGTTATTGGGCGTATTGCTCATTGTCGGCATGCCGCAAGAGGGGGAAGCCGATAATATGTGGGCCAACTTATTTTTGTTGGCGGCAGCCCTTCTTTGGGGTTACTATTCGGTCATTTCCCGTGGCTTGTCTGGGCGGCATCCGGCTTTGCGCATTACCTTCTGGGGCGTACTGATTGCTACCGTGTGCGCGGTGCCGCCGGTTGTTCTGGAGTGGTCTTCATGGAATCAGGCAGAGTTGTTGCGGCTGCCGATTTTGCTCAGTGTCCTGTATTTGGCGGTATTTGCTACGACTGTGGCGTACTTTTGTTGGAACCGGGGCTTGGCTTTGGTGGATTCTCACAAGGCAGGGCTGTTCTTCCTGATGCAGCCGGTGGTGGGAAGTCTATTAGGTGCGATATTGCTGGGCGAGGTGTTAACGCCAGCGTTTTTTGGCGGCGGCGCTTTGATTTTAGCAGCAGTATATCTGGCATTGGAACAGAAGGAAACAAGTAAAGGAGCAGAGGCATGAGTCATTTTTTTGCATACTTGTCGCGGATGCGCCTGATTTGGCGCTGGGGTTTAATGCGCAATACCCAGAAGGAAAACATTCAGGAGCATAGCTTGCAAGTGGCTACGGTAGCGCACTCGTTGGCCCTGATTCGTAACGCCTATCATGGCGGTCAAGTGGATGCGGAGCGGGTCATGGCGCTGGCTATGTTTCACGAGGTGGCGGAGGTGTTTACCGGCGACTTGCCGACGCCGATCAAATACTTCAACAACGAAATCAAGAGCCTCTATGACGACATTGAGACACAGGCTAAAAATAAGCTTTGCTCCATGCTGCCGGAGCCGCTGCGTGGGGAATACGAAAAGCTCCTCTTCGTGCAGCCGCAGGAAGAAGAGCTTTGGCAACTGGTAAAAGCCGCAGATAAAATCTGCGCCTATTTAAAATGCGTGGAAGAAGATAAAGCTGGCAACGCCGAATTTCGTAAGGCTGAAAAAACCATTCGCACGGAGCTGGCGTCGTCGCCGCTGCCTGAGGTGGAAACCTTCATGGAACTCTTTGGTGAGAGCTTTGCCCTCAGTTTAGACGAGATGGGTTAAGTGAGGGAGCTGCTGCTTTATTCGTACCCCGTCACAGCGGCTTTTTTTCCGTCTGACTGCGTCGAGGCAATCTTGAAAGAGCATTGCTATTACTGCGGTTTCCCCGCTTGCCAGACGAAAAAATTTCTCGTCGTGACGGAATACTCCTTAAAGCAGGGGCTTCCTTAAGGAGTTCTACAAAAACATATAGATGCGAACCCTCCGGTCACTCAGGTTCTCCTGTTCAATCTCATTCTCTGGATTTTTTTGGGCATTTCTCAGTTGCTCTGTATTACGTATTTCTTCGTATCTCTAGTCTTAAATAGTGATTTCAAAGCGCTGGTTGGCGTGGTCAATGACTTTGGTTTTTACGCCAAGTTCGGCGGCTTTGGCCGCGAAGAGGCGGCTGGCTTCTACGTCTTTGCCGAAGTGCATAGGCAGTAGCCAAGTAGGCTTGATTTCTTGGGAGAAGGTTTCCGCGCCCAAAGAGTAGAACTCTTCCAAGCGGCGATCCACCGGAAAAAAGGCGATATCGATTTTTTGGCCGCGTAGAGCGGCCATTTTTTCGTAAAAAAGGTTTTTGGCGTAGAGTTGCTCGCTCGGTGTCTCTCCCTTCCAGTGCCACCAGTTGAGATCCCCGGCGTGGAAGATTCGCAAGCCGTCCGCTTCCACCAGGAAGGAAAGGCCGAGGTCAGAAGAGCCGTAGGCGGTGATGACCATACCATCCTGGCTAAGGCTTTCGCCTTCCTTGAGAACATGACAGCGATGACCGGCGGGGATGCGCTTGGGAAATACGTCGTCGCTGAGCACATAGGTGAGGGGGTGTGCCGCGGAGTCCCAGGAGAAAATGACCGGATCAAAATGGTCACCATGGGAATGGGAAGCAAAAACCCAAGTAGGCGGTTTCTGCTGAAAAGAGCGGGACGTCAAAAATTGCAAGTCGTCGCTAGGCTGGTAATAGTCAAAAACGAAAAAACGTTTGGCTGTTTCTACACTGTAGCCGCTGTGGAAAAGATACGTTATAGCTGCTTGCGTCATCGCGGGACAACTCCTTTGCAAAGGTGATATTGTACGATAGCAATTCGTGCTGCAGACGGGAAAATCCTGCGGTCTGTCTCCTTTCAATAAAAATATCAAACATAATAATTACCATCGTAACCCTTTGCGTACCACTCCTTGACTCAGTTTTCTCTAATTCGTCTTTTGTGAGTTATTTCCCATTTAGATAAAAAAAGCCCCGGAGTCTGGCGAGACTCCGGGTTCAGAAAAAGAGGAGGAGTTATGGGCGGGAAACCGTCGTCGGTTGGTTTCCCTGGGATCACAATGAAGAGAGAACCTATTAATAGAATATTTGAAAAATTAACACTTGTCAAGAGGATAAAGGAAAATTTTTCAAAATTTTAAATTTAATCCCAAGTAATTATGTCTCCGTCGTTAGGTACGAGAGCATTGGCGCTGGCAGCTTCAATGTGCCGCCGCAGCTGGCTGCGCGAAAGCAGGCAGTGGTCGAAGGCTTCCATATGAGCGACGATGACTTGAGCTTGTGGTGCATGGCGGCAGACGGTGAGAATGTCCGTTTCCGTCATGGTGATCGGGCCGGCATGGGTAAAGCGAGCGCCGCCGCCGTAGAGAATAATGATGTCTGGTTGATGTGTTTTTATGGCGTCAGCAACTTCAGGACACCATACGGTATCGCCGGCCAGGTAGATGGTGGGCATGGCAGGACCGGTAAGAGCAAAGCCGGCTACTGCGCCCATTTGCAGACCAATCTCTCCTAAACCGTGCTGGCCTCCCGTTAGGGTCAAGCGAAGCTGTTGCCAATGGGCTTGGGGATCTGCCGCCTGGACGGATTTGAAGCCCTGTTCTTGTAAAGATGCAGCGGCAAAAGGCGGACAGAAAATAGGAAGCTCTTTAGGCAAGAGCTGTGCTGCGGCAGTATCAAAATGATCCCGGTGCAGATGGGTGATAAGGCAGGCATCGCTGCTTTTTACAATCTCGTCAGGCAAAAGCGGCAATGCTACAAGTGGATTGGCGCGGGGGTTTGGCGAGTGGGGAACCGGATCTAGGACTCCTTGAGCAGATAACATGGGGTCGATTAAAAGCGTTCCTTCGGGTAATGTTAACTGCATAGTAGCGTGGCGAAATAATTGTAAGTGCATGGGCTCAGCTCCTTTGGATGTTTGCTTTCTTACTCTTAGTATAGCTTTTCGAAACTTAGCGGAAAAAAGAAAATGGCGGTGCTGGCTTTCTTGGTGAAAGAAAAAAGCCTTTTTCTCTAAGCTGGCGAAGCTTGCCAAAGAGGAAGAAGGCTTGAAAAGGATTTTTCGATTGCAGAGAGAATGGAGTGCGTTAGAAGAAACAGGGGACGAAATCTTGAGGGTATGACGAAAACATTAAGATGCGAACAGAGAGAAGCCAGTGCGATGAGAAAGGAGCGGGTTATGGACGAAATTGATCAACAAATCGTGGAATTTCTGTCTGAGCAGGGCCGGATGCAATGGAAAGAGCTGGGGGAAGCCATACATTTGAGCGGACCTGCTGTGGCTGAGCGCGTACGGCGAATGGAAAAGCAAGGCATTATCTGCGGCTATAAAGCCGTAATAGATGAAAGCAAAACAGGGAGAGCGACGACGGCGCTCATTACCATTATTTTGAGCAGCGGTCGTCATGGGGAAATGCAAACACTGCTGCGCAGCCATCCGGCAGTGCGTGAATCTTACCGGGTAAGCGGCGACGGCTGTTATTGGTGCCGGGCCGCGTTCAAAGGGCAGGCGGAATTGGCTGCTTTTTTAGATGAGCTGGCGAAGCTGGGGAATTATCGCTTAATGCTGGCGGTGGATGCGATCCGCTAATAGGAATTAACGGTTGGCGGCTTGCTGCGGGGCGATGGCGTCGTGACGCTCGGCGTAGCCTTGACCCCATTGACAGAGTTGCTCCAAAATCGGCAGCAGACTTTGGCCCTCCTCGGTCAGCGAATACTCAACTTTGGGCGGAACTTGAGCGTACACCAGACGGTTTACCAGACCGTGCTCTTCCAGCTCACGCAACTGCTGGGTGAGCATTTTTTGCGTGACTTTGGGCAATTGGCGGCGCAATTCGCTGAAGCGGAGCGTCTGATGACATCCCAAGTGCCAAAGAATAAGGGCTTTCCATTTGCCTCCAATTAGGCCTAAAGAAAGTTCCATACTGCATTGATATTCGACATTGTTAAAACAAAACATGGCGCAAGACTCCTTTATCTAGACTATGGTATCCTTTTAGATACTATAATACAAAAATGTTTGTACTTGTTATTGATTATAGCGGATCCTATAATGAAAATCAAAAGGAAAAGACAAACAAGGAGGCGGCGAAATGACAACACAGGCGGAAATGACAGCGAAGGTGACCAAGACGTTGGAGTCCTTGAAGAAAAATCGTTTTGGAGTGCAGCATTTTTCCCAGGCGGCTGCAGGAGTGACCAAGTTGTTGGAGGAGATTCCAGTAGAAGCAACCGTGGGCTTCGGCGGTTCCTGGACTTTGATGCAGCTGCAGGTGGCGGAACAATTAGAAGCCAGGGGCAATGTCGTATTCAACCACAACAAACAGGGACTGTCTAAGGAAGAAGTGCTGGAGATGAGGCAGAAGGAGCTTTCTTGTGATGTATTTTTGACTAGCACCAATGCCTTGACTGTAGGCGGGCAGCTTGTCAATGTAGACGGCGTCGGTAACCGGGTGAGCGCTATGGTCTTTGGGCCGAAGAAGGTTATTGTTTTTGCGGGAGTCAACAAGATTGTCGATGATTTAGAGGGCGCTTTAGAGCGCATTCGCGCGATCGCGGCGCCGCGCAACAACCAGCGCTTGAAGCTGCCCAATCCTTGCGTGCAAAGCGGTCACTGTATGAACTGTCAGGGGCCGACTCGCATTTGCAATGTAACCACCATTATTGATAAGAAGCCGCCTCTGACTGATTTGCAGATTTGGTTGGTGGAGGAAGAGCTGGGGTATTAAGGAGGGGCTTATATGGGGAAGTTGGATTTTATTTATCAGCGTAAAAGCGTTCGGGCTTTTCAACCGACATCGATACCTGAGGAGGATTTGCGTCAGATTTTAGCAGCGGCGACGCAAGCGCCCTCAGGCAAAAATGTACAAAATTGGCATTTTGTCGTTATTCGCAACCAACAGAAAATTGAGGAGATTACTAAAATTGTCGAAGTTAAAAATGCCCAAATGGCGGCATTTTTAACAGAAGAAAAAGCACGTTCCTTCCGCGGTTTGTTACCCTATTATACGGTGTTTCGCGGTGCACCGGTGTTGGTGCTGGCCTATGGCGGACCTTACCCGGCAAGCGATTTGCAAGGCTGCGCTGAGCCACGGGTAGTGGAGGCGGCTAAAACCTCGCAACTGGCGCGGCCTGGCATTCAGAATGTGGCGGCAGCTATGGAAAATTTGCTGTTGGCGGCCGCTGCCCTTGGCTATGGAGGCTGCTGGATGACGGGGCCGACGTTTGCGGCGCGAGAAATTAGTGCGTGTGTAGGTTTTGCCAAGGAAGGCTACCAATTGTTGGCGGTGACTCCCTTGGGAGTGCCTGCAAACGCCCTCGGCAGCCCGCCACGCAAGGCGCTGGAAGAAGTAGTAACTTTCATAGACTAAAAGAAGCCAGGCGGTTAGCCTGGCTTCTTTGCGTTAGTTTAGTAATGCTTATTGCGCCTTATTCCTCAGGGAAGAGCACCAAAAGGAGCATTTTAAAATCCTCTACAGCTTCTACGGCATGGGGAATATTGGCCGGCATGAGGATGCTGCTGCCAGCTGGCACGTCCTGCGTTGCTTCGCCGACTGTAATGCGGGCGCTGCCGCTGAGGACGGTAATCAGAGCGTCACCGTGGGAGGCGTGGGTGCTGATGGCCTCGCCGGCGGCAAAAGCGAAGAGCGTCACATTGCCATGCGGATTTTGCGCCAGCGTCCGGCTGACAATTTCACCGTCTCGGTTGGCGACCAACGAAGGCAGCTCGACGGCTTGGGCAACAGGCAGATTTTTAAATACGGCAGTGTTCATAAAAAACTCCTCCTTATACAAAGCCGCTGCTTAAATCAAAGGCTTTGCTAACCTGACTCCAGTATAAAGCAGAAGGAAGTGAGGTTCCTGTGATGGTGCTCACAAGAAAGTGCTTTCTCAAAAATATTAAAAGGCGCCGCTAATTTAATGAACGCTCCATCAACGCAGACGGCGCTGAATGCGCCTGACGGTACGTGATGTACCTAATGCCAGATACGCCATGGAAGGCAAGTATCCGGTCTCCGTAGAAAATCTAAGGATTGCATGACAACCGACGTCTAATGCTTAGTCAGACGCGAAAGAAAACGCAGGTATAGTGGCGCTCTGCCGAGGCTTTCTGATAAAGTATGGCGAAAAAAGATTTGTGTTGGTGTGAGATGTGCATAAATAAGTGGCACCGTCTAATTAGCAATCCTTGAAGATGTTGCAGGCTTGACCAATGTCGATGTTTCCGCCGCTAATCAGAAGGCCGATGCGTTTTCCCGAAAGCGGCATCATTCCCGCTAAAAGTGGTGCTAACGCCAAGGAACCGGCGGGCTCTACTACGATTTTCAAGCGAGACCATAAATAGAACATGGCGCGCAGAACGTCTCTTTCGGAAACCGTCATGATGTCATCTACATGCCGCTGGATGAGGGAAACCGTCAGCTCGGAAGAGGGCGGGAGCGGCGCGGCGGCCTCCACGGCTTCTTGGACGCCGATAACCTGGCAGTGGGGATGCGCTTGTTTGATGTAGGCGGCGCTGCCGGCCAGAAGACCGCCATGGCGGCAGGGAACCAATAAATAATCCAAACTGTAGGCGTCATCGATCAGTTCTTTGGCGGCGGTAGCATGACCAGCCAGCATCGTTTTGTGTTCCCAAGGAGAAACATATTGCCACTGTTCTTCCTTCGCCATGAGGCAAGCTTCCTTTTCGCGACTGAAAAAATCAGCGGAACCGAAATGGAGAATTGCGCCGTAGGCTAGCAGGGTCTGGCGAGTTTGTGGAGAAAGGGTATCTGAAAGCAATACATGTACCGGCGTGTCCAACAAACGGCCTGTGAGGGCCAAAGCCAAAGCCTGGTTGTCAGGGCCGGCTGTGAGTACGCCGCGTTTTCTGGCATCGGCGGTCAAGGTACTGACAAACTGATAAGCGCCGCGGAATTTGAAAGAACCAGTACGTTGGAAATTTTCACATTTTAGAAAAAGCAAATTACCGCCGCTTTCTTCGTCTAAAGAACGCGACGTTAAGACCGGTGTGCGATGTACAATGCCTGCAAGACGGTGGATAGCGTCAAAAATAGCTTGTTGCATGGGGCTTGTCCCCTTTCAGGAAACAGGATGCTGAAAAACAATAATATTAAGAAGTGAAATTCGACGAAGGCAGTGCAAACCCCTGCTGCGTGGACACGGATGTATAAAGCTTAGGGGTTTGGAATAATTTTCGGTTGACTTCTGCGAAGAATTTGGAGAAAATGGACAATGGAGCGTCTATAAGTTGAGGCTCTCTGCCCTGCGGCGTTGGCCGAAGGGTTGGGAAGGAGTGTTTGTTGTTGAAGACCCCCTTAGATACGATTGAAGCAAAAGTCCGGGCCGGAGAACGGCTATCTAAAGAAGACGGGCTGGCGCTTTTTGCTTCGCCGGATATTGCTCGCATTGGTTACTTGGCGGATAAGGTCCGCCAGCGAGTGAGCGGTGATTATGTCTATTTTAATGTGAACCGCCATGTAAACCTGACTAATATTTGCGTTTCGCGTTGCCGCTTCTGCGCCTTTGGGCGTGATGAGGGAGACAAGAAGGCGTACGCTATGAATCAGGAGGAAGTATTGCGGATTGCTAAACTGGCGGCGCAGGACCCAGACTTACGGGAGCTGCATATTGTCAGTGGGTTGCATCCGGACTGGCCTTTTGAATACTACCTGGATGTTTTGCGCATGTTGAAACGAGAATTGCCGCAGTTGCATAGGAAGGCATTTACCGCTGTGGAAATTCATTATTTTTCTAAGTTATCCGGGTTGCCGCTGCCGGACGTGCTCAAGGCCTTGCAAGAAGCGGGCTTGCAGTCCATTCCCGGCGGCGGGGCGGAAATTCTTTCCGATCGAGTGAGGCAGGAGCTGTGTCCCAACAAAGCAACCGCTTCTGAATGGTTGGAAGTGCAGCGTACGGCGCATAAAATGGGCATTCGCAGTAATGCGAGCATGCTCTATGGTCATATTGAAACCTTGGAAGAACGAGTCGATCACTTGCTGGCGCTACGGGCATTGCAAGATGAAACCGGC
Source organism: uncultured Anaeromusa sp. (assembly GCF_963676855.1). Taxonomy (NCBI): domain Bacteria; kingdom Bacillati; phylum Bacillota; class Negativicutes; order Selenomonadales; family Sporomusaceae; genus Anaeromusa; species uncultured Anaeromusa sp. Next base: position 995,724 of record NZ_OY781460.1, read on the forward strand.
GGCTTCCAGACTTTTATCTGTTTCCCCTTTCACCCCGGCAATACGGAACTAGAGGCGACGCATCAGCGTACTTCTTTGTGGGATGAGCTGAAAACGATGGCTATTTCTCGCTTGATGCTGGATAATTTCTCGAATATCAAGGCGTACTGGGTGATGCTGACTCTGCCGATTGCACAGTTGGCGCTCGGTTTTGGAGCTAATGATATTGACGGTACGGTCAGCGAGGAAAAAATCATGCACGCAGCCGGCGCAAAATCGGCTACCTTTTTGACACAGGAAACGATTATTGAGACCATTCGTCAGATTGGCCGGGTTCCGGTGGAACGGGACTCCATGTATCAAATAATCCGTACCTTGTAGATTGGGAGCTAAGAGTAACCCGGAGATGGAAAGCGGACAAGGAGGGTTCAGGGATGCGTAAGCGGAGAATCCAAGGACTTTGTATACTGCTGATCTTAGTGGGAATTTATGTATTTGTGCGGATGCCGGTGTTGGCGCTGGGTTTCACGGATTGGTCGTTTCTTGCTTTTTGGGGCGGCTTGGCTTTGTTGGCCTGGCCGTTGGCCGCGTTGGCGGAACGATTTCCTCAGTTGATTACCCGTAATGCCTGGGAGGAACTGTTGCGACGGTTGTTGCCATGGGCGTTCAAGCAACGGCCACGCGTTGTCGATATTACCAACCATCGTCGCTTGGCTATGTTGATGATGCGCTATAAGGCCATGACCTTTATCGGGGCGGCCATGTTGATCCTTGCGTTTTGCAATTTCTTTGTTTTTCCTATTTTGCTCAGTACGCCGGTTCTTTTCAGCCAACAGTATCGCAACTTGCTGGGGCCGGTTACGGAAAGTTCTTTTTCGTCGGATGTAGCGCCCATAAATTTAGGGCAGATCCGCATTGTCGACGAGGAAATCGCCGCCAGACTGGCCGATAAAAAAATTGGTGAAATTCCCGCCTTGGGCAGCGAAGTGCAATTAGGTCAGATGTCGCTGCAGAAGGTGAAGGACCAGCTTTTTTATGTGGCTCCTTTGGAGTATCGCGGCTTCTTCCAATGGTGGAGCAACCGCCAAAAGGGCAGCCAAGGGTATGTGATGGTTTCGGCGACCAATCCGCAGGATGTGCATTTGATACAGCAGGTGAACGGCGAAGATATTCGCCTGAAATACCAGACAAAAGGTTTTTTTCTCGAAGATCTGCATCGGCATTTGTATCTATCAGGGCTTATTGATGTGGGGATTGGCGACCTTAGCTTTGAAGTGGATGACGAGCTGCATCCGTATTGGGTGGCGACGTTGTATAGGAATAAAATCGGTTACGGCGGCAGTGACGCGGTTGGTGTAGCGGTTGTTGACGCTCAAAGCGGCGAGATTCAGCGCTATGGGCCGGAGGAAGTACCTCGCTGGGTGGACCGGGTGCAGCCGGAAGATTTTCTTTTCCATCAAATTCGCGACTGGGGCGCTTATGTCAATGGCTTCTGGAATACGCTGCTGGCGAAAACCGGCACGTTGCGCCCAGCTGGAGACGGGTTGCATTTGATTTACGGCGATGACGATAATGTCTATTGGTATACAGGAATTTCTTCTTCTGGCAAGGATGAAAGCACCGTAGGCTTTGTGCTGGTTAACTCCCGGACTAAGGAAGTGCGGTGGTACAAGGTGGCTGGCGCTAATGAACTGAGCGCCAAGAAATCGGCGGAAGGCCAGGTGCAGGAAAAAGCGTACCGGGCCGGCAGTCCGGTATTGTATAATATCGGTGGCGTACCGACGTATATCATGCCTATGAAGGATAAGGAAGGCTTATTGAAAGCCGTGGCCTTTGTTTCGGTGGAAAACTACAATATCGTCGGCGTTGGCGCTGATATGGAAAGCGCGTATCGTTCGTATCGGCAGAATCTGGCCCAGACCGGTCTAGTGGACCTGGGGTCTGGCGAGATGAAACAGAATATGCTGCGCGGAGCGGTGTCGCGCATTTCGCAGGTAGTGCAGCATGGGGAGTCGTACTATTTCTTGATGCTCGACGGGCAGACTCCGGTATTTATGGGCGCGGCGTCGCTGTCGCCTAAGCTGCCGTTAGTGCGGCCCGGCGATGTAGTGGATATTTCCTTCTCCGCCGGAAATGGCGCAGCCCCGGCGGTCATGCATCAGTTTAAGACCGACTCGTATTAAGCAATCTTGGAACCATGAAGCAAAGACGTAGCAGGAGGTGCTGCGTCTTTCTTTTACGGAGCTGCTGCATTGCTCGCATCTTGCGCCAAAACAGACCTTTTTCCGCCAAACTTTGTCAGAAAGCCTCGGCATAGCTCCACTATGCCTGCGTTTCCTTTCGCGTTTAACGAAAAAATTTCTTGTTTTGGCGAAGTGTTCGCGAATGCATCGGCTCCGTTACGAATGAGAAAGAATATTTTGCCGGGGAGTTCATTGCAGTAGCGCCTCCCTGCGAGAACTATTAAGATTTTATTCCCCCAAACGTGTCCTATGGTTACTGTTCAATCCTTGTTCAAGTATTTCGTGCTTCTCGGTGTATTTCGTCCTGTTTCTTTGGGCAGGAAACCATGAGAACGCGACGAATATAATGAGAAATATTTGTTTTTGGGAAAAATTATGAGGTGAAATGATCTATATGCTACGACGTTTACGTGGATGGAGCGTTCTCTGTTTGTTGATGGCTGCCGTATCGCTGGTGAGCGGCTGCGGTTTCTTTGATTTTGGCAGCAGTGATTTGCAGAAAAACAGCGCGGCTTCGACGCAGCTATATGATGCGGCAGGGAACTTGCTGGCTACGCTGCATGCCGAGGAAAATCGGGTGCCGGTGCCGTTGAAGGAAATTCCGGATAATTTAAAGAAGGCCTTTATTGCGACGGAAGACGCCCGGTTTTATGATCATCCCGGCATTGATGTGCGCGGCATTGCCAGAGCGGTCTGGGTAAACGTTACGTCCGGCGGTGTAGCGGAGGGCGCCAGCACAATCACGCAGCAGTTGGCTCGCAACGCGCTTTTGACGCATGAGCGGACTTTCACGCGCAAGGTGCGGGAGATTTTTCTAGCCTTTGAGCTGGAAGCAAAGTACTCTAAAAACGAAATTCTGGAAATGTATCTGAACCAGATCTATTTCGGCGAAGGCGCTTATGGCGTACAGGCAGCGGCGCAGGTTTATTTCGGCAAGGACGTGCGTGAACTATCTTTGGCAGAATGCGCCATGCTGGCTGGTTTGCCGCAGCGTCCCAGCGAGCTATCGCCGCTGCGCAACCCCAAAGGAGCCAAGGAGCGCCAGCAGGTCGTGCTGGAGCAGATGGTTAAATACAATTATTTGGATTCTTTGAGTGCGGCCAAGGCAGCCAAGGTGGAATTACGCTATGGTGGCAGTGGCGTCCATAAGCAAGAAACAACCGCCTCGTACTTCGTGGATTATGTGACACAGCGCCTCATTGAAAAATACGGCGCTCGCATGGTGTATTCCGGCGGCTTAAAAGTATACACTACTTTAGATTCAGACATGCAGCAAGCGGCGGAGCAAGCGCTTTGGAGCCAACTGCCGAAGAGTCATACCTCGGAAGGCGGCGTGCAGCAGCCGCAAGGAGCGCTAGTAGCGCTTGAACCGTCTACCGGCGCTATCCGGGCGATGGTGGGCGGTCGGGGAACGGACCAATTTAACCGGGCAGTCTTGGCAGAGCGGCAGCCAGGGTCAGCCTTTAAGCCGTTTGTTTATTTGTCGGTTTTGCAGCAGGGCGTGTCACCTGAGGCACGCATTGATGACCGGGCGGTGACCTTTGGCAGCTATGCACCACAGAACTATGACGGGCGTTTTCGCGGCGTGGTGACGTTGCGTCAAGCGCTGGAACAGTCGCTTAATGTGGTAGCGGTGCGTTTGGCGAGGCAGGTAGGCCCGGAAAAGATTGTAGAAAATGCGGAGAAAATGGGCATTTCTACGTTGGTAAAAAGCGGCAGTGTGAATGACATGACGTTGGGGATGTCTCTGGGCGGCCTGACGCGGGGCGTTACACCGTTGGAATTGGCGGAGGCCTATGGGGTTATGGCTAACCAGGGGGCGCGGGCGCCTTCCATGGCTATCTTGAAGGTAGTGGATCGGAATGGCAAAGTGTTGGAAGATAATCGCCCTCAAAGCACACAGGTAGTGGACAGTCGGGCGGTATCTGTATTGGTAGATATGATGCGCGGCGTCATTAGCCGAGGTACTGGCACCGGCGCAGGCATCGGCCGTCCGGCAGCAGGCAAGACGGGAACCACCAACGATTATAAAGACGCCTGGTTTGCTGGTTTTACGCCGAATTTGGCCGCTGTAGTTTGGCTGGGAGCGGATGACAACCGCAGCTTGGGCGGCATTACAGGCGGTGAGAATCCGGCTTCTATTTGGCGTCAATTTATGAAGGCTGCTACCGCTAAGTTGCCGGTGAGGGACTTCCCTAGCCCGGCTGGTGGCTTTTACAAAGGGCTGGGTGAGCTGAGTCCGTCCCAGGCTAGTCAACTTCCGCCGGAAGAGCTTAAAGACGCTATTATCCTGGATGGAGATATAAAATCGGATAAGGCTAAGGAAAGCGAAAAAGGGGCTACCGGCGCGGGGACGAAAGATGCTAAAGGGCAGCCTCCGGCATTGCGTCTGGAAGATCGCCCTTTGGAAGAACCGGGAAGCAAAGGAAAAACGGTAACGCAGCCGCCTACGGCGCCACCGCCTAAAGAGGCGCCTTGATCAAGTCAAAGTGCTATTGAATAAAGGGGGGATGGTCGTGCTCGGAAACTGGAAAAAGGGCGGCGTAGTCTTAGCGCTGGCGTGCTGTTTATGCCTACCCCAGGCGTTTGGGGCGGCAAAGCCCACAGCGAAGGTGCCAGTGTCTGTCACCTTGCTGCAGCAAGGTGACAGCGCCTATGCGGCGCAAGACTACGCCCAAGCGGAAACGGTTTACGGTGCAGTGCTTCAGCAAGAAAAGTCAGCAGCCGTTTACGTTAAACGGGGCAACGCTCGCTATGCCCAGAAACGGTATCAAGAGGCTTTAGAAGATTATAATCAGGCCTTGGAATTATCTCCTGCTTCTTGGTCTTGGTATGAGCAGAGAGGCCATGCGTATTTGGCTTTAGAGCAATGGCAGCAAGCGGCGGACGATTATGGCAAGGCGGCTCTCAACAGTGCGTTGTCCCCGGATGGTTTTATCTATAAAGGGCGTGCGTTGGCGGCGTTGGGGCAGCATCAAAAGGCGGCGGAGGCTTATGGGCAGGCCATGGGCCTGTTGGCTGGCAGGGCGGATCTGTTGGCAGCCCGGGCGGGAGAACTGATGTACCTGGGCGAGTGGGAAGCCGCGCTGATTGACTACGATGAGGCGCTGAAACGGCAACCAGGGCAGGCGTACTGGCTCTACAATCGAGGCAACGTGCAGCGCAAACTAGGACGTAATGAAGGAGCCATAGCAGATTATAGCGCCGCTGTGCAGGCGGAACCGAAGCTGGCTATGGCGTACTATCAATTGGCCAACCTGCAAGCAACTGGAGAAAACATGAACGGCGCGATTGATAATTATACTCGCGCCATTGACGTTCAACCGGAGCAAGCTATGTTTTGGCATAATCGCGGCGCGTTGTTCTTGCGGCAGCAGAAAGAAAACGAGGCCCTGGCAGATTTTCGCAAGGCGTTAGCTTTGCAGCCGGAATATGGCTTGGCGTATTACAGCAAGGCGCTGGCGCTGGAAAGCCTCAGCCGCAAGCAGGGCGGTTGGGGGCAGGAATTGCTGCAAGAAACCATCGGCGCTTACGAACAGTATCTTAAATATGCCGGTGAAGACGCTACGCGTCGAGACTGGGTGGAACGAAGACTGAAAGAGCTCCGCAATTCGTAAAAAAATTAGTGGTTCCCTAAGGGAGGCGGCGAAATGAGAATTATCATTATCGGTGCAGGTCGGTTAGGGCGTGCGCTAGGATTATTGTGGAAGAACCAGCATGAGATTGTCTTTTTTGACAGAGATCAAAAGGTAGCCTTAGAGGCGGCGGCGGAACTGGGCGTGACGGCGGTTGCTGTCAAAGAGCAGCTGCCAGAGGATGCGGTAGTTGTGTTGGCGGTGCCGGGACCTGTGGCGGCGCAGGCTTTAAATACGCTGGCCAAGTTGGAACGTCCCTATGCCGTGCTTTCCGTAGCGACGGCATTGAGCCGCAAGCAGCTGGATGTAGCCACTGAAGAGCCGCTCTGCTCACTGGGTGTCAAAATTGTCGGGCAAGCGGACCATATGGCCAAAGGAGAACATCCGGTGATCGTTATCGACCAGGGGCCGGAAAAACTGGTTGCGTTAGCTAAAGATCTTTTTTCGCCTGTAGGCAAAACCTGCGTAGGCGTGGCGGACGTAGTGACGGAAATCAATCGTATTGCCACTCAGGCGGCATTGGAGGCGGCGGTGCATATTGAGAGCACGCTGCGTCACAAGTTGGACGTTTGCGATCCCGCAGTCATTCAAAGCGCTATCAGCCAGGTGGCGGCGGGGACGTTAAAGGCCTACGCTACAGGCGATTTGGGGCCATTTGCGAGAGATATTGTGCGGCAACTAAAAAAACATTCCGAAGGAACTACATAAACGGCTACGAAGACTGCGACGATGATGCGTAGTCTTCTTTTTTTTAGCCGTTACTGGCAACCGCCTATGTTTTTAGACAGAATTGTGGTCAGTCCCCATTGTAATTCTGTACTTGCTTAAAATAATGTTTCTGTATATTTTAATAGGTTCAGATTTGGACTATAATACAATTGTGTTTTGCAAAACAGCAGATTTTCAAGGAAGCCTGAAGCGGAAATGTTAACTTTTTTGCCTCAGGAAGTAATAGGAGGAAGTACGATGCAACAAGGAACCTTTCGGGTGAAAGCCGGGTTGGCAGAAATGCTCAAAGGCGGCGTGATTATGGATGTTACAACGCCGGAACAGGCGAAAATTGCGGAAGAGGCCGGGGCTTGTGCTGTTATGGCGCTAGAACGGGTACCTGCGGATATCCGGGCCGCCGGAGGTGTAGCGCGCATGGCGGATCCTACGGTGGTACAGCGGATTATGGAAGTGGCCACCATTCCCGTTATGGCTAAAGCGCGGATTGGGCATTTTGTGGAAGCACAGATTTTGGAAGCTCTTGGAGCTGACTATATTGACGAGAGCGAAGTTCTTACGCCTGCGGATGATAAGTTTCACATTAATAAACATAATTTTAAAGTGCCTTTTGTTTGCGGCGCTAAAAACTTGGGAGAGGCGTTGCGTCGTATTGGTGAAGGCGCGGCCATGATTCGCACCAAAGGCGAACCGGGAACCGGCAATGTAGTGGAAGCAGTCAAACATATGCGCATGGTTTCCAGTGAAATTAGGGTGTTGCAGAACTTGCCGGAAGAAGAAGTAGCCACTTTTGCCAAAAATATTGCGGCGCCGTTGGAATTGGTTTGGGAAGTGCGTAAGTTGGGGAAGCTTCCTGTTGTTAACTTTGCCGCTGGCGGCATTGCTACTCCAGCAGATGCAGCATTGATGATGCAATTGGGCTGCGACGGCGTGTTTGTCGGTTCCGGAGTTTTTAAATCAGGAGACCCTGTAAAACGGGCCAAGGCCATCGTGGCGGCGACTACGTATTATAACGATCCGAAGATGTTGGCAGAAATCTCCCGCGATTTGGGAGAGGCCATGGTCGGTATCGAGATTGACGTGATTCCTGCGCATGAGCGCATGCAGGAACGCGGCTGGTAGAACGATGAAAATCGGGGTATTGGCGCTGCAGGGCGCTTTTCGAGAGCATAAGCGGATGCTGGAACGCTGTGGGGCAAATGTCTGCGAAGTGCGTAAGGCGGAGGAGTTGGAGGGACTGGATGGTCTGGTTCTGCCAGGAGGAGAAAGTACGACCATCGGCAAGCTTATGGTGGCCTTCGGTTTACTGGAGAAAATTCAAGAACGTTATGCAGAAGGCATGGCCATTTACGGAACTTGCGCCGGTATGATTCTTCTTTGCCGGGACATTATCGGCAGCGATCAGCCGCGCCTGGGGCTTTTTGATGCTAGCGTGCAACGCAATGCCTTTGGGCGGCAGAGGGAAAGCTTTGAAGCGGATTTGTTTGTGCCGGAGCTGGAAGCTGGTGAGAAGCCCCTTCGCGCCGTGTTTATTCGTGCTCCCTATCTAGAAAAGGTGGGGCCGGACGTGCAAGTCTTGGCGGAGGTTAACGGCAAGGCGGTCATCGCTCGCCAAGGAAAGATTTTGACAACCTCTTTTCACCCGGAGCTGACTAATGATGATCGCATTCATCAATATTTTTTGCAGATAGTAACCGAATGAAGAAAGAATATGTTTTCGAAGCAAGCTGTTTGCCTGACAAACAGCTTGCTTTTTTTGAGACATAGTACCCGCTGCTGCAGGACTTTTGCAAGGGTGCGGGAATATAGGTAACGAGAAAATCGTTTGCAAAGCAGCTAGGAGAGATTTGCACGAGCAAGCAGGAGAGTGCTATGCAGTTGGATGTGCGGACGCTTGTAATTTCCCTGATGTTAGTGGCTGGTGTTAACAGTTTAGTTATGCTGCTGGCGTGGCGCTATACATCTTCAATGCGTAATATTACTGGCTTTTGGAGTGTAAGTCAGTTGCTTTTTTTATGGGGGACGGCGTTGGTGGTTCTGCGCCAGGCTATACCTGATTTCTTTTCCATTGTAGCAGGCAATGTGTTTTTGATGGGCGGTCAAGCGGCGCTGCAGGAAGGGCTGGGACACTATATAGGACAGCCTGGTCGTTACCGTGGCTGGGTATTAAGTATGGTGGCTGTGCAGTTGGGCTTGATATCTTTCTTTACGTATTTTCTCCCTTCGCTGGAATGGCGTATCATTTGCTACAGTGTGATGTCTGCCTGCCTGTGTATTCCCGGCGTACTGATGCTGCGTAAAAATGGGAAGCAAGAAGAAGCGCCTAAACGGTTTTTGCGCGGAATTTTTTTCGTGAACATGGGAATTATGGCGATTCGTGTTGTGGCTGCTTTTGTGGAGCCTTTATCGCAGGAATTGCAGGCGCAGACAAGTTTGTGGCATACTTTGCCATTGGCTGGACTGCTTTGTGTGTATGTTGCATTGTCGTTGGGCATGTTTTGGATGATTATGCATAAGATGAGCTTGCAGGCTCAACGGCAGGCGGAAACCGATTCGCTGACTAGCGTGCCGAATCGACGGGCGATGGACGGCTATTTTGCCCAACTGTATTCGCACCAGCAAGGGGCGATAGCGGTGATGATGATTGATATCGATAAATTTAAGGATATTAACGATTCATTCGGCCATCGTGCTGGAGATTGCTATTTAGTCTCCATCTCACAAGAAATCCAAAATAATTTACAGCCGGAAGCGGCGCTGTTCCGCTATGCTGGTGATGAATTTTTGGTGGTTATGCAACACTCGGATCGGCTGACTTTAACGGCTGCAGCGCAACGTGTGCAGCAAAAAGTGGAGAAATTGCTCGTCCCGTGGGGGGCGGGCAAGATCATTCAGACAACCGTAAGTTTGGGGTTGGCTATGTCGGAGAAGCGTACCGGAAACTGGGATGAGTTGGTGCAATTGGCCGACTTGGCGATGTATCGCATAAAAAGCGAAGGCGGTAATGGGGTTGCTTGGTATGAGGAAGAAACGAAGGTTAAACAAAGTATTTAAGAATCAAAACTAATTGAGAAGTTCTTTGGAAATGTTCAAGGGATGTATGGTATAATCAAGTCAGTTTAAAATCGGGTCCGGATGTGCGGCGGAAAGGGTGTTAATAAATGTTGCAATGGAAAGAAGAATACGAAGTAGGAGTAGCGGAAATTGATGAACAACATCAGAAATTAGTCGCTATTGCCAATCTGGTATACGAATTAATGCGTAATGACCTAGCGCTTGATAAATATGACCAGATTGTAGAGATTTTACAAGAACTAAAAGAGTATACGGTGTATCATTTTCACTTTGAAGAAGGACTTATGCAAAAAGCAGGGTATAAAAAACGCTTTTCGCATAAAATATTGCACCAGGAATTCTTGGCGCAAGTGGAAGCTGTGGATTTGTCCGCAGTAGATGAAAACCAGGATGAATATCTTATTCGGATTATGGATTTTATTGCCAATTGGCTGATTGAGCATATTGTAGGGGAAGATAAAAAAGTGGGTCAGACAATTCGGGGTCAGTGAAAAAGCAAAAAAGAGCGCATGCCGTTAAAGCAGAGCGCTCTTTTTGATTGGTTTTTTCGCTATTCTTTTTGGGGGGGCTCTTTCGGAAGCTCAGCTACGTCGCGCAAGGGAGCTTGCCAGCCTCGTTCTTTTTGATCGCGGATATTCAGACTTACTTTGCGCAGTAAGGCTAAAAGTGTTTGGTTTTCCTCCGGCGTTAAGCCGAGGACAGATACTTCATTCCAGCGATGTAGTACCTCATAAATAGGCTTGCGCACTTCGCGGGCCTTGTCTGTCAAATGAACGCGCAGCACGCGACGATCTTTTTCGTCGCGAATACGGACAATATAGCCAGAAGCCTCCAACTTAGCCAGCGCCCTGGCAGTGGTTCCTTTGTCCATATCAATGGCTTTGGCCAGATCATCCTGCTTACGGCCATCTTCGCGGTAAAGCAGCAAGAGAAAAGCAAACTGACCGCTGCTCAAATTGTAACGCTTGAAATATTGATCCACGTAGGATTGTGACATTCGATAAATGAAAGATATCCAGCGTCCCATACTGTGGCTCAAATCATAATAACCCATGGCATTCGTCCTTTGCATTAAAATCAGATGACTTTATTATAATACAAAATCTATTTTTTTCCCAGCCGGAGAGGGGGTTGTCGCAAGGATGCCGAAATAAAAGAGAAAATAGAAGAACTGGGGGCGGAAGAAATGGGCAGATGCGGGGTGATTTTGTCTCTCTTGCTTTTTTGGTGCAGTATTTCTTATGCAGCTCCACTGGCGTATGTGACAGGTAATGTAGCAGGCTGGAAAGTGGTACATCAAGGCAATGCGTTTCCGGCGCAAGAGGATATGCCGCTGGTGGCGGGGGATATTCTCATGGGCGGTGCATTATCTAAGTTGCCACTTGTGTTGCACCCTTTGGCGCAGGCGCAGCCTCGCGAAGGCGGTGGCGTGGTTTTGCAGTCCCAGGAGGTAGCTTTTGATTCCCTGTGGACAGTAGTGCCGCAATATGTGGAGTATTTGCGCAAGGAACCACTGCAGGGGCTTGCGTATAGCCGTGAAGATACGGTGCTGCGCCCGGGAACGGCGTCGTCGTTGCTGCCAGGCTATAGCGTAGATTTAGTCTGGGTGGGGGAGCCCAAAAGTCTTGTAACCATTCGCGATGAGCAAGGCGGCATCGTACTGCAAAAACAAGGAGAAGGCGGTTGGGTGCGCCTTCAGCCGCAAGAGGTCTCACTTCTGGCGGAAGGCCGTCGCTATTCCTGGCAGACGGAAAGCCAGAGCGTTCCCTTCTATCTGCAGCTGCTGCCGCGCTCTTCGGCAACGGTGATTTTAGAAGGGTTGAAGCAGCTGGACGCTGATCGGGGCGTACAGGAAGAGGTTCGCTTGGTGCGTAAGGCAGCCTATTTGCGCCTGGTCAGTGATTTGAGGCCTGGGATTGATCTGTACTGGCTGAGTGTGCAGCTGGCGTCCGGCGTGCGCGGCGAGAGTATGATGACCGAACGGTATCTAAAAGTGGTGGATCGTTTGAAAGAAGCGTATTTGCGGCATCTGCTGTCTTAAACGCCAGAAATAAAGAAGAGGCTGTAGAAAACTTAGCGACAAGTTTTCTACAGCCTCTTTTGAATGTAACCCTCATTTTTCTGTTGGAGACCGGATGCTTCGCCTTCCATGGATTTTCAGAGGAGACCGACGATTATGCCATCCTTGGCATCGCCGGCATTAGGTACATCACGTACCGTCAGGCGCATCCAGCGCCGTCGCCGGTTCTCATCGCGACTCTTGTTCAATCCAACATCTTCGCATATCTACTCATATTCTATTTTTCACTTCGTACCTGCAGGACGATTTTACCGCGAGTATGTCCGGTCTCAATCTGCTCATGGGCTTTTTGCGCCTGCTCCAGGGGGAGAACCTCGCTGACTTGAGGGCGAAGTAGCCCTTGTTCGGCTAAACGACCAATCGTAGCCAGCTGTTCGCCGTTTGGCTGCATAAAGACGTAATGAGCCTGTACCTCGAATTTTTCCATTAGTTGTTCATCCGGGTTGCTGATGAGGGAGACTAAAATGCCCTCTGGTCGCAGCATTTGATAGCTGTTGCGGCCAGCTTCACCGCCGCGCGTATCGAGCACCAAGTCAAAAGAGCCGTGATAGATGGATTCTTCGTCAGAAGCATAATCCAAGGCTTCATCGGCTCCGAGAGAACGGACGAAGTCCAGATTACTGCGGCTGGCGTTAGTGCTGACCCAAGCGCCGTAGGCCTTGGCAAGCTGAATGGCCAGTGAACCAACTCCGCCGCTGCCGCCATGAATGAATACTTTCCAGCCTTTCTGCAGTCCTCCTGCTTCTAGGAGCGCCTGCCAGGCCGTGAGACCGACTAAAGGAAGTGAAGCAGCTTCGATAAAAGAAAGATTGCTGGGCATGGGGGCGACAAGATTTTCTTCTACCACGAGATATTCTGCATAAGCGCCGTTGTAGCGGATGTCCGGGCGGACGAAGACGGCTTCACCTACTGAAAAGTGGCTGGTATAGGCGCCTACGGCGTCGATAATGCCAGCGGCATCCCAACCGAGAATAAGAGGAAAAGTGTGTTTGACTTGACCTTGGGGACGATTGTAAAGCGCACCTTGACGGACTTTAGCGTCTACGGGGTTGACGCCGGCGGCGTACACTGCGATACGTACTTCGCCCGGCCCTGGCTCCGGTAAGGGCATATCGCGCACCTGCAGCACTTCCGGTCCTCCAAACTGATCCAGAACAATGGCTTTCATAAAACGCACTTCCCTTCACAGAATTGTAAAGACAGTAATCGGCTTTTTAAGGTAGTGGTTCCTTCTCTAACGCTGGCAGACGCGGCAGCGGCCCTGGGTTTTGGCTTCGTACATGGCTTCGTCCGCGCGTTTGACGAACTCGTCGAACGTATCTGGAGGCTGATACCGCAATTGGGTAACGCCGAGGCTGGCGGTAATAAAAAGCGGCTGCGGAGCGTCAGCGACAACGATCGGCATTTTTTGAAGCTTGGTGAGCACCCTGGAAGCCAGAGAGAAAGCGTTGTGTGTAACGGTGTCAGGCAAGACAATAATAAATTCTTCACCGCCATAGCGGCCGACAAAACCTTCATTCCCAATCTCTTTTTGCAGGAGCGCGGATAAAGTGCGCAGCACTTGGTCGCCGCTGGTGTGGCCGTAGGTGTCATTTATTTTTTTAAAATGGTCGATATCTAGAAGAATTAAACTCAAGGGCTGTCTGGATTCGAGTGAGCTGCGCATGGACTGGGTCAGCTTCTGCGTAAGCATGCGGCGATTCAGAAGTCCGGTAAGACCGTCGATCATAGCCATCTGTTCAATGACCTTGCGGTGCCGCTCTGCTTCTAAAAGGCGTTTGACTCGGTGCCGCAGAACTAACATATTGCAAGGTTTAGTGATATAATCATCGGCGCCAGCGGCAAAAGCGATGTTGACGGTTTGATCGTCATCACGGCCGGTGATCATTAGGATGGGCACAGTATGACCTTCTGGAAGGTTGCGCAGAGCGGCGCAGGCATTGGGACCATCGATGCCTGGCATGATAACGTCCAGCAGGACAATATCAGGCTGGTGCTGGCGAAAAAGGTCAATAGCCTGATGGCCTGTGCTGGCTTCAATGAATTGGTAGCCTTCTGAAGCCAAAGCATCACGCAGCATTTGGCGCAGCATAGGTTGGTCATCTGCAATGAGAATCAGCGGGTGGTTGCGCACGGTAATCTCTCCTGTTCAAAATACAAGTCAAAAGGCGTGCAAGCCCTACAGCAGATTTTTAGAAGCAGCGCAGGCTGCGAGAGCCGCGCCCAGAGCGCTGCCTCCTTTAATAAGGCGGACAGGGATGCGGTAGCCATGTTCTTCTAAAGTGACGCGCACCATCGAGGCATAGCCTGGCAAATGTTCATAAAGAGAGCCGTCGATGGCGATGGGGCCGCTAGAGCCCAGATGACGGAATAGTGCTACATACGTTAAGGCGGCCAAGCGAGCGGAACGCAACGTGACCCATTGTGCGAGCTGGCGGGCAGTTCCGACCACATCCGGCGGCAAGGGGAAGGGACAGCGTTCGCCCGGATGCAGCCAGGCGGCAAGATGGAACGGAGTTACGCAGTAGGGCTGATTCAGGCCGCACTGCGGGTGCTCTTTAAGCAGTGCCAAGCGTACCAGCTCGCCTAAATAACGTCCGGAAACTCGCTTTTCCAAAGGCTGCTCTCCTGGATGCAGACTGGCTGCATCCAGGGCGGCGTCAAATTCGTTTTCCGGAATGGAGCGGAATGCGCCGGATTCCAGGTTCAGCAGCATGTTGCGGGATGGCTCGAAGTACGCTGTGTTGTGGCCAGTGCCAAGGATAGAGCCGATTTGCGTGCCCGGTAACAGATAGGTTCCGGCCAACAGCGTGGCAATGGTGTCATTGATGATGGCGACGGGCTGGATTTGCAGACCGGCCCGGGTAAACGCTTCTGTTAATAGCTGGTTGACATCTTGACCAATAACGCCAGAAGTGGCAATTTCCTTGCTCCAACGCAGCAAGTGCGCCTGTTGGAGATCGGCTTGTTCACAGGGGAATGAAAATGTGTGTCCTAGTGGCAGCCGTTCTTCCGGCTGGACTATAGTAGAAGCCAGAGAAGCCAGGAAATCAAAAAGTCCTTCAGCATGGCCTGCTGCGGTCAAATGGACGCCAAGCGGTCGGCTGACTTGTTTTAATACCTTGTGCTGGCCGTGGCCGCCAAGGCGTATGCGGGCCAGTCTGGCGTTGGTACCGCCAAAATCGAGAGCCAGAAACTCGCCTTCCTCTTGTCCGGTAGCGGGAAGAAGAAAGGAGGGCAACAAAGACAGCGAAGAGGCGGAACCAGCCAGCTTAGCGGCTAGATCTTTTTGAAAAGCGACGATGATTTCTTCTTGGGTAGGGGGAAGTAGTTGCCAAAATTGTAGTTTTTGTTTCAAAGAAGGTCACCCTCCCGGTGCTTG
This sequence comes from uncultured Anaeromusa sp., assembly GCF_963676855.1. Lineage (NCBI taxonomy): Bacteria > Bacillati > Bacillota > Negativicutes > Selenomonadales > Sporomusaceae > Anaeromusa > uncultured Anaeromusa sp. Next base: position 1,010,844 of record NZ_OY781460.1, read on the forward strand.
AACGCTGAAATAATATCATCCATACATTCGTTTATTTATGTGCAGAATCCTCTTTTTTACGGCTTTAAGACAGATTTATTTGTCAATTGCGTTGCTGGCGTGAAGGCGAGTCCTTGCGTTGGCGGTGGGTGTATTTTACAATGAACATGTATAGGGTTGCGAGGAGGAATAGCGGTGGGGATGGCCGGGCTCTTGGGCGGGATTTTTGTAGCTTGGCTGTGCGCGGCTTCTTGTCAGGCTGCGGGACTTACGGTCGTAACAGTGATAGAAGAAGGGGATTTTAGACAAACGGCAGTTGAGGTGGAGCAGGCAGCCCAAGCGGTAAATTGGACGATGCGGCAGGTGTATGGCTGGGAGGCGGAGCGAAAGGTGACGATGTGTTTGACTCCCAACCGTCTGGGGTATCAAACTGCTTTACAGCGGCAGTTTGCCATGCCGGAAAGCGAGGCTCTCTACTTGAGTCAAAGAACAGCGGGCTGGACGGCTGGGCAGGTTGTATTGACTAATATGGAGGGGTTGCCGTCTGCGGCAATGCGGCAGCGGCATTTTATGCATGAACTGACTCATCAGTATGTCTATTCGCTGGTGGACGAGACGCAGGCAGCAGAACTGCTTTGGTTGTCCGAGGGGCTGGCGGAGATGGTTGCCTTTCAGGCCAGTGGCATAGAGGGACTGGAGGTTTGGAAACAAACGCTGCGTTTAGCACCGACTTTACCTTATTTAAGTCAACTGCGGCGCCCAGGGCTGTGGCGACGCACGGCAGATGTGTATGGGACGCCGGTATGCTATGCTATGAGTGCTCTGGCGGTTTGGAGGTTGGAGGAAGCCGTTGGCGCGCGGGCGGTGCGCAATTACTATCAGCAACTGCGCGCCAATCCGGATAAAGTAGCTTGTTTTGCCAATGCAACCGGCAGGGAATTGATGGAGTTTGAAGACGATTTTGAGCGCTGGTTGGTGGAGGAGTCGCTGCGGCGAAGTAAATAAGTCGTGATTATACAGAGGACTGTACAAGGAGGTTGGCGGCATGCGCCGGAATAAAAAAGAAAGTGCAACGCAGCAAGCCGCCTATGAAGAGGCTGCCTTGTTTTTAAGTTCTTTGGAAATGCTGCTTTGGACGATGGCCGCCGTGCTGGCAGTATGGTTGTCTTATCGAGTGGGGCTGCAGTACATAGAATGGATTTGGCTGCTGTTTGCGGCACCTTTTGTCGTCGTGGTGTTGGTTATCCGCGCTTTGCAGTATTTGCATAAGAGGATGTTTCAAACGGAGGTGCCGGAAATGGAGCAGCCGGCGTCTCCAGCCGGATATTTGCGTCCGGATGCGCAGGGCGTTGTGAGCGATGCGGCAGGGCGGAGGCTCTTGTCTTTGACAGGACACAGCTTGGAAGGATCCGGAGGCGAGCGCGTCTTGCGGGTGGATGTTGGCAATCAGTCCGGTCGAACGCTAGAGGGCGTTTTGTTGCGAGCCTTGCTTTATGATCGGCAGGAGCAACTGCTTGGAGTTGTTACGGCGGTAGGGCCTAAGCTGGAGGTTGGCGAGGTATGGCGGGCTGAGGCATTGGTGAAGGCCCGACAGGCTGTAAGGGCAGTGCTTTGCTTTCAATTGGATCAAGGTCTGTAACAAGAGAATCTGTGTAGAGCTTCCTTTTTGAGCTATGGTAGAGAGGGTTTTCTTATACAATATAGAGGGATTTTTTGAACGCAATTGTCGCTGCAGGAAAAATGAAAGGTATTGTAGAAATTTAAAGAAAAATAAAATAAAATAATTATAATTTTTGCACGTTGCCCGAAGAAATGTACTTGGAGGGAGTCTATTGCGGAAATTATGGCGAGTTTTTAGTTGCTTATTGCTTGTTCTAAGTATTTTCGCAGTTTGGGACGAAGAAGCGTTGGTGCGCGCGGAAAATTTAGAGTTAAAACGAGTACTGATTTTAAATTCGTATGGGCAAAGCTACAAATGGACGCGTAGTATTGTGGACGGAGCCTCTGCTGTATTGCTGGGACAAGGGGATCGTATTGAACTGACCGTAGAGGACATGGATAGTAAATATGTTAAAGAGCAGGCTTATTTTCCCTTGCTCAAAGAGGTGTACGCTTATAAATGGCGGCAGAAGCCGTTTGATCTGATTCTTGCTTCCGATGATACGGCTTTGCAGTTTTTGCTGCAGTATCGGCAAGAACTGTTTCCGCAAACGCCGGTCGTCTTTTGCGGCGTCAATGACTATGCGCCGGAAATGTTGCAGGGACAAGAGTCTTGGTATACGGGCGTAGCGGAAGTAAGCGATTTGAAAAGCACCCTCGAGACGGCGCTGCATGTGCAGCCTCAGGTGCGTCATGTATATGTTATTAATGACGCAACCAATACAGGCAGAGCCATTGAGAAAGAACGAGAAGTGCTGCAACGCCAATTTCCACAGTTGCAGTTTCATTCACTAGAAGGCAAAACGATGGCGGAACTGGAAGAAATAGTTTCGTCATTAGGGGAGGACAGCATTGTTTTGCTGCTGGTTTTTTTCGAAGACGCCCAAGGGCAGGCTTTTTCGTATCAAGAAGCAGCCGCGCGCTTAACAGCCCGGAGCAGTGTGCCCATTTATGGAGCTTGGGATTTTTATTTGGGCCATGGAATTTTGGGCGGCAAACTTGTCAGCGGTTTCGATCAAGGTCGTGTGGCGGCGCAGATGGCGATACGGGTGCTCGCGGGTGAATCTCCCGCGACAATTCCTGTAGTGCGGGAAAGCATGAACCGTTTTCAATTTGACGATCTTCAGTTGCGGCGCTTTGGTATTGCTAAGGAGCAGCTGCCCTCTGGTAGCTTGATTATTAATCGCTCGTACAGCGATCAAAAGCAGGTTCTGGTGCTGTATTCGTATGACCCGGATATGATTTGGGAGCAGCATGTGGATGAAGGGCTGCGCAAAGAGCTAGCAGGAGACGAATCGATCAAGTTAATTCACGACTATATGGATGTGCGACGCAATATTATGCCGGAATACTTGCAACATCTGTATGAACTGTATCGGACTAAATACAGTCAGAAACATTTTGATGCCATCGTGGCAGTGGATGATGCGGCGTATCAATTCGTGCAGAATTATCGACAAGAGCTATTTCCAGGCGTACCTCTAGTTTTTGCGGGGGTCAATGACGTTAGTTCGGTGCGTGCCTTGCGCCCGGGAGACCCGGTGACTGGCGTAGTGGAAAATATTGACTTGCGTGGCACACTGGAAACCATTACGGCGGTGCAGCCGGAAACGAAACGCATTGTGGTGATTCAAGATACCAGCTCTGTAAGTATGCTGCATCGCCAACAACTGGAGGCAGAGTGGCCGGCTTTTGAGGGGCGCTTGGAAAAGGTATATTTAGATGATTTGAACATGTGGGAATTGCAGGAACGGGTGGCATCGCTGCGTCCGGAGGATGTAGTACTGCTGCTTACATTTACGCAAGACCGTTCTAATAATGTCTTTACCATAGAGGAAAGCTGTCGGTTGTTGGCCCAAAAATCCAGTGTGCCCATTTATACGCCATGGGATTTTTATCTGGGCTACGGAGCTTTCGGCGGTAAAATCAGCCGGGGCAGCGAGCATGGCGAATTGACAGCGCAGCAATTGAGACGTGTTTTAAATGGTGAAGATCCTCGTGACATCCCGGTACTCTGGGAAGCTCCCAGCCGCCATGTTTTTGACTACCAGATGATGAAAAAATTTGGTTTTACGGAAGAACGCTTGCCTCAAGGAAGCGTGTTGCTTAATCGACCAGAGTCTTTTTATGAACAATATCGCCACTTGGTTTGGGGAACCGGAGCGGTGTTGGCGTGTTTGCTGGCAGTTATTTTGTCTTTGTATATCAATATTCATACTCGCAAAAAAACGCAGGAAATGTTGGCGGTCCAAGCGGATACGGACCAGCTTACAGGCGTTTTCAATCGGCGACGCGGACTTGACGAACTGCGGCGGATGCATGCGCGTTCGCTGGAACGCGCTGCGGTGATGACCATTATTTTCGCAGATGCTAATAATTTGAAAAAAATCAATGATCAATATGGTCATACCGACGGTGATGCGGCCATTATCACGATTGCGGAAGTACTGAAAAGCTCTCTGCGCCATAACGATGTTCTTTGTCGTTTGGGGGGAGACGAATTCCTAATCATTTTGGAGGAATGTACGCTGCAGCAGGCGGAAGCTTTTTGGGAGCGTGTAGAAAAAGCCTTGCGTAAAACGAATCGCGAACGCTTGACGAATCTGATTTTGAGTGTCAGCCGTGGGATGGCGGAACTAAATCCGCAAGAGCCGGTTTCGGTAGAAATGCTAATTCACTTGGCAGATCAGCGGATGTATGAACATAAGCGCGAGCACAAACGGATCCGGGAAATGATGTAGCAAGAAGTGCGTAGTAGCCGTTCTTGCAGTCAAAAAATCATCTTCTAAAACGGTGGCGAGCTAGAAGCTTGGCGCCGTTTTCTTTTTCGATGTTCTCGTGCTTCTAAGCAGGATAAATGCCAACGGATGCGAATAGTATTAGGTAATTGTATTGTTAAAAATAGCGGTTGTAAGTGTGTAAAACGTAGTAGAACGATGAGGAGTGATGGTCGTGTTGCAGCAACTTTGGGATTTGCGGGAAAAAGTGCGTCAAGAGCGCCCGCTGGTGTATAATCTGACAAATAATGTTGTAACCAATGTGACGGCGAATATCTTGCTGGCAACCGGCGCCAGGCCGATCATGTCAGAGGGAGCGGCAGAGGCGGATGCATTGGCAAGAGCGGCGGATGCACTGGTGTTGAATATCGGTACGCTGCATACTCGGCAGATTACATATTTTCTCAAGGCGGGCTCGTACGCCAATGAGTACGGCAAGCCGGTTGTATTGGATCCGGTGGGAGTGGGGGCTACGCCTTATCGGGACATTACGGTCAAGCAACTGCTGGGAGAAATTAAAATGGCCTTGATTCGAGGGAACTATGGCGAAATTTCTTATTTGGCCGGCGGCGGCGGCGTAGTAAATGGCGTGGATACCGCCAGTACGGAACTTCCTTTGGAATCGTTTAAAAAATTCTCTATAGACACCGGTGCTATTGTGGCGGCTACAGGCAAACGGGATTATATGACAGACGGAAAACTTTTGCTGGCTTCCGACACAGGGCACGAATGGTTGCAATATGTCACAGGCACAGGCTGTGCCCTAACTTCGCTGATGGCGGCTTTTACGGCGGTTGCGCAGGAGGAAACGTTACTGGCGGCAACTGCGGCGGTAACGTTTTATGGCGCGGCCGCGGAAAAAGCGGCGGCCAAAAGCAAAGGCCCCGGTTCTTTTGCCGTGAAGTTTATCGACGCCCTTTACAATTTGGATTTCAAGGATTTCCGTCACTACAGTGCGGATAAAGTGCAGCCCACTTACGAGGATACTACTAAGACAGATTCAGAAGAAGAACCGCAGGCAGACGACAGCAAGGCAGCGGTTGACGAAAAATGGATGGAGGATTGAAGATGGAATTGATCCTGATGCGTCATGGGAAAGCAGAGCCGGCTATTCCGCCGATGAAAGACGAAGAACGAGATTTGACAGAGCCGGGACGGGAAAAGGTGATTGCTGCGGCGCAAGGCTTGGCCGGAGGCTTGGTGGACGTCAGCCGCCTGCAAATATGGACGAGTTCGTTGGCCAGGGCGTTGTCGACTGCCAGTATTGTGGCGGAAGTGCTAGGCGTGGAGGAACTGCGTCTGCTGCCCTGTCTAGAAGAAGGGAAACTGCCCGACCTGTTGCAAGAATTGACGGCGGTGGAGGAAGACGCACAAGTGTTGATAGTGGGTCATGAACCGTATTTGAGTATTTGGACGGAGCATTTAGCGGGTTCAACGTTGCCTTTTAAGCCGGCGACGGCTGCGTGTCTGACGCCTTGTGCCGGACGTAGCGAACGGTGGCGTCTGCGCTGGTATGCTCAGGCGGGTATCTTGGGCTGTCTGGGTAAGAAATAGAGAACCGGAGGAACGCTCATGGAAACCGAACTGAAGTTGCAGGTGGCGGAACCTAGCTGTTGGCAGGCGATCTTAGCCTGGTTGCCATTATTGGACGGTGCCGGTGAAATACAGAGCGGGCGTTTTCGGGCTATTTATTACGATACGCCAGCAGGCGCTTTACGCAAGGCGCGTATGGCGCTACGCATTCGCCAGGAAAACGGACGTTGGATGGCGACGTTGAAAGGTGGCGGCACCAGCTTAGGTGGTTTGCATCAACGGCAAGAATGGAATGTGCCTTTGCCGCGCAAACAGGCGCCGACGTTGGCGTTGTTTGAGGATGAAGAAGCAACTGCCTTACTGGCGGCCGCTTTGCAAGCAGAAGAGAAAGACTTGTCCTGGCAAGCAGTGCTGGAGACAGATTTTGAACGCACCTTTTTGCGTGTAGATCTTCCAGATGGAAGTTGTGTAGAGGTTGCTGCCGACAAAGGAAAAATTCTAGCTGCCGGGCGTCGAACTGCGATTTTGGAACTGGAACTGGAATTAGTGTCCGGTCAAGAAAGCTCTCTTTTTTCTCTGGGAGAGGCACTGGCTCGGCGTTTTCCTCTGCTGCCGGCTAGTAGCAGCAAGTTTCATCGGGGGTTATTGTTGGCGGGCTTGGCGGAAGCAAATGAGGAAATTTCGCTGAGCTGTGCGGCTGGGACTCGCGTGGCTATGTTACATTGGCTGCGTATGGCGGTATATTGGCAGGAACAGTTTTTGCGTTGCCCGACGGAAGTGCGGCCAGTACATCAGTTGCGTGTGTCCTTACGACGCATGCGCTCGGTGCTTTCCTTTTGTCGGCCTTTTTTGGAGGCCGAGGCGTGTCGGCATTATCAAGAAGAACTACATCATTGGGGTGAGCAACTGGCTGGCATAAGAGAAACCGATGTGCTGTTGGCGACCCTTGCCGCTAGCGGTTTAGATGCCGGGGCTGGGGTGCTTGGGGCTTTAGAAACAGATTTGTCCGCCCGGCGGCAAGTGCTGGCGGAAGATGTGGCTCGCGAATTGGCGAAGGGCTGGTCGACACCGTTGGTGCTTGCATTGTGGCAGTGGTTGTTGTCGCCGGCTTGGGCGGCGGAGCCAACCGCGCCCGAGCTGACAGAGCGGCTTTCAAAGTGGTTGATCAAGCTGCGCAAAGTGGGCGATGCGGCGGATCTTACGTTGCAGGAAGAACTGCATGACTGGCGCATTCAAGGGAAAAAGGTGCGTTATGCTTTTGAATTCTGCTTATTGCAGCGGCTGCGTCTGGCCCCGGAAATGATTGAAACGCTGGTGGAAATTCAGGATGCCCTAGGGGAGCTCCATGACATTCAAGTGCAGCATCAATTGTTGATGCAATGGAGGGATGTCCCTGGTACGGCATGGGAGGCCGGATTTTTGGCCGGTTGGCAGGAGCATGAACGGCGGCGCATGCTGCCGGATTTAAAGAAGCTGCGGAAGGATTTTCGCCGCTATGTCCGGCGGTGGTTGAGAGAACACGCCGGTTAGTAAGATGGAGTGACGAAAATGAATCTTCAACTTTCGACACAATTAAGACAGCAACTGACGCTGACGCCTGCTTTATGTCAGTCTTTAGCGGTATTGCAGATGGCTGCGCTGGAATTGGAACAGAATTTACAGCAACAGGCGGAAGAAAATCCTCTCCTAGAGTGGGAAGAAGGTGCGCCACCGGATTATGAGGCATTGGCTCGTTATTTGGATACTCCCGGAACGGCGGCAGGAACGGCGCCAACGGTTGATGATGAAGAAATGCCGCCGCCTTGGGAACGATCTGCGGCAGAGCAAGCGCTAACTTTGGCCACTTTTCTGGAAAAACAGCTGGTAGAAAGCGGTTGCCCGCAAGAAATTAAGCCGTTGGTACGTTTTTTTATCGGCTGTCTGGATGAGCGGGGATATCTGACAGTCAGTATGGAGGAAGCGATGGCTTGTCTGGAGCGCGATGCCGAAGAGGTGGAGGCTGCGTTGTTTTGGCTGCAGTCGTTGGAACCTGCCGGCGTAGGGGCGTTCGGACTAGAAGGCTGTTTGTTGCTACAGTTGCAGCGTCAGGGAGCGGGCGCATCGTTGGCGGCTAAGTTGATTGAAAAAGAGCTTTTGGATGATGTGGCTCAAGGGCGTTGGAAGCGGCTGACGCAGGCGTTGGCTTGTACGCAGTCGGAACTTGATGGAGCACTGCATCAGCTGCGTTCCTTGGATCCGCGGCCGGGTAGGGCATTTGCTACAGCGGAAACCGTCTATGTATTGCCGGATGTGCGCATTGAAAGGCAGGGCGATGAATTTCGTGTGGAAGTGGCGATGCCCTGGAAAGGGCTGACTATTAGTCAGGAATACCGCAAAATGGTCGCTGGCGGTGGCGCGGCGGTTAAGGAATTTGTGCAAGGACGGCTGAACGCAGCGCTGCAGCTTTTGAAGAGCTTGGATCAGCGGCGGCAGACGTTGCAAACATTGGCGGAAATCTTGGTGCAGCGTCAGGAAGAATTTTTCTTGCGCGGCAGGCGGCATATGAAGCCTTTATCCATGCGACAGATGGCGGATGAACTGGGTGTACATGAGTCAACGGTTAGCCGGACAGTGGCAGGAAAATACGCCTTGACGCCGCATGGCTTGCTGCCGTTGCGCGACTTTTTTCCAGCTGCGGCTTTTGCCGTAGGCGGGGAAAATGTTGTCGCTGACGGCGTTAAGGAGCGTATTCGCGCCTTGATTCAAGAAGAGCCGCAGGGAGAGCCACTGAGCGATCAAAAACTTTGCGAAATGCTGAGCGAAGAGGGAATTCCTATTTCCCGCCGTACTGTTGCCAAATATCGCGAAGAAATGCATATACCCTCGTCCTCCAAAAGGAAGAGAAAATGAAAAACCGCGCAATTGCGCGGTTTTTGCGTATAACTTCGGTTTTTCGAGTCTCTCTTTTTATTGATTGGCACTGAACTTGCTAGATATCTTACTAGTGGGAAAATTCTTGTTTTGCCCTAGAAAAAGCAATATACTGGAGGCGAATTATGGCTTCAGCTCAGAACCAATATGATGAAAAAACGCTGAGAGATTCGAATTCATTGCGGTATTGTATTGTAACTACACCGCAGTTTTGGGTGGGGCGGCACCAGGAAATCCGCCAAGAGCTGCAGGAAGAAAGCTGTCGCGCGCAAGGTGTAACGTATGGAAGGCGAATTACCGGCGGCGATATTATGTGTTTGCAGCGAGGCGATTTTTTTTGTGAGCTTCATTGCGAGAAAAAGGCTCCTAACTTGTCTGTATGGCTGCAAGAGCGTTTGATCGCGCTGGGAGACGCTTGGCGGTTTGGCTGGGAAGAATGGAATGGCGCAGGTGGCTTATACTGCCAAGGGAAAGAAGTGGGCCGCCTAGGTTGGACGGAAGAAGGCGGCTGGACGGTGCAACTGCTTTTCTACGGGAGTGCGCCGGACGCTGCCTCCTGGCTGAAGTATCTTCGCCTGCCACGGGAAAAACGTCTTGGTAGAGAAATGGCTTCTTGGCAACAGCAGTTGGGCTGTCTTTGGCCGGATTTGACGGAAGAAAAGAAGGAGCGATTGTTGTGTGAAGCTTTGGAAATAGCTTTTGGCGTCAAGCCTGCAAGAACGCTTTCCCGCGTTGCTGCCGCTCCGCCGTTCCGATTCAAAGATGCGGCTCAGGAAATGGCTTCTCTGCGCCAAGAAAGAGAATGGTTAGCTGTGGGCATGAGCTGGCAACAAGGGGTGCTTGAACAGGTGCGCCTACGGGGCAATTCTTCCTGGGACAGTGCCTTGCAAGAAGAACGGTTAGAGCGCAGTCTGCGACATGTATCTGGCGAGGCAGTCGCGGCTTTGCTGGAGACGAAGGCTGCAGTGAAACTGTCGTGGGGAGGGATTTCGGCAGCGCAAGTTGCTGGTTTGGTACGTGCGTGCGCAGCCCAGCATGTCTGGCGTCAATACTTGGGGGGACCTTGGACGCCTGCAAAGTTTCGCTGGGTTGGGGTGGAGGCGGACTGGAGCGTGGAGCGGATGAGGCAGGCTTTGCAGCGAGAAACGCCAATGCTGCTACTTCCTTATTGCGCGAAGCCTGCGGCTTGCACCTGGCGGCGCCGTGACGGCTGCAGCGCCTGCGGCGGCTGTGGCTTGGGTCGTCTTTGGGCGATGGCTAAAGCCTGGGGGTGGCAAGTAAAGACCATTCAAAATTACGAACAGTTAGAGGCAACAGTTGTAAGATTGCGCGAAAGCGGCGCGTCTTTGTTTTTGGGCGTATGTTGTCCTCTTTTTACGGAAAAGCACCATCTTGATTTTTTGCGGTTGCAGCTGCCTGGATTGCTGCTGATGTTGGACCATTCAGCATGTTACGATCAAGGATGTGAAGACGAAGCGCATCAAGGGGAGTATGAGGTGCAGGCGGAGTTGGACGATCAAGTGCAGGCAATCTTGCTGGAGACGCTGCGGCAAGTGCAGGCGAAGGGAGAGATAGAAGATGGAAAAACGTATGTTGTATAAGTACTGGCAAGATTTTCAAACAGAAGGGTTGCTTTCTGCGGAGGTGCCGGCACCCTTGCAGATATCGTGGCTGCGCTGCCGTTCGCAAGGATTGGATCCTTGGGAAGAGTTGCCTGGCGATCATGTGGAACCGGAAGAATTGGAAGAACGGATAAAGAAAAATCAGCGTTTGTTGGAGTTGGCGCAACCTATTTTGCGTGAGGCAGTACGTTTGGCGGAAGTGGATAATTTTGCGATGTCTCTTTTGGATCCGGAGGGAGTTATCTTAGGAACGGCCATGAGCTCTCAAGCCAAGCAGGTGCCGTTGATTCAGACGAATAATACAAGGGGCTTTCGCTGCGATGAAGCAAATATCGGCACGACGGCAGTTTCTTTCTGTCTAGATACGGGCAAGCCTGCCAGGGTGCGCGGCCCGGAGCATTACTGTCGCTGCTACCACGAAATGGCGTGCTCAGCGGCGCCTATCCGCAATTCCGCCGGTGAATTGCTGGCTATTCTACGAGTGAGCGAGCTGGTGGAAGATGAAAGTCAATGCGCTATCAGCATTGTTAGTATTGCTGCTAAGACGTTAGAAATCAGCCTACGCATGCAGGAAGCGCAAGTGCACTACGAGCGGCAGAATCGCATTCAAAGCATGATTGTAGAATCCATGTCAGACGGCATGTTGACTGTAGACAGTAAAGGGTTTGTTACCTTTATGAACCGCATGGGCGGCAAGATTCTTGGCGTGGACGCGCAGACAAGTATTGGCAAGCATATTTCCGAACTCGTGGATTTTAACCCTGTAATTTTGGGGGTGTTAGAAACCGGCAAAGGGTATGTTGATAAAGAGTTTCGCTTAGAAGGTAAAAAGCAGACGTTGCATTTTATTAAAAGCGCGATTCCTCTTTGGGACGAGCATGGGCAGCTGATTGGCGCAGTAGATGTGTTTCGCGAAATCAAGCGGGTCCGCAACATGGTCAATCGCATGACTGGCGCTCAGGCCGTATTTACTATGGGTGATTTGATCAGTGAAAGCGCAGGTATGCACAAGGTCAAGCGCTTAGCGCGCTTGGCGGCCAGTAGCGATAGTACCGTCTTAATTGCTGGTGAAAGCGGTACAGGTAAGGAAGTGTTGGCCCAGGCCATTCATAACTGGAGCGCTCGCAAGGAAGGTGCCTTTGTGGCTATTAACTGCGGCGCTATTCCGCGAGACCTGATTGAAAGTGAACTTTTCGGCTATGAAGAAGGCGCTTTTACCGGCGCGCGCCACGGAGGCAGGCCAGGTAAATTTGAAATGGCTCATGGGGGTACGCTGTTTTTAGACGAAATTGGCGACATGCCCTATGATATGCAAGTAAAGCTTTTGAGGGTATTGCAGCAACGCAAGTTGGTTCGCGTGGGCGGTTCGCAAGTGATTCCTATTGATGTGCGCATCATTGTGGCGACGAATCGTAATTTGTGGCAAATGGTGCAGGAGAAAGCGTTTAGAGAAGATCTGTACTATCGGATCAATGTTATGGATATCCACCTGCCTCCCTTGCGAGAGAGAGAAGGTGACCTGGAACTTTTGCTCCAGTATTTCTTAGAAAAGATGTCTCTGCCGCAGGGGAAAGAAAAGAAATTACTGCCTGAAGCCAAGGCGCTTCTTTGTTCTTGGCGTTGGCCAGGGAATATTCGTGAACTGGCTAATGCGGTGGAGCATGCCTTTTGGATGTCTGGCGATGAAGATATAGGACCAGAGCACTTACCGCGCTTGTTGCAGCAGCAACTGGACTGCAAAGCTGCTGTGAATGGGATTCTTTCATTGCGGGAGACTGAACGAAGGGCTATTATAGCGGCGCTGCTTTGGGCGGAAGGCAATGTATCCAAAGCGGCCCGACAGTTGGGGATTGGCAGAAACACGCTGTATGCTAAAATGCGGGAGTATAATTTGGATGCTCAAGGACAAGAACCAACGAACTGTGCGGAAATGGAACACTGTTAAAAAAATGAACACAAAACCATAAAGCCTTGTCATCTCTAAAGCGGCCCTTCTTATGTGCTCAAAACTGTTCGGAAAAAGAACAACTTTGAGCTAAGGGCCGCTTTCTGTTTTTTACAAATGATTCAGAATGATTGGAATGAACACGCAACATTGGCGGATTTATAGAAAAAAGAAGGAAGCTGCTTGCGTTGGCATTGGTTTTGCTATAACTCTTTGCGACTAGTTAAATTTAGATAGAAGGGTGGAATGGAATCGGCGGAGCAGTAGTAGCCGCTGCAACTAGCGGCACAGAAACGAAATTTATTGGTGACCTCGGGTGTTCATCACCATTATGAGGAGGATTAAGCAATGCAAAGACGTTGGCTACTCTTAGGAGCCTCTTGGCTCGTATTTTTCGTCGCATTTCTGGATCGTGTCAATCTTTCGGTGGCAATGCCACTTATTGCGAAAGATTTTCAGCTGTCCCCAGAGCAGACAGGTCTGATCTTAAGCGCGTTCTTTATCACCTACACGTTGCTGCAAGTTCCTGGCGGTATTTTGGGCGATAAAATTGGCCCGAAAAAAGTTATGACCGTAGCCTTGGTTTGGTGGTCCATTATGACCATGGCCACCGGTTTGACAAGAAATTTCAGTCAACTGTACATCGTGCGTATTCTCTTTGGTATAGGCGAAGGCGTGCATCCGCCTTGCGCATTCAAGTTAAATAGCAACTGGTTCCCCAATCGGGAACGGGCAACAGCCAATGCCATCTTTACTTCGGCGAACTCCTTAGGCCCAGCTGTGGCACCGCCTCTGGCCGTAGCCATCATTGGAGCCTGGGGCTGGCACTCCATCTTCTATATTTTCGGGATTCTTGGTTTTTTGGTCATCCCCTTGTGGATTTGGGTCGTGCGCAATGCGCCGAAAGAGGATGAACGAATTTCGCAAGAAGAGCTCAAATATATTGAAGAAGGACAGCTGGAAACGGCTACGGTTAAGGAAGACGATAACGGCGAAGGCCTGAGCAGCGTGTTCCGCAATCGCAACACTTGGTTGTTGGCGTTAGCCTACTTCACCTTCTTGTGCACGTTCTATGGACTTATGACTTGGCTACCCAGTTATCTGGTTAAAGCGCGGGGCTTTGAAATGGTTAAAATGGGCATTTTTGCTGGGTTGCCATTCCTAGCCTTAGGTGTGGCACAACCGTTGGGCGGTTATATTTCCGACAAGATTCTCAAAGGGCGCAACCGCAAATACCAGGTCATGGTAGCTACATTGATAGCTGCCCCGGTATTGTTCAGCGTGGTGACGGCGCAAACAGAAGCAATGGCCATGACGGCGCTGGTGTGTTCCGGTTTTGTTCTAGGACTGGCTTTCGGTCCGTTCTGGGCGTTGCCGATGGAATGTGTAAAACGTAAATTTGCGGGTACTTCTTCCGCTGTTATGAATACAGGCGGCAATGTAGGCGGTATTTTTGCTCCGATTGCCATCGGGTATTTGGTTGGCGGTTCCGGCTATGACGCAGCCTTTACCTTCATGGTAGCGGCATTGGTAGCTACGGCAGTCATCATCTTCTTCGTCAAGGAACCGGAGCGGGCGGTTGCGGCTGTGATGCCGCAGAATCAAAAGGCTCAAAGCTAAGAATAGACTGTACCTGGCCGGTTGGCCTGGAGTTCCCAAGATTCCGGCCAGGTAATGGTGAATTATTATTTTTAAGGTCGATGAGGAGGCTATTGGCATGAGCGACAATCCTATGCGAATTCAATCGGTGGAAGGAACTGCCGCAAGAACGGTGGTAGCTCGACTGTTGCCGGGGACGGACGTGCTCCCGGGCATTGAAGAATGCTGCCGCAAACACGGTATTAAGCAAGGCGTTGTTTCTTGCAGCGTCGGCGCTTTCAAACAAGCAACCTTTGTGATTCCGGTTCCTCAAGAGGGGGCTAAAATCGGCATTGTCTATGGCGAGCCGGTTGTGCTTCCAGGGCCGATTGAATTTTTGGGCGGACAGGGGATCATTTGTCAGTCCGAAGAAGGCAAATATCTGATTCATTTTCACGGCTCCGCCTGTGACAAAGACTTGCGGGTTTGGGGCGGCCATTTTACGAACGGCAACATCGTCTTAGCTACGCTGGACTTGGTGATTCAGGAAATTGGCGGCGTAAATATGATGCGTCGCTTTGATGAAGAAACGGGCTTTGTCCAATTCAGCCCGGAACCATTGGAGGTTTGAACATGGCTGCGAAAAAGTACACGAAAGAGCAATTGATTTCTTTTTACCGGGAAATGTTTAAAGTGCGTTCGTTTGACTCCATGGCGGCAGATCTTTTTCTGCAGGCCCGCATGTCCGGAAATATTCATACCTGTGTCGGTGAGGAAGCCACAGCGGTAGGCGCTTGCCAGGCGCTGCGGCCAAGTGATTTTATTACCGCTACTCATCGCGGACACGGTCATTGTATTGCCAAAGGAGCGGATCCGAAAAAAATGATGGCCGAACTTTTCGGCAAGAAAACAGGTTATTGCAAAGGTAAGGGCGGGTCCATGCACATTGCCGACGTAAGCTTGGGAATTTTGGGCGCTAACGGCATTGTGGGAGCAGGCATTCCCATTGCTACCGGCTCGGCGCTGGCTAGCAAAATCAAAAGCTCTGACGATGTGACCTTGGCCTTCTTTGGCGACGGCGCATCCAATCAGGGGACCTTCCATGAGTCCATCAACATGGCTTCCGCTTGGAAGTTGCCCATAATTTATATGTGTGAAAACAACAAGTATGGCGTTTCGGTCTGCATTGACCGGGTAACCAACACGGAAGACATTGCTGACCGGGCGCAAGGATACCATATTCCCGGCGTGGTTGTAGACGGAAACGACGTCTTTGCTGTATACGAAGCTGTTTCGGCGGCTGCGGAACGGGCTCGTAAGGGCGATGGTCCGACACTGATCGAGTGCAAGACCTATCGGCAGCGCGGCCACTATGAAGGAGATCCGATGGTCTATCGGAGCAAAGAAGAAATGCAGGCTTGGAAAGAGAAAGACCCCGTTGTGCGTCTGCGTGCGCAATTGGCGGGACAAAACGGCATTACCGAAGAGGAGCTTGCAGCGATTGAAACGGCAGTCAAAGAGGAAATTGAAGCGGCAGTCGCTTTTGCGGAAGAGTCTCCTTTCCCGGAAGTAGATGAAGTAATTACGGACATGTATGCCGTTGACAACGAAAGGGGTGTCCTGCGGTGAGAAAAATTACTTACGGCCAAGCCTTAAGCGAAGCTATACATGAAGAAATGGTCCGCGATGAGTCGGTGTTTGTTATCGGTGAAGACATGGGGGTTATGGGCAGTGTCTTTGGCTTGACTAAAGGGTTTATGGAAGAGTTCGGCGCTAATCGAGTCATTGATACGCCGATTTCTGAATCCGGGTTTACGGGTATGTCCGTAGGCGCTGCCATGCGCGGCCTGCGTCCGGTAGTAGAACTTATGTATGTAGACTTTACCGGAGTTTGTATGGATCCGATCATGAACCAAGCTGCAAAAATGCGCTATATGACCGGCGGCCAGGCTACGGTGCCTATGGTTATTCGGGCGCCTCAAGGTGCTGGGCGACGTAATGCAGGACAGCATTCCCAGAGCCTTGAAGCTCTCTTCACACACATCCCAGGTCTTAAAGTTGTAGTTCCGGCTACACCCTATGATGCTAAGGGCCTCTTGAAAACGGCGATTCGCGATGATGATCCGGTCATCTTCTTGGAACATAAACTGCTTTACGCTGGCAAAGGAGAAGTGCCGGAAGAAGAATACCTCATTCCGTTTGGGCAAGCGGATATCAAACGTCCCGGCAAGGATGTGACCATTCTTACCTATTCGAGAGAAGTGTTGTTCTCTCTGCAGGCAGCGGACGAACTGGCTAAAGAGGGTATTGATGTGGAAGTTATTGACTTACGCAGCTTGGTGCCGTTGGATTGGGAAACCATTGCCGCTTCTATCAAGAAAACCCATCGCGCCGTTGTGGTGCAGGAAGCGCCTAAAAGGGGCGGCTTTGGCGGAGAAATTGCCGCGCAGATCATGGAAGAACTTTTTGATGAACTGGACGCGCCAGTGGAACGGATTGCCGGCATGAATGTGGTGCCTCCTTTCAGCCCTGTTTTGGAAGATCAGATTTATCCACAGCCGGAATGCATTATCAAAGGCGTTAAAAAGGCAATGGGGCGTGCTTAAATAAAGCGCGTATTTTACGGAAAAGGAGATAGGGTGACCATGGCGAGTGAAATCATCATGCCCCAACTGGGGCTGACCATGACAGAGGGAACCGTCGGCAAGTGGAAAAAACAGGTGGGCGACACGGTGGCGGTAGGTGACGCTCTGGTAGAAATCATGACTGATAAGATTACCAGCGAGGTGGAATCGCCGGAAGCAGGGGTATTGCGGGTCATTTGCGCCGAAGAAGGAGCCGAAGTGCCGGTAAAAGGGATGTTGGCCATTATCGGCACTGCTGATGAGGCCATTAGTGTCCCCGGCGCCGCACCGGCTGCAGCGGCTGGCGCTCCGACTGGTACAGCAGCGGCTCCTGCCGCGCCCAAGGAAATCAAAGTTTCACCGGCTGCCAAACGGATGGCCGCGGAAAAAGGAATTGAGTTGAGCCTGGTTGTCGGTACCGGCCCGGATGGACGCATTCAAGCGTCCGACGTAGAAAAATACTTAAAGAATCCTCCTCCGGCACCGGCTGCAGTTAGCGCGGACGGACGGATCAAGGCTTCGCCTTATGCCAAGAAAATCGCTGAAGAATTAGGAGTCAATCTGGCGACGGTTGTCGCCACCGGCCCCGAAGGGCGCGTTGTAGAAGAAGATGTGCGCAAAGCCGCAGCTAATCCGCCAGCAGCACCGACTGTGGCAGCAGCGGCTCCGGCGGCTCCGGCGAAAGCCGCTGCCGGTCAGCCTCTCAAAGGTATGCGTAAAATTATCGCCGAGCGTATGACAGCCAGCAAGCATACGGCTCCTCATGTAACCATCTTTATGGATATTTGCGTCGACGCTACCATTGCTTTCCGCAAAGAAATCAATAAACGAGAAGAAGGCGTGCGTTACAGCTATACAGACTTGCTGGTAAAAATGGCAGCTACGGCCTTGCGCCGTTTCCCAGCCATCAATTCTTCGCTTATCGAGGGCAATGTGCTTACGCACGAAGACGTCAATGTGGGCATTGCCGTAGCCTTAGATGATGGTTTAATGGTGCCGGTGTTGAAACAAGCGGACGCCAAAGGGCTCAAGGCTATCCACAATGCGGCGCAAGAATTAGTCAGCCAGACTCGGAGCAATCAGCTTTCCATGGATGCTCTTCAAGGCGGCACGTTCACTATCAGCAATCTCGGTGGCTATGACGTCGAAGGGTTTACGCCGGTCATCAATCAACCGGAAGCGGCTATTCTTGGCGTAGGCGCTATTATTAAGAAACCTATCGTTGTTAATGACGAAATTGTTATTGCTTCGATGATGACATTGAGTCTTTCCTTTGATCACCGTTTGGTTGACGGTGCCTTAGCAGCGCAGTTCCTGCAATGCATTAAAGGCTATTTGGAAGACCCGATGGGCATGCTTCTATAAGACCATGAGACAGGAATGGACTCTCTGCGACCTGGGCTGTGTGGAATATCACGCAGCCTGGGATCTGCAGGAACGGCTGCAACAAGAACGACGTAGAAACGAGCGTTCCGATACGCTGCTGGTAGTGCGGCATCCGCCGGTGTTTACAATTGGCAGAGCAGGCAGCCGCCAGCACATTCTGGCGTCGGAAGAAGTATTGAAAACTGAAGGTATTCGCGTGTGGGAAGTGGATCGCGGCGGTGACGTAACCTATCATGGTCCCGGTCAAATTGTAGTCTATCCTATTTTGGATTTGAGGCAGTACGGTCAAGATTTGCATGCCTATGTACGCAGTCTGGAGGAAGCGATTATTCGTACGGTTGGAGCTTTTGGTGTGCCGGCGCGGCGGGAAGCGGGATTGACTGGAGTCTGGACCGATAAGGGGAAAATTGCTGCTATTGGGATCGGGGTTAAAGGTTGGGTCAGTATGCACGGCATTGCCTTGAATGTACGTCCCAATATGAATCATTTTCGGATGATTGTACCTTGCGGTATTAGCGGTCGGTCGGTGGATTGGCTGGCGCAATGGCAGGAAGGCGTCGTGGAGGCAGCGGTGCAGGAATGTTTGCTGCAAAATTTGGCTGACGTATTGGACGCAACCTATGAAGAGGAGGGCTTTCATGAGACAGCAGCGGCCGGAATGGCTAAAAATCAAGGCGCCTGATCAAGAGCGCATGCAGCAGATGAAAGGGTGGCTTGATGGACTTTCGCTGCATACTGTCTGTGAAGGAGCGCAGTGTCCTAATGCCGGCGAATGTTTCGGCAGTCGTACGGCGACTTTTATGATTCTTGGGTCAGTGTGCACGCGGCATTGTCGCTTTTGCGCCGTACCGGACGGACAAGTAGCCAACGTGGATCCAAACGAACCGGAACGTCTGGCGCTGGCGGCGGCCAAGCTGGGTTTACGACATGTGGTGGTGACCTCTGTAACGCGGGATGATTTGCCGGACGGCGGCGCAGGACATTTTGCTGCTGCGATTACCGCGCTGCGGCATCATTGCCCAGAAGCTTCCGTGGAAGTGCTGATTCCTGATTTGGGAGGAGATCCAGCAGCGCTGGCTCAGGTGCTGGCGGTAAAGCCGGATGTGTTGAACCATAATATTGAAACCGTGCCGCGACTGTACCCTGCAGTACGTCCGGAAGCACAATATGAGCGCTCGTTAGAGGTGTTGGCCCGAGCGGCTCAAAACGGCGTAAGCCGTATCAAGTCCGGCATTATGTTGGGATTGGGAGAAAACCGCGAAGAAGTGGTGGCTGTACTGGGCGATTTGCGTCGCAGCGGCTGCGAAATCGTAACCATTGGCCAATATCTGCGGCCCAGTTCGGATCATGTACCTATGGTGCGCTATGCGCCGCCGGAAGAGTTTGCTTTCTACCGGCAGGAAGGAGCACGGCTGGGATTTGCCAGCGTAGTAGCGGGCCCGTTGGTGCGCAGCTCCTATCATGCTAAAGAAACCTTTGATGAAGTAACAAAAAAAGAATTTGAGGAGGAATTGTGTCATGGCTGATCCTAAAAAATTGCTTAATGATTTCCAAAAAGGACTGGGTAAATTGGGGCAGGATGCTCCGGAAGTAGCGGCCGCCTTTGTGCAGCTTTCCAATGCTTGTTTTGTGGAAGGGGAAATTCCCGCCAAGTATAAAGAGTTAATGGCCTTGGCCATTGGTGTGTTTACTCGTTGCGAATATTGCATCGCGTATCACGTTTTCAAAGCGCTTGAAGAGGGCGCCAACCGGGATGAAATCATGGAAGCAGCAACATTGGCTGTAGCTTTTGGCGGTTCGCCGTCGGCGGCGTATTCGGCTACTTTGGTCGAAGAATGCCTGGACGCTTTTTGCGAATGAAGCTGTATAGGCTGGGGCGCATCGGATGGCGAGAAAGCCAGTCCTTTTATCATGTCTTGGCCGAACGGGGGGAAGAGGCGGTGGTGCTCTGCCACCCCGATTCCCCCCATCTTTGTTTAGGCTTCCATGACGATTGGGAGCAGGAGGTAGACGAGGACGCCTGCCGCCGTTTGGGATTGGGGCTGATCCGGCGTGAAGCTGGGGGCGGACTGGTGCTTCTGGATGAGAGACAAGTCTATTTTCAGGTGATTTGGCACAGGCGTAATCCGCAGCTGCCCCGGCGGCGTGAAACAGGCTTCCACAAGGTGCTTCAGGCGCCGTTAAAGGTTTTGGCTAAGCTGGGTGTGCCGGGAGAACTTGTGGCGCCAGCGGATTTAGCTGTTGGGGGACGAAAAATATCTGGAAACGGCGCCGGTGACATTGGGGAAAGCGCCGTCTATATCGGCAACTTGCTCTGCGATTTTGACCGTCAGACGATGGTTGAGGCTCTTAAAATGCCTGATGCAGTTTTCAAGAAACGCGTAGCCAATGCGATGGACGAGCGGCTAGTGACGCTCCGAGAATTGGGCGTTTGCGCAGCGGTGGAAGAAGTAGAAGCGTTGCTAGCGGAGGCGTTTCAAGACACCTTGGGTGCGCTGGAAGAAGGCGTGCTGACGCCGGAGCTGCGAGAAGCGGCGCGGCGGCGCGGCGAGGAGCTAGCGGCAAGAGAGTTTTTAGAACTTCCTGGACGGCGGTATCCGTTTCGGCAGATCAAAATCCAAGAAGGTTTATTTCTACGTCATTATAGCTGCTCGTGGGGCGGGACGCTTCGGTTGCAACTGCGACGGGGAAAACCGGAAAAACTGGTGTTTGGCGGACTGCCTGGCTGTAGTAGAACCCAAGAACAAAAATTAGCGGCGCAATTAGGGCAAGAGGGAATTGCTAGCTTAGCAGCATGGCAAGGGATTCTACCGGAAGCTTGCCGACGGGAATTGAAGACATTGTGGGCAGCCGATTGGCCCTAAAACAATAAGTGAAAAACGAGGAGGAAAGAATATGGCGGATTATGTGATTCCTAAGGATTTATATTATACGCGCGACCATGCCTGGGTGAAGGTAGAAGGGGATGTGGTGCGTGTGGGCATGAGCGATTTCATGCAAAAATTGGCAGGAGAAATTACTTTTATACGTGCTCCTCGCGTTGGCAAAAGTTTGGCGGCCGGGGCGACCATGGCTTCCATCCAATCGGGAAAATGGGCAGGCAAGGTGAAATGTCCGGCAGCGGTGGAAGTGGTGGAAGCCAATACAACACTGGTGACGAATCCGGGCCTGCTTAACAGCGACTGCTACGGTGAAGGCTGGATTTGCGTTTTGCGGCCGGAGGACTTGGACGGCATGTTGCAGGAACTGCTCCATGGACCGGAAGCGGACGCTTTCTTTACGGAAGAGCAGGCTAAGCATGCACAAGAAGAGTAGAAACCAAGGATACGAGGAGGAAGCAGCATGCATGGCGAGGCAATAGAACGCCTGAAAGAACGTTTTGGGTCTTTCTTTACGGCGGATCGGGCCGAATGCAGTTTGTACGAGAGAGACATGGGGTGGCTGCCAGATATGTTGGTCAAGTCGCTAGCGCAGACAGCGCCCTTTGGAGTAGTACGCCCGCAAAGCGCAGCCGAGGTGGGCGATGTTTTCCGAATGGCTCGCGAGGCTAAGCTAGCGGTGACGCCCCGGGCAGGTGCGTCCACCGTGTATTTTAACGCTGTCTGCGTCAAGGGAGGTTTAGTTCTTGATCTTAATGGTCTGCAGGGCGTCGGGCAAGTTGACACCGCTACCGGTGTTGTCGATGTTGCCGCCGGCGTGACCTGGAGTCGTTTGGAGCGAGAACTGGCGCGGCAGGGCTATGCAGCCTGTTCGTACCCGAGCAGTGCGCCCGGGGCTACCGTTGGCGGCTGGTTTGCGATGAAGGGGTATGGCTTAGGAAGCTTACAGGCAGGACCTTTGAAAGAGTTGGTGGAGGCGGCTGAAGTTGTATTGCCGGACGGTTCGGTACGGACGCTGCGGCAAGAGGGAGAGATTCCGGTGCATTGGCTGGCGGAATCCGAAGGAACCCTGGGGGTTGTGACTCAGCTTTCTTTAAAGGTGCGCCGCTTGGAAGAAGCGGCTTGGCATGGCGTCTTTGCTTTTGCAGAAGCTTGGAAAATGCAAGGCTTTATCGAAACCTTGCTTAAAGAGGAAAGCCTGCCGTTTAATTTGCATTTCAGCGATCCAGCTTGCAATCGTCAGCGCTTTTTGGCAGGCTTGGGCAGCGAACGTGCGGGAAAATACTATACTGTGGCAGTTGACGCGTTGGGTACAGAAGCGCAGGTACTACATTTGAAAGAAGCCGTAGAAAAAGAAGCTTATTTGCACAGCGGCGAAAATTGGAGTGAAGAAGGCGAAGAGGAGTGGAACCATCGTTTTTTCTCTTTACTCCTGAAACGGCGTTTTCCGGGTATGCTTGGCGCGGAGCTATGGCTGCCTATGCGGAAGGCGACGGCGTATTTAGAAGCTGCGGCTCGCTGCGGCCAACGTTTTGGGCGCGAGATGATGACGTACGGTCACGTGGTATCAAGGAGCCATGCGCTGGTGATGACCGCTTTTCCTGCAGAGTCACAGCCGTTGTGGCCTTTGCTTTGCGGTCTAGGGATAGTAGCGCAAGTACAGGATGCCGGCTGGAGTCATGGCGGCGTCCCTTATGGCGTGGGCTTGTGGAATACTTCGTATCTTTCGCGTTTGTATCAGGCAGAAGAGCTTACGGAGCTGCGCCGCCGTAAAGCGTTTTTGGATCCCGAAGGACGCTGCAATCCTGGCAAGCTCTATCAAGCGCCGCTGCAGCTAAAACCGCCTCTGTTTTCTTGGGCTATGAGCGCACTAGCGCTGGGAGCGGCGATGACATCCAAGGGAGGGGCCAGGTAATGACAGAGAACAAAAGTTTTTTTACGGGTTGGGAAGCGGAATGTGATATCTGCGGACGCTGCGGCAATTGTCGCGCCGAGTGTCCCACGTACCGCCAGACTGGCTGGGAGTCGGCTACGCCTCGAGGCAAAATGACGCTTTTGCGTCGGGCGGCGCTGAGCCAGGGTGGCGAAGAACGAGCCTTGCTGGCCAAACGTATTAGTGAATGCACCTTGTGCGGCTCCTGCACCTCTCAGTGCGCAGCGCGTATTGATTTGCAGCAGGTCTGGAAGCAGGTGCGCGGTGAGCTGAAAAAGCAGGGGGAATTGCCGTCTGCCTATGATTTGCTGGTAAAAAATCTGCTGGACAAGAAGAATATCTCGCAATTTGATAATGCCGCCCGCTTGGATTGGGCGGAAGAGCTGGATGAGGTGCCTGAGTGTTTGGAAGCGCAAGAAGGTAGTGAGGTAGCTTATTTTGTGGGTTGTGTATCCAGCTTCTTTCCTCGCGCCGGGCAGGTGCCGGTGGCGGTGGTGCAGCTTTTAGAGCGAGCTGGTGTTTCGTATACTACCTTAGGCGGTGAGGAATGGTGCTGCGGCTTTCCCCTGTTGGCAGCGGGCGCGGCAGAAGAAATGGACGCGTTTGCTCGGCATAACGTAGAGGCGGTTCGCGAGTTGGGCGTAAAAATCCTGATTACCTCCTGTCCGTCTTGTTATCATACCTGGACGCATGAATATCCGCAGCGCTTGGGGCAAGACCTTGGTTTTCGGGTGCTGCACAGCACGGAATATCTGCTAGAACTGGTGCAGGAAGGTAAGCTGGTTCCAGAAGAGATGGAAGAAAAGGTTACGTACCACGATCCTTGCGATTTGGGGCGCAACAGCGGCAAATATGAAGCGCCGCGGCAATTACTGCAAAGCATCCCTGGTTTGGAACTGGTAGAAATGGCTTCGCATGGAGCAAACGCCGCTTGCTGTGGCGGCGGCGGGAATTTGCAGTCGGCAGCGCCGCAAATGGCGGAAAATATTGCCAAAGAGCGAGTGAGAGAAGCGATGGCAACAGGTGCAACCTATCTGGTATCGGCCTGCCAGCAGTGCGAACAGATGCTGGAAAAAGCTGCGCGGACCGAAAAGGCACCGCTGCAGGTGATGGATGTGGCGGAAATTCTCTGGCTGGCTGTGGACGGCTGAAAAGGCGGGAGGAAACGAAAATGAACGAGACGTGGACTTTTCCGAAAGAACTGCTTTACGACGGTAACCGCCATTGGATACAAGTGCAAAACGGCAGGGCCCGCATTGGCCTGACGGAATATGCGCTGGAGCTGACCGGCGATGTGCTGTATTTATCTCTGCCAGCGGTGGGGACGCTGCTGGAGCGCGGCAAGAGCATGGGCTCTTTGGAAGCCGGCAAATGGATCGGCCGCCTGGAAGCGCCGCTGAGCGGCACGGTGTCCCATATCAATGAAGCAGCATTGCAGCAGCCAACTCTGATTAACAGTGAGCCGTATCAGCATTGGCTGCTGGAAGTAGTATGGACGAACGAAGCGGAGCAACAGCAGCTTTTGTCAGCGCTACAGGCGGCGAAACAGGCGGAGGAGTGGGAAGAACATGCGCAGCCATGATGAAGTGAGGCAAATGCGTCTTTTGGACAGTGGGCCGCTGTCGGCAGCGGAACATATGGCTCTAGATGAAGTATTATTGGAGGCGGTAGGCTCCGGTCAAAGTCCCAGCACCTTCCGATTTTTGCAATTTAAGCCTTGTGCTCTTTTGGGGCTGCACCAGAAAGCAGAATTGGAGCTGCATCTGGATTATTGTCGTCATCAAGGAGTTGAGATCAATCGGCGCATCACCGGCGGCGGCAGTTTGTATTGGGGGCCTCGCGAACTGGGGTGGGAGCTGTATGCCTCGCGGCATACGCCGGGCCTGCCCCGGAAGGTGGATGATTTGTACCGCTATTTATGCCAGGGCATGGCGGCGGCGTTGGGACGGTTGGGTATTGCAGCCGCCTATCGTCCGGTAAACGATATTGAAGTAAAAGGCCGTAAAATCTGCGGCAGCGGCGGGAGCGAATACAAAAACGCTTTTGTTTTTCAATGCAGTTTACTGGTGGATGTGGATGTGCGCGAAATGGCGCGGGTGCTGAAACTACCGGCGGAAAAATTGAGCGATAAAGGAATTTCCAGTTTAGAAGAACGCATGACTACGGTGACGAAGGAGCTGGGGCGGCGCCCGGATATGGCAGCTTTGAAAGCGGCAGTGCTGCATGGGCTGGAGGAAACGGTGGGGTTTTCTTTTGTGCCGGGAGCGCTACAGCGTCAGGAACAGCAGGCCTGGGACGGAAAACTGCCTCGTTTTCGGTCCGAGTCCTGGATTTTCGGTGCAGAGGAAGGCGTGGTGGACACGGTGGATGCAACAGCCAATTATAAGGCTCCGGGCGGTCTGATTCGTGTGCAGGCCAGGCTGGATGAAAAACGGCGTTTCTTAAAGTTTGTCTGGATCAGCGGAGATTTTTTTGCCTACCCAGCCAAGGCCATTCGCGACTTGGAAGCATATCTTAAGCATCGGCCTGCAGATGTGCAACAACTGGGGCGGCTGATTGACGATTTTTTCTGGGAGCATAAAGTGGAAATTCCCGGTGTAGAGCCGCGAGATTTTGCCAAGGCGGTAGCGTTGGCTGTGGAAAAAGCCCGGGAAGGGAGGCCTGTGGGATGAAGCGCGACCTTTCCTGGGATGTGGTCGTGGTTGGCGCTGGTGTAGCTGGCTTGAGCGCTGCCTGGCATCTGTTGCGTCAAGGAGCATCAGTATTGCTGGTGGAAGCGCAGACAAGAAGGAATCCTACGGCGCAGTGCGCCGAATTTGTCAGCCGTGCCGTGCGGCAGATGCTGCCGTTGCCGGATCGGTTCGTTGCCCAAGAAATCCAAGGTATGCGAACATGGATTGAAAAGCGTGAAGAGCATTTAAGCCGCTCTCCCGGCTTGATGCTGCATAGGGCGGCCTGGGAAACCTGGCTGGAAGACCAGGTGAAGGAACTTGGCGGTACTGTTTGGCGGGGCTGTCGGGTGGAAGGTTATGAAAACGGCCTGGCTTTTTGTCGTAAAGGGCAGCTGCCAAGACGAATTTCGGCCGGGAAACTGATAGGCGCGGACGGACCATTTTCCCGGCTACGCCAATGGCTGAACGAAGAATCCATGCCTTGGTGCGGCGCCTTGCAATACCGGATGCCCTTGAACTCGCCGTCGGAAGTGTTAGATGTATTTTTTTCTCGTAAGTATCCAGGCGGTTATGCCTGGTTGTTTCCGAAAGGGCAGGAGGCTAATGTCGGGCTGGCGGTTGCGGCAGAAGAAGTATATCAACTGCCGCAACTGTTGGAAGGCTTTGTTGAGCAATGTGTGCGGCGAGGCGTGCTGGTCGACGCGGCACCGCTGGCAAAAAGCGGCGGCAGCATACCCGTAGGGGGGCTGGTGAAAGTTTTGGCAGCCGGCGGTGTATATTTGGCTGGCGACGCAGCCGGATGCACCCATCCCTTGTCCGGCGCCGGCATTTATGCTGCAGCGGCCAGCGGGAGCTGGGCGGCGGAAGCAGCTGGCGGTAAAGGGGAAAGCTGGTATGAAGCGTACTTGCGCAGTCAATGGCAGCAGCCTTTGGAAAAAGCCAACGGTTCTTGGCGAAGACGGCGAGAGCAGGAAAGCCGCGGTGATTTTTCGCAGGTAGTGCGGCAGAGTTGGATGGTATTCCCGGAATATCGAGAAATGAAAGAGGTGCGCTGATGGAAGAGACAGCATGGGAAGCGGGAAAGCAGCAAATTCAGACCAGCTTGGCAGGGGCCATGGCTTTGGGGCTGGAACGGGGAGGCTTTTATCGCGGTGGCGCGCCGGGAAGTCTGAATTTGCTTTTGCATTACGAAGACGGCTGCCGGGCTAATTGCGGTTACTGCGGCCTAGCGCGGCATCGGCGCATTGATGAAGAAAGCCGCACCTTTATTCGGGTTCGCTGGCCGCTATATTCAGTAAAGCGCATTTTGGAGAAACTGCGTTTGCAGGGAAAAGAAGTTGATTTTCGGCACCGCCATTTGAACGGACTGCAGCGTATTTGTGTTTCCATGGTTACTCATCCACGAGCGGCGGTAGATACGCTGCAACTGGTGCAGGAACTGCATGGTTCATCAAATTTGCCTTGCAGTGTATTGTTGACGCCGACCACACTGCCTACTGGCAAGGAGTATTTGCAGCAACTGCATGATGCAGGCGTGGATTGCGTAGGGGTAGCGGTTGATGCGGCGACACCGGAGATCTTTGAACGTTGGCGCGGCGCTGGCGTAGGCGGGCCGCATCGCTGGCAGCGCTATTGGGACATGCTGCAGGATGCGACAGAGGTTTTTGCGGACGGCCTTGTCAGTGTCCACTTGATTGTTGGTCTGGGAGAAACGGAAGAAGAGATGGTGCGGACGATGAGGCAGGTTCGCCGCACTGGGGCGCAAATTCACTTGTTTTCTTTCTGTCCGGAAGACGGCAGCGGCATGGAGGCTATGCAGCCGCCGCCCCTGGGACAGTACCGGCGCATGCAGGTGGCGGCGTATTTGGCGAATCGCGATAGGCTGCCTTGGGATAAATTGACGTACAGCTCTTGCGGCAAAGTGATGTCTTTTGGCACCGGCCTGCAACAGCTGCTTGGCGAAGATTGGGCGCAAGGCGTACCGTTTATGACGGGAGGTTGTCCGGGCAGCGACGGCTGTACTACTGCCTGCAATCGTCCCTATGGCAACGAGAAACCGGGCCAAGTGCTGCGCAACTATCCTTTCCGGCCTCAGGCGGAGGACTTGGCTTCCATGGAGGCGCAAATCTGGCATGAATAATACCGCTTTTTACATTCCCGGAGGCAAGCATTACGATATCGAAGGCGTGCGCAATCAACCGCACAGCTTTGTGTCGCTCAGTGTAACGGGGCGGCGCTGTACGCTTCTTTGCCGCCACTGCGGCGGTAAAATGCTGCGCTCCATGGAGTCCTTTGAAGATCCTAATCAAGCGAAGGCGTTGATTGCTTCCTTGCAAGAACGCGGCTGCGGAGGCGTTTTGGTCAGCGGCGGTGCTGGTCCGGACGGGCAAGTTCCTCTTAAAGGTTATGGCGAGGCCCTGAAGACTTTCAAAGAAGCAGGTCTTAAGGTCATTGTCCATACGGGGATTCTGGCGCCGGATACGGCGGCGGAATTAGCGCAGGCTCAAGTAGACGCTGTAGCCCTTGATTTAATTGGCGCAGCGGAGACCATTCAAGAAGTGTATCATTTGAATCTGACGCCGGCGGATTATCGGCGCAGCTTAGAAATAGCGTTGACAGCGGGACTTACCGTATCACCCCATGTGGTGTTGGGCTTAGAAGGCGGCATTTTGCGGGGCGAAGAAGTGGCTATTGCGATGGCGGCGGAAGCTGGCTTGGAAAAGTTAGTTCTGGTGGTGTTTACGCCGCTGGCGGGCACTGACTACGCGTTGAACAGTCCTCCTCCCTTGGCTGGCGTGCAGAAGCTGTTTCACTACGCCCGGCAAAAACTGCCTGTAGGACAGATTTATCTGGGCTGCGCACGGCCTCGCGGCGAATATGGCCGGGTGCTCGAAGAAACGGCACTTTCGTTAGGTTTTTCCGGTGTGGCTTTTCCTTCGGCGGAAACGGTGCGCACCGCTCAAACATGTGGTTTTCATTCATGGTGTTGCGGCCTGGGCGAGGCCGGGAAAGGGGAAGGTCATGGACAAAGAGTTGTTGGCGTTTCTGTACCGAACCATGGTAAAAATCAGGAAATTTGAGGAAAAAGCGGAAGAATTATTCTTAGGAGGGCAGCTGCCTGGCTTCATTCATCTCTACATAGGAGAGGAAGCCATTGCTACCGGGATTTGTTCGGCGTTGACCCGCGAGGACGTGGTTACAAGCACGCATCGAGGGCACGGGCATTGCATCGCCAAAGGCGCGGATGTCAAAAAAATGATGGCCGAGCTCTTTGGCAAAAAAACAGGTTATTGCAAAGGCAAAGGCGGGTCCATGCATATTGCCGATTTTTCTTTAGGCATGCTGGGCGCCAATGGCGTGGTCGGCGGCGGGTTCAACCTGGCGACTGGCGCGGCGCTGGCGGCCAAACTGCGCAAGAGCGGTCAGGTGGCGGTGTGCTTTTTTGGCGATGGCGCTTCCAACAGGGGGACCTTTCATGAAGCGGTGAATATGGCATCCGCTTGGAAGCTGCCGGCCATTTTTGTCCTGGAGATGAATTGCTATGCTTCGACTACGCCGTACCGTACTACCTGCGGCGTGGAAAACTTGGCGGTGCGGGCGCAAGGATATGGTATTCCCGGCGTTACGGTCGATGGCAACGATGTATTTGCTGTCCGGCAGGCGGCGCTGGAGGCAGTGGCGCGCGCCCGGGCAGGTGAAGGGCCGACGATGATTGAAGCGCGGACGTATCGCGTGAAAGGTCATTTTGTGGGCGATCCGGAATTGTATCGCGAGAAAAGCGAAGTCAATGCGAAAAAAGAACTTTGTCCGATTCGCTTTTTCAGGGATAAGGTGAAACAAGAAGGCTGGCTGAGTCAGGCGGAAATGGATCTGATGGAGACGGCGGTGGCGGAGGAATTGGCGGCGGCGCTGAAATTTGCCGAAGAAAGTCCCTATCCTCAGCCGGAAGAAGCCTTGCAGGATCTCTTTGCCGAGGAGGTAGACGAGTATGCGTAAAATTTCTTTTTCCGAAGCGACGTTGGAGGCTATGCGCGAAGAAATGCGCTACGACGAAACGGTCTTTGTCATGGGTGAAGACATTGCCAGACAGGGAGGCATTTTTGGCCAGTTTAAAGGCTTGCCCCAAGAATTTGGTTTGGAGCGTGTACGGGATACGCCTATTTCGGAAACCGCCATTGTCGGCGCTGGTTTAGGCTCGGCTCTAAATGGCTGTAGGCCTGTGATTGACATGCATTTTGCGGACTTTCTTGGTGTGGCGATGGACGAAGTTTTTAACCAGATCGCCAAAGTGCGCTATATGTTCGGCGGTCAGACAGACGTGCCGTTGGTAGTGCGGGCTCCAGACGGCATCATTCGCTCCGCGGCAGCACAGCATAGCCAAAGCGTAGAAGCTTGGTTTCTTCATGTGCCCGGTCTGAAGGTCGTCATTCCTTCCAATCCAGCGGATGCCAAAGGGCTTTTAAAAAGCGCCATTCGCAGCAACGATCCGATCCTGTACTTTGAACATAAGGCGCTCTTTAGCATGAGCGGTGAAGTGCCGGAAGAAGAATATTTCACGCCTATCGGCAAAGCCAAGGTAGCACGGGAAGGGAAAGACGTTACGATCATTTCCTATTCCTTCATGATGACGAAAGCGCTGGCGGCGGCGGAAGAACTGGCGGCGCAGGGCATTGACGCAGAAGTCGTTGATTTGCGGACCATTTTTCCGTATGACCGAGAGACCATTGCCGCGTCGGTGGCGAAGACCCACCGCTTGCTTGTGGTGCATGAGTCGCCCAAGGTGGGGGGCGTCGGAGCGGAATTAGTGTCTTATGTCTGTGAGCATCATTTGGATGAGCTGGACGCACCGCCAGCAAGGCTAGGCCTCAAACACGTGCCTGTTCCGTTCAGCCCTCCGTTGGAGCAGTTTGTGGCGCCGCAAAAGGCGGACATTGTTAAGGCTGCGCTGAAGCTGGTGCGTGGGTAAGCAGCGACAAGAACTATCGGTTTCAATCTAGGATCATCGCAACAGCAGGAGGAGTTTTGATGAATTCAGTCCGTACGAAATTGCTAGTGGCACTGACCGGCTCGGTAGCGCTGGTGCTGGTAGTAGTTATGGGCCTTGCTTATTGGCAAACGTCTAGCCTTTTGCAGGTGAATGCGGAAGAAAAATTTCTGCTTCAGGCGCAACAATTGGCTAATGGCTTTGATGTGCACATGCAGCGCGAAAAAACGATCATGGAGTCTTTTGGCAAACAAGGAACGAGGCAATATGCCGCCCTGGCAGCTGATGTGGCTGGACAATTGGCCTTTACGGCGCAATTGCACGGGGAGTATCCGCAGTGGAATCCAGTGACTTTTTTTCCCGAGCCTTCGGGCAAGCTTGTTACGACGAGCTTAGGGAAACAAGTGGATGCGTCAAAACTGGAGTATGTAAAAAAAATACCACAAGGGAAACCTTTTTTGGATGATCCCATCGTTTCGGTCGTTACCGGCAAAGCCATCGTAGTTGGCGCGGCGCCAATTTCCATAAGTGGAAACGTAGTCGGTTCCATGGCTGGCGGGATGGCTTTAGAGAACTTTACAAAAGAAATTTCTGAAGCAAGGATCGGTGAGACCGGCTATGCAGCGCTCATCTCTCCTAATGGGCTTTTGACAAGTCATCCCAACAAGGAGTGGGTACTGAAGAAAAAAGCTGAAGAACTGCCGGAACCGGTGTGGGCGACGGCGATGCAAGCAGTGCGCCAAGGGAAGTCTGGAGTCAGTGTGGCCCAGGTAGAAGGTGTTGAAAAGTTGGTAGCTTATGTGCCGACATCTGACGGCTGGGGAATTTTTGTTGTGTCGGAGACGGCAGAGCTGTATGCACCGTTGTCTCGTTTGAAATGGCTGATGTTGGGCCTGTTCCTGCTGGGCATGGCGATTGTCGGCGGTGTGGGTAGTGTGATGGCTAAACGCTTGGTGGCGCCCCTGCAAGCGGTAGCGGTCTATATGGGGCACGTGGCGCAAGGGGATTTGCGCCAGAAAACACTGGATCAGTTGGAGGCGGTTGGTTATACCGGCAATGATGAAATCGGCCGTTTGCAGCAGTCAGCGGTGCATATGCGCCAACGTCTGGCTGATTTGGTGAAAAACGCCGCTGTTACAGCGGAACAAGTGGCTGCCTCTGCGGCGCACCTGTCCGAGGGGGCAGACCAATCCTCGAAGGCTTCGACTCAGGTAGCGGACGCAGTGGAACGCGTGGCCAACGAGACGGTGCGCGGCCAAAAAGCGGCGCAAAGTACGAAAACGGCGTTGGATTCTTTTGAACAGCAGGTTGGCGATGTACATGGCAATGCCGCCGCTATGGCCGTGTTGGCCAATAAGGCGGCGACAGGCACTGATGAAGGCGTAACTGTAATTGAAGCCGTAGTTCGCCAAATGTCGAATATCGGAGTCAGTGCCAAAAAGGTCAATACAACGGTAACTAAGCTGGCAGATAGTTCGCAGAAAATCAGCGATATTGTAGGCATGATTTCCGGTATTGCCAACCAGACGAATCTATTGGCGCTCAACGCCGCCATTGAAGCTGCGCGGGCGGGTGAACACGGCCGAGGTTTTGCGGTTGTGGCGGATGAGGTGCGCAAACTGGCCGAGCAGTCGCAGCAGGCTACGGAGCAGATTGTCGCCTTGTTGGGTGAAACGAGAGGAGATATCGGCGGCGCTGTTGAAGCCGTGCAGCAGGCTGTAGCGGATGTCAATTCCGGCGTGGAAAACGTCGGCAATGCGGGACGTCGCTTCAACGATATTCAGCAGGCGGTGGAGGAAGTGCGCGCTCGCAGCTTGCAAGTAGAAGAAACGATTGAACGGGTAGCTGGAACCAGTAATGAAATTGATCGTGAAGCTGGGGCTATTGCACAAGTGCTTAATGATACTGCAGCGCATGCGCAGACCGTCTCGGCGGCAACGGAAGAACAGACGGCTTCAATGCAGGAGATTGCCGCTGCCAGTGCGCAATTATCCAAACTAGCGGTTGATTTGCAAAATCAACTGCAGCAATTCCGCTTGTAAAAAAGAAGACGGCTGTAAGCCGTCTTCTAAGGGAGGGAAAGATATGAAAACAATTGGTTTTATGGGCATGGGGATTATGGGTTTTCCTATGGCTGTCAATTTGGTGAAAAAGAGCGGCCAGGAAATTTTAGGCTTTGATATTTTCCAGGAAAAGCGCGTGCAGTTTGCGGCGCAAGGCGGCAAAGCCGTGGAAAGCGAGAAGGTCATTTTCGCACAATGTGATTTAATCTTCCTTTGTCTTCCTACTAATGATTTAGTGCGTCAGACCATCCTAAATGTGTTGGCGGCAGCAAAGCCTGGCGTGACCATTGTTGATTTTAGTTCCACTTCTCCGGATGTGATTCGGGAGCTTTATCCTCAGGCGCAAGCGAAAGGAGTCCGACTTTTGGACAGCCCTGTAAGTGGTGGCGAGTCTGGAGCTATTGCGGGTACGCTGGTACTGATGTGCGGCGGTGAACAAGCGGTATTTGAAGAGGTGAAGCCGCTGCTCTTGCAGGTAGGGGCTTCGGCTACGTATATGGGCGATACCGGGTGCGGCTGTGTGGCTAAGCTGGCTAACAATATGATTGTTGGCTGTAATATTGCGGCCTTGGCGGAAGGATTTGCTTTTGCTGTTAAGGCTGGGTTGAATCCAACTGTATTATACGAGGCGATTAAGGACGGCTTTGCCGGCAGTCCGGTGATGAATGTCAAAGCGCCCAAAATTATCAGCCGAGATTTTTCCGCCAGCGCCCGGATTGCGGTACATCAGAAAGACTTGAAAAATGCAGTGCGCTTAGCAGAGCAGTTAGGGGTTGAAATTCCGCTGTCGGCGAAGGTGCTTGATTACATGAACCAAATGGAGGTTGCTGGGAAGGTTGATGAAGACCATTGCGCCATTGCTCGCATTTATGAGAGGGATATGGGCGTGGAAATCGGAGTAAAATGAGAAACGGCGCATAAGATGGAAAAAGCCCCGAAACAGCCGACGTTGAGGCTGTTTCGGGGCTTTTTGGGCTTGTCCTTGTTTTTTAGTTCCAGGCCTCTTGAAGCTGCGAGGCGAAGCCGCGAACTTCCTCAAGATTGTGCTTGGCGGCAGCCAAGACTTCTTCTTGAAGCGTCGGTACAATCCACTCTTTTTGCTGGGCCAAAAGATGCAAAGAAAGCAGGGAGTGGACAACGATTAAAACATCGTCTTCTTGGCGGGCCCATTTTGCTAAGAGCTGCACTACCTGCTGCAGATCCCATTCGTCCCAGAAAACGCGGCCGTAAAATAGAGCGATTTTAGCTCGCACTGTCGGCTGGGTGATTTTAGAAAGCTCATATACTAAAAGGCGCTTGTAAGGAGAGAGAAAAAGAGGGCGCTCTTGGGTAACGCGATCGACGAGTTCTGCGGCCAGCGTGCGGATATGCGCTTCTTCGTGCGTTAAGCCTCGCATGATTTCATCCATAACAAGCGGATCGGCGGCCGCCACTTCGGGGAGCCGTTCAAAAAGATCGTGCGCTTCTGCGGTATTTTCGGTAAATAATTCCCATGGCACTGACAAAATAATAGCCTCCTTATAACTGGGCTGTATAAATTTTACTGTAAAAAAGGGTTAAGGCGATACTGTTGACGAAATTAATAAAGTTAGCATAACACGACTTGGGCGCAACTGCAAGAGAGACCTTGAGGCGTTGTAAATGCTGACGAAGCGTCCCTTGAAGCTGTGCCTTAATAAGTAGAATTAGCAGCCAAACAGGTAGTAACAAAGTGATTGTTTGCTTTCAATCCGCAAGAAAACAAGGAATTGAGCGGATAAACACGAATGTATTTTTAAATAGTAGGACGAATATGGAGGGGTCAAGCATGAGTGTACGGAAAAAGATGGTTCTTTCGTTTTCAGGGTTGTTTGCATTGATACTGCTGCTTGTTTCGGCAGGCGGATATTTTTTCGTTAAAGAGCAGCTTTCAAGGCAGCTGGAGCAACGCTTGGAAGCTGCGGTTGAGGCGCAAGAGCATCGCATAGAAGGCTGGCTGAATGCGAAAAAAGCCGTTGTAGAGTTAACTGGAAACATGGTTCGGAAATTATCAGGCAACGCGGCCGTTTCCCCCGCTTGGCTTGGCGTATATCAAGGGATGGATAAAGACTTTGTAGATATGTATTTTGCGGATACCGCAGGGAAAATGATCAGCGCCAAAGGGTGGGCACCTCCGGTTGGTTTTGATTCACGCCAGCGGGTTTGGTATCAAGCAGCGTCTAAGGCGAATAAGGTGGTAGTTAGCGATTTTTACATAGATGAAGGTTCTCGCAAGTTGACGGCCACGATCTCTATGCCTGTGTTTACCGAAGCCGGTCAAGTTAAGGGTGTCTTGGGGGCGGATATTTTTCTAACTGCCTTATCGGAGTTTATTAAAGACCTTCACTATGAAGGAGAGGGGCAGGCCTTTTTAATCAATCGCCAAGGTATTATCGGCGTGCATCCGTCGGAAGAAATGATTTCTAAAAATGCGCTGAATACAGAGGCAAACCCTGAATTGGCAGCGGCCTTGCAACTTGCGCTGCAACAGGATAGTGGACAAGTTGCTTATAAAGAGCAAGGCGTAGAGCGAATACTGGCGTACCGAGCCATTTCAGGCACGCCGTGGGTATTGTGTTTTCAAATGGAAAAAAGTTTAGTCTACCAGCCTTTGCAGCAGCTTTTGCTTTTCTTTGCGGGACTGACCCTAGCTGCTATTTTGTTGGTAGTGTTTGTGACATATCGCCTGGCAGGACGAATCGTTGAACCGCTGCAAGCGCTCAATGCAAAGGTAGGAGATTTGGCGCAGGGCGATTTGCGCGTTCGCGCGGCAGCAGAAGGCGGCGATGAAGACGAAGTGTCTGAATTAGCGGCGGGCTTCAATCAAATGGCGGATGATTTGCAAAGCATGCTGAAGGATGTGCATGAGGCGACAGATGAGCTGCATACGCAGGCTAACATTCTTGTTGATACGGCATCTCATGTAGCGGCGAATACCCAAGAGTTAAGCGCGACCATGGGCGAAGTTAGCGCGGCAGTGGAAGAGATTACTGCCGGCTCGGAAGAAAATGCCAGCTCGGTAGTGCAAGTGGAGAACCATGTCGCTAAAGTCGATGAAAAAGCGCACCAAGTATTTCAGGCGGCCACAGAGGGGGTCGGCGTTTCACTGGAAGTAGCCAAACAAGTGACCCAGGTTAGCGGCTGGATGGAAGAAATGTCTCAAAGTATTCAAAGAATGAGTCTATTACTACAAAAGGTATCTGTTTCTTGCCGCCATTCTTTACAGATTGCAGGACAAGCGCAGGCTCGCTCGCAGGAAACAACCGCTATTATGAATGCGTTAAACGGCTCTTCTAAACAAATCAATAGTATTGTCGGTATTATTCGAACGATTGCGGAACAGACAAACATGTTGGCTTTGAACGCGACTATTGAAGCGGCTGGGGCAGGAGAAGCCGGCAAGGGATTTGCAGTGGTAGCTCGGGAGGTAAAGGAGCTGTCACGCAGAACGTCCGAAGAAGCAGGGCGCATTGCGGCGCAGATAGAAAGCATGCAAGAGGATATGGCCAGCGCCGTGAAAGCGGTGGAAAACATAAACGATGTGATTGGCGAAACAAGAAAAATCACCCGTTCCATTGCAGCCTCTGTCAACGATGAGGGTGTGCAAGAGTTGGTGGAAGAAGAGCGGCCAGAAACAACGCTGCGCCAGGAAATGGCCTTGATCGTAGCCAAAAGTTCGCATGTTGCAGAAAATGCGGTAATGGCTGCGCAAGAAGTCAAAAACCTATCACAGACCAATGAACAAATTGCGCAGCAAGCTGAAGCTGTGGCTCAGAGTACGGGGGAAATGGCTCATATGATGCGAAATATGGCGGAAGCGACCCATGAGATCGCGAAAGGAACCCAAGCCATTTCTTGCAGTTTGCAAGAGTCGGAAAAAGCCATTGTTGATACAGCCGCCAAGGCGAGCACCGTTAGCGGATGCGCCTATGAAACGGAAGGCATGTCCGATAAGCTCAAAGAACTGGTAGCTAGATTTAAGATCTGATTTTTGCCGTTGTAGAGGCCGGATAGCAGGTGAATGACGATGGAAACCGATGAGGAATTGAGACGAGAATTCGTGCTGGAGGCAAAAGCTCATTTGGCAGCGATGGAAGAAGCCTTATTGAGGCTGGAAAAGCATTCTGCCGATGAAGAAGCTGTACGAGTTATTTTGCGCGGGGCGCATAGTATAAAAGGAACCGCTGGCTTTTTTTCAATGGAAGCGTTGGTGCGGGTGGCACATAGTCTGGAGTCTTTTTTGGGAGCCATTAGAGAACGGCAGGCCATAGTGACGTCGCCCATGATGGATGTACTTTTAAGTGTATTGGATGTGCTTCACAAGCTTCTTCAGAGTCCCGCTGAAATTGCTTTAACGCCGGATGTTGAGGACGTGCTGAGGCGGCTTCGGGAACAGCTGGAAGCAAAGCCTTCTTTACCGCCTTGTTATTCAGACGTGGCTGCGGAAGAAACGGCGGAAGCCGCCATGTTAGGCGAAGGGTCGGCTCTTTTGAGCAACACGGATGAGTATGTGCGGGTGAACAAGCGGATTTTAAACGATTTGCTTGCGTTGACAGGCGAAATGGTTTTGCGTCGCAATCAACTGCTCAGGCTTTCGCAGCAAAGGCATACCTCGCCGCAATTAGAAGCGGTTTCAAATGGAATTGACGAGCTGACGACGCAATTGCAGAAAAAGGTATTGCAGACGCGCATGCAGCCTATGGGCGGGATTTTGAATAAATTTCCGCGTATTGTCCGCGATTTGTCGCGCAAACTGGGCAAAGAAGTGTCGTTGCATCTTTCGGGCCTGGAAGTAGAATTGGATCGTTCTATGATTGAAGCACTAATGGATCCCATGAATCACTTGATACGAAACGCCCTAGATCACGGTATTGAAGCACCAAGTATGCGACGAAAACTGAAAAAATCCAGTCAAGCGTCTTTGGCAATTCGAGCGTATCACGAAAGTGAACGCGTCGTGATTGAGGTCAGTGATGACGGCCAGGGTATTTCGTTGAAGCGCATCAAAGAAACGGCCGTGCAAAAGGGATTTGCGACGGAAAAGGAATTGGAACTGCTGGGGCCCGGGCAACTGCTGCGCTTTGTTTTGCATCCTGCTTTTTCTACGGCGCAAACAGTGACCGCCTTATCGGGGCGCGGCGTAGGTTTGGATGTAGTGAAAGCGAATATTGAAAAGATAGGCGGGAAAATTGAAATTGAATCGCAGGAAGGGCAAGGGACGACATTTCGATTGGTGCTGCCGTTAACGTTGGCTATTATTTCCGCCTTTATCGTGTTGTCCCAAGGGCAAACTTTTGCAATTCCCCAAGCCAATGTGCGGGAATTAGTGCTGATCTTGCCTGATAGCGGCCGAGATAAACGTTTGGAAAAAGTGAACGGAAAACCCGTGCTGCGCCTGCGCGGACAATGTATGCCTGTTTTATACCTCTGTGAATTATTAGGAGAGGCCAAAGCCAGTGAGGCTGTTTCGGTCGACGAATATGTGCGGATTTTGGTGGTTAAAGCGGGAACTCAGGTCTACGCGTTAGTGGTAGACTCTGTCTATGATACAGAAGAAGTGCTGGTCAAGTCAGTGCCGGAAGTGATGAAAAGCAGAAAGATTTATTCCGGCTTGACGGTACTGGGAGATGGCAATGTAGCGATGATTTTAGATGCGGAGGGACTTGGCTTAGAAGCAGGACTTGCTTTGGGAGAAAAGAAGCTGGTAACCGCGGAAGCGTTTGCTCCCGAGCGTACTGAGCAAGAAGAAACCTATTTGCTTCTCTTTCAGTGCTCTGGACCAGAGTGGCTGGCGGCGGATTTATCTTTCGTGGCCAGAATTGAAGAGATTTCACGCGAGCAATTACAAGAAGTGGGCGGAAAGCAGTATGCGCTTTTACAAGGAGAAACCTTGCGTGTTTTCCAACCTGAAGAATATTTGCCTTTTGCAAGCAAGGAGCTTGCGCAGGAGAAGCTTTATGTAATTGTTACGAAGCAGCTTCATGCTAAAGTCGGTTTCTTAGCAAGTGTTATTCATGATGCGATTCGGCTGCCGCTGCGGTTGGATGAACACGGCGTACAAGGAAACGGCATAATTGGGTCTGCGCACGTCGACGGGCGTATTGTGACGGTCTTGGATTTACACAGCCTTGTTATGTATGCAGCGCCGGAATACAATGAAAAAATAGGATTGTCAGGGGCGCTTTTTGGTAGCCAACAGAACCAGAAAACACGAATTTTGCTAGCGGAAGACTCACCGGTATTTGCTCGCTTGGTTCAAAATTGTTTGACCAGCGCAGGTTATACAGTGCAGATTGCTGAAAATGGGAAAAAAGCTTGGACGTACTTGCAAGAAAAGCATTTTGATGTGCTTGTCAGCGACATGGAAATGCCGGGATTGAGCGGCTTGGAATTAATTGCTTTCTTGCGAAAACAAGAAAAAATCAAAGATATGCCGGCCATCGCGTTGACGTCGCTAGCGGGTGAGGAATATCGCACGCGTGCGTTGCAGGCTGGGTTTGACCGTTACTTAGTGAAATTGGATCGCAAAGAATTGTTGGAGACCCTTCAAGAGTTACGCTTAGAGTCGGCTAGGGAGGTGCAAGATGGAAGCGAGGCCTAAAATACTCGTAGTTGACGACAGTCTGGTAGAACTTAAAATTATTCGCAAACGCCTTGGAGAAGAGTATCAAGTGTTCTTGGCTGCGAGTGGCGCGGAAGCCTTGGAATTGTTGAAAAAAGACACCGTAGACCTAATTTTGCTGGATATATTGATGCCGGAGATGGATGGAATTTCGGTTTGTAAAATCCTCAAGGCCGACGAAACGACGCTGGAAATTCCCGTACTGTTTCTTACGGCGTTGGCGGATGCGCAGAGTATTGTTGAGGGATTTGCGGCTGGAGGGCAGGATTATATTACGAAGCCGTTTCAAGCGGATGAGTTTCGAGCGCGCGTGAAAGTTCATTTGGAGTTGAGGCAGGCCAAAAAGCAATTGGAGCGGTATGCGGCGGAATTAGAAGAAAAGAATATGATTCTGCAGACGCTGCTGGATAAAATGGAAAAAACGGTCCGTACTGATTATCTTACAGGCCTAGAAAATCGTCGCAGCGCTACGAAGCGGCTGCGTGAAGAATTAGCTAGAATGCGGCGGCGCGGCGAATCGGGGAGCTTGCTGTTGGCAGATATTGATTCCTTTAAAAACATTAATGATACGTACGGTCATGAAGCCGGCGATGTAGTGCTGCAATTGGTGTCGCATCGAATGGAGACGGCTGTGCGTGAAGAAGATATTGTCGCCCGCTGGGGAGGGGAAGAGTTCTTAATTCTTTTGCCGGAACTTTCTCTGTCGGAAGCGTTGCATGTTGCCGAGCGCATCCGCGAAACCATCTCGCAAGAACCGGTTCTCTATCAAGGGGAAAAGTTGGAGATAACGGTTACGCTGGGCGTGGCCGCGCTAGATGTGAACTTAGGCATGGAGGAAAGTATCAAACGAGCGGATCAAGCCTTATATGAAGGGAAGCATCAGAGTAAGAATTGTGTTGCTTACTGCGGGGCGGATGGTCAATGCTTAGTATGTCGTGAAGCCTAGTATTCCTTTTGGTTATTTGTTGCATAAAAAATATTCATTTCCATTATAGAAAAAATTGTCTTACAATACAGATGGAATGACGGGCCAAGAAGTATCCTAACGAGGTAAAAAGCGAAAAGTGCTTATTTTACGAGGAGGGTTATTATGAAAACGGTATTTTTGAATGCAACCAAATTGGATTTTGACCAAAAGCTGGATTTCTCATCGGTACAGGCGTTGACAGAGCTGACGAATTACGACGACACAAGCAATGAACAAATTTTGGAACGGGTACAGGGGCAAACCGTGGTGATTACCAAGGAAATGCCAGTGGGTAAAGATGTAATTTCCCAATTCCCTGATTCGGTTAAGCTGATTTGCGAAGCTGGTACCGGCTATAACAACATTGATATTCTTGCCGCCCGTGAAAAAGGTATTTCCGTTTGCAATATTCCCAGCTATAGCACAGTAGCGGTAGCGCAGTTGGCAATGACTTTTGTACTCAATCTCAGCGCTTCACTGCCGCAGCAACAGAGCATGCTGGAGCGCAAGGATTTTTCCAACTTTACGAAGTTCTTGCAAGTGCCTCACTTTGAAGTGGCCGGCAAAACGTTGGGGGTTATTGGTGCGGGCGCTATTGGCCGCGAATCGATAAAAATCGGCGTTGCGTTGGGCATGAACGTGTTGGTATATGATCCCTTCCC
The DNA here is from genome assembly GCF_963676855.1 of uncultured Anaeromusa sp. Classification (NCBI taxonomy): domain Bacteria; kingdom Bacillati; phylum Bacillota; class Negativicutes; order Selenomonadales; family Sporomusaceae; genus Anaeromusa; species uncultured Anaeromusa sp. The sequence continues at coordinate 1,051,657 of NZ_OY781460.1, forward strand.
GAAAGAGTGGACTGAAGGAAATGTGAAAAACGCTTCTTTAGAAGACGTGCTGCGGCAAAGTGATTTTATTACGCTCCATTGCCCGCTCATGGACAGCACGCGGCAGATCATTAATAAAGAGCGTATTGCGCTGATGAAGCCTACCGCGTATATCGTCAATACTTCGCGCGGCGCGCTGATCAAAGAAGAAGATTTGCTTGATGCTCTGCAGCAAGGACGCCTTGCTGGCGCTGCCTTGGACGTACAGGATCCAGAGCCGCCGGCTCTCGATAATCCTCTCTTTGCGATGGATAATGTAATTATGACGCCGCATATCGGCTGGCGCCGTTACGAATCCCGCCAGCGTTTGGTGGACTTGATTGCGGCGAACATCAAGGCATTTATTGAAGGTAAAGCCGTCAATGTGGTAAACGGGTAAGCGTTGAAAATGATATATTTATAGAGCAAGCCTGCGTCGTTAAGATGACGCAGGCTTGCTTTTCTTTTGCGGAGCGGCAGGGGGAAGAATCATTGACGCCGAAAAGTAGCAAAAGGTAGTTCGGGGTGGGAAGGGAGCCAGGTGATGGAACTGATTTTGCAACGGATTCAAGAAGACGTGATGGCCTATGCAGAAGTTATGGCTGGCGTGATCGGCGTGGATGTGGAAATTATGGACCAATCCTTTCGTCGCATTGCAGGCACAGGGATCTATCGGGAACGTGTTGGGCTGGATATGGCGGCGGAAGGCCTTGTGTACCAAGCGGCAATGTCGAGCGGAGTGACGCAAATTGTCGAGAATCCGGGCGAACACCCTTTGTGTCAAGGCTGTCCCCATTGTCACCGTTGTGATGAAAAACTTGAAATTTGTACGCCTATACGGTTAGAAGAAAAGACCATAGGAATTATTGGGTTGATCTGTTTTACGGAGGCGCAACGGGCGCATGTGTGGAATAAATTGGCCATGTATAGTTCTTTTTTAGAGCAAATGGCTGGATTCATCGGCAGTAAAGCGGCGGAACAACGTGAGGCGGAACAGCAGCGGCAACTGATGGAGTTGTTGAATCAAGTGTTAGATCGCATGGGCAGCGGCGTGCTTATCTTAGATAAAGATAATCGCTTGGTGCACTTAAATGCGCATGCGCAAAAACAACTGGGCTTAGGAGAAGAATGGCAAGGCTGCGAAGTGGCTCTGCACCTGACTGGCGATAGCCTCCATGGTTGGGAAGAAGCAAGGCTGACTGCTGGGGGCCGTACGTTACGGGTTATGAGCGAGATTTTGCCTGTAATGCCTTCTGTAGCGGAATATGACCGAATTTTGGTTATTCGCGATTGGCGAACCGTTCGTGATGACGTGTATCATTACAGCCAATTTAGCGAACAAGTTACGGTGGAAAATATTTTAGGCGGTTCACAAGCAATGCTGCAATTGCGCGAGAGCATTCGTCGTGTTGCCGCTTTTTCATCCACTGTGCTGATTACAGGGGAAAGCGGTACAGGTAAAGAATTGGTGGCGCGCGCCGTGCACGCAGCCAGCCGGCGCGCAGAGATGCCCTTTGTGGCTTTGAATTGTGGCGCGATACCGGAACCCTTGTTGGAAAGTGAATTATTTGGCTATGTGAAGGGGGCCTTTACCGGCGCAGATCCTAAGGGGCGCATTGGCAAGTTTGAATTGGCGCATAAAGGAACTTTGTTTTTGGATGAAATTGGCGATATGCCGCTATACTTGCAAGTCAAATTGCTGCGGGTGCTGCAGGAGCGAACTTTATGCAGAGTCGGTTCTAACCAGCAAGTGGCGGTAGATGTCCGAATTGTAGCGGCTACGAATAAGGATTTGGAAGAACTGATTCGGGAGCATCAATTTAGAGAAGACTTGTATTATCGTTTAAATGTGATTCCCTTGCGTATTCCTCCGCTTCGAGAGCGTTTTGAGGATATCCAGGAATTGGCGGAGGCGTTGGTGCGGCGCTATTCATTGCTCTTTGGCAAGACGTTGCTGCCGGTGGAGGAATCTGTTTGGGACTTGTTTCGTGCGTATAATTGGCCGGGAAATGTTCGTGAGCTGGAAAATACGCTGGAATATATGATTAACATGGCTGAAGACGGCGGGAAAATCACCGCGGATTTACTGCCGGGCAATTTGCGTAAAAAGGACGCGGGAAGTGCGGCGGACGAGTTTCCCACTTTGGAAATGATGGAAAAACAGCTGATTCAGCAAGCACTAAAGCGATATGGTCGCTCTACGGAGGGGAAAAAACTGGCAGCGCAGCATTTGGGGATTGGTTTGGCTACGTTATATAGAAAGTTAGAGAAAGAGGATGGCGATTTTTTATCAAAATGAGAAAAATGGATTAACAAGACGAAAAAGCCTTGTAGAGAGTGAAGATTCAATTTTTATCATATTGATAAAAATTCTCTTTTTGAGAAAAACAAAGAAGCTGCGCATTGAAATTTTAGAGTGGAACTCAAAAAAAGGGCGCATAAGACGGAAAAAAGTGTCTTATGCGCCCTTTTTTTTCGGTTTTTATTGCAAAATGACGGCGTAAGCAAAAGTAGGTTGGCATAAGAATTGCTAATTTAATTTGCAGCTTGAAAGAAAGGGGATTGAACATGCACATTTGTTGGCAAGATAATCGTTTTAGTAAATTTTACCAACACCCAGCGAGTTCTCCAGAAAAATTTTCTTTAGAGGAGACTGCAAAAGTTCGCGCATTCCACAGCAGCTTTCCGCAGTACCAGCCTACGCCGCTGCGTTCGCTGCCTCAATTGGCAAAACTTTTGGGAGTCGGGGGGATTTATGTAAAAGATGAGTCCTTCCGGTTTGGTCTTAACGCGTTTAAAGGCCTTGGCGGTTCCTATGCTATGGGGAAATATTTAGCAGAGCGCCTGGGGATGGATATTAGTGAGCTTCCGTTTGCGAGACTAACGGGGGCTGAGGTAAAAGAGCGTTTGGGAGATATTACCTTTGCGACGACGACCGACGGCAATCACGGACGTGGCGTAGCTTGGACGGCGAAGATGCTGCAGCAAAAAGCAGTGGTCTATATGCCTAAAGGATCGACGGAATATCGTCTAGAGGCTATTCGGCAAGAAGGCGCTGTGGCGGAAATTATGGACTGGAATTATGATGATACGGTTCGTTATACAGCTCGCCGGGCTGCAGAAGAAGGCTGGGTTATTGTTCAAGATACTGCGTGGGAAGGATATGAAAAAATCCCGCTTTGGATTATGCAAGGATATGCGACCATGGCGGATGAGGCGTTGGAACAGTTAAAACAAGACCATGGTTTGACGGCGCCTAGCCATGTAATGATTCAAGCCGGTGTCGGTTCTCTGGCGGGCATGCTGCAAGGTGTACTGGCTGCGCGTTATGGTGTGGAGCGTCCCCGTTTAGCCGTGGTGGAAGCACGCCCTGCTGATTGTTTGTATCGTTCTGCCGTAGCGAATGATGGAAGCCCGCATGCGGTTGGCGGCGATTTGACTACCATTATGGCGGGGCTGGCCTGCGGTGAAGCAAACTATATGGGTTGGGAATTACTACGTGATTATGGGGAATTCTTTTTTTCCTGCTCCGATGAAGTAGCAGCGCGCGGCATGCGCGTGCTTGGCAATCCGCTTCGCGGCGATGAACAGGTGATTTCCGGAGAATCGGGAGCGGTGCCGCTGGGCCTGCTGTCGTTGTTGTTGGAGCGTGGCGAGTGGCGAGAGGCCAAAGAGATGATGGGGCTTTCTTCGCAATCCCAAATCTTGCTGTTTAGTACGGAAGGGGATACAGATCCCCAGCGCTACCACGATATTGTCTGGGATGGCAGCTATCCTAGCAATCGATAAATTGGAGAGGAAAGGAAGTTCGGAGCATGTTGACAGAATCGCGGAGAGAAGAAATTGTTCGCTTATGCCAAGAGCTTGTGCGCATTCCTAGCTATTCGGGTCAAGAAGGCGCGGTAGCTGAGGCTATTCGCAGCATAATGGAAAAATTGGGCTTTGATGATATCCGAGTAGATGCTTATGGCAATATCATGGGCGGTATAAAGGGAATTCGGCCGGGCAAACGGCTGGTTTTGGACGGTCATATTGATACAGTTCCGGTAGAAGACGCCAGCGTCTGGAGCAAAGATCCTTTTGGTGCTGTTTTAGAAGACGGCCGCATTTATGGGCGGGGTACATCGGATATGAAAGGCGCTGTTGCAGCTATGCTTGCAGCAGTAGGATTTTTTGCTGCCGATAAAAAACGGGATTTTTCAGGCAGTGCTTATGTAGCTTGCGTGGTGCATGAAGAATGCTTTGAAGGCGTGGCGGCGCGAAGCATTAGTCGCCAATTAAAGCCGGACTGTGTAATCATTGGCGAATGTTCGGAACTGAATTTGAAAAAAGGACAACGGGGACGTGCGGAAATTGTATTGGAAACCTTTGGCCGTCCGGCCCATTCCGCAAACCCGGAAGCTGGTCGAAACGCTGTATATGCCATGGCGCAGTTGATTGAGCGCATTCGTGAACTGCCGATGACGGCGCATCCGGTATTGGGCAAGGGGATCTTAGAGCTTACGGATATCAAATCAGCGCCATATCCAGGAGCTTCGGTCGTGCCGGAATATTGCCGTGCAACCTATGACCGGAGGCTTTTGGTTGGAGAAACGCCAGAGTCGGTGCTGCAGCCGTTGCAGGAATTGGTAACGGCGTGGAATGTGCAGCAAGATGGCTTAAGCGCTAAAGTAAGTTACGCTAAGGGCAAAGAAGGTTGTTATACCGGAGAGACCATTGAAGGGGAGCGTTTCTTCCCAGGATGGTTGCTAGAGGAGAATCATGCCTGGGTGCAGACTGCGTTGCAAGGACTGAAGCAAGCCGGTTTAAACCCGGCACTTACCCAATACTCTTTTTGCACGAACGGAAGCCATTATGCAGGCGAAGCAGGCATTCCTACCATTGGCTTCGGTCCTTCAAGAGAAAATTTGGCTCACACCATTGACGAACATATTGAAGTAGAGCAATTACAGCAGGCGGTGTGTGGCTATTATGGCATATTGCAAGCAACCTTGGAAAAAGAAGGGTGGTAAGGACGATGAAAACGCTGATTCGGAATGGATTGATTATTGACGGTAGCGGTGCCAAGCCGTTTTGCGGCGATGTACTGATCGAGGACGGCGTTATTGCAGCTATAGGAGAGGGTTTGTCGGCGGATGCACAGATCGTTGATGCAACAGGGTTAGTGGTGGCTCCTGGCTTTATTGATACGCACAGCCACTCCGACTTAGCGGTACTTACGGACCCCAAGGTTTCGCCTAAGATTCGTCAAGGCGTAACCACGGAATTGTTAGGGCAAGACGGCCTTTCGCTGGCGCCACTACCAGAAGCGTATATCAGCCCTTGGCGGAAGAATCTGGCAGGCCTAGAAGGGGACAGTGAGGCCATTGATTGGCACTACAGCAATACTGCAGGATACTTAAACCTCATTGCAGAGGCGCGTCCGGCGGCGAATATGGCGTATTTGGCGCCACACGGAAATATTCGCATGGAAGCGATGGGGCTGGATGGGCGAGCAGCTACAGACAGTGAAATTCAAAAAATGAAAGACATATTGCGCCGGGAGATGGAAGCGGGCGCGTACGGAATTTCAACAGGTTTGATTTATATGCCTTGCGCGTATGCGCAGACCAAGGAGCTGATTGAACTTTGCAAGGTGTCGGCAGAGTTTGGCGGACTTTTTGTAGTGCATCAACGTAGCGAAGCGGATGATATTTTAGCATCAACAAAAGAAATTCTCGATATAGCCAGAGCTTCGGGAGTGCATTTGCATATTTCTCATATGAAAGTTTGCGGACGCAAAAACTGGGATAAAGTAGAACCGATGCTAGAGTTGTTGGAAGCGGCGCAAGCAGAAGGAGTGAAGATTTCCTTTGATCAATATCCGTATGTTGCGGGCAGTACCATGTTGGGCGTTATCCTTCCCCCGTGGGTTCATGACGGCGGTACCGACAAGCTGCTGGAGCGTCTTGCTTCTCCCGAACTGCGTCAGCGGATGATTCAGGACATAGAGCAGGGTATTCCTGGGTGGGATAATTTTATTGATTTTGCCGGTATGGATCAGATTTTTGTAACCAGCGTGAAAACGAGTAAAAATGCGGATGCTGTAGGAAAAAATTTAGTGGAATTAGGAACTATGCGCGGTAAAGACGCCTATCAGGCTGTGTTTGATTTGTTATATGAAGAAGAAAATGCTGTTGGTATGGTTGATTTTTACGGGACTGAGGAGCATGTGAAAAAGCTGCTGGCTCGTCCGGAGCAAAATGTCTGCTCTGATGGGCTGATGGGCGCTGGCAAACCGCATCCGCGCGTATATGGAGCTTTTCCGCGCGTTCTTGGCAAATATGTGCGCGAAGAAGGAACGTTGTCGCTGGAAGCAGCCGTGCGCAAAATGACCGGTAAACCAGCGGATGTTCTGGGTTTGACGGACAGAGGCTATTTGCATACAGGCAAGGCGGCGGATTTGGTAATCTTTGATGCGGCTCAAGTTGAAGACCAAGGAACTTTTGTGGAGCCTGTCCAGTATCCTCGCGGTATTTCCTCGGTGATGGTCAATGGCTCTTGGGCGGTATGGGAAGGAAAAGAAACAGGAGCATTTTCCGGTCAGGTATTAAAAAAGGGGGCAAATCATGAATAAAAAAGTAGTTTTCACAACAAAGGCGCCTGCGGCGATTGGCCCATATTCACAAGCTATAACGGCGGGAAATTTGCTTTTTGCATCCGGCCAAATTCCTGTTGATCCAGCAACAGGCGAAGTGGCGGCAGGCGGTATAGAAGCACAGACGAAACAAGTTTTAGCAAATGTTCGCGCTGTTTTGGCAGAGGCTGGCGTCGGCATGGATGCGGTAGTCAAAACGACTGTGTTTCTAACGGATTTGGGGGATTTCCAGACGGTCAATGCGATTTATGGAGAGGCTTTTGCTCATGAGCCTCCGGCTCGCTCGTGCGTACAAGTTTCTGCATTGCCTAAAGGAGTAGCGGTGGAAATTGAAGTGGTGGCGGTTTTGTCCTAAAATTTAAACGGACAGGAGGAAACATGATGAATACACAAAAAGTACAGCCCAATCCTGCTGAGGGGCAGGCTGGCGGCGGGTTTCGGTGGAAAGTTCGGTATTCGGTGTTATCTCTGATTTGGATTGGTTGGTTGTTTTCCTTTTTAGACCGGATGGTGATTAGTGTAGCGTTGCCTTTTATCGGAGAGGAAATGCAGCTTGATGCAACGATGCAAGGCGGTATTCTCAGTGCGTTTTTTGCCGGCTATGCTTTATTTCAGATTCCTGGAGGTATGTTGGCGGATAAGTTTGGCGCCCGCAAAGTTATGGCTGTGGCCATCGGTTGGTGGTCTATCTTTACAAGTATGACTGGTTTTATCTTTTCATATCCGGCTTTACTGGTTTTGCGGTGCTTGTTCGGCGTCGGTGAAGGCTGTTTTCCCGGCTCGTCCTGGAAACTAATTGCCACCTATTTTCCACCGAAGGAGCGCGGCACGGCAACTGCCATTCAATCGACCGTCAACACACTGGGACCTGCAGTAGCCTCCTTGGTAGCCGCCGGGATTATAGCCGCTTTTGGCTGGAGAACGGTGTTTGTAACCTTAGGGGTTCCTGGCATATTTATTGCGTTGGCCATGTACTTATACTTCAGGGACAATCCGAAGGATCATCCGGCAATGACGCCGCAGGAACTGGCGGAAATACAGGCGGTGGAAGCCAATCCCAGCGCTGCCGCTTTGACCAAGGCGTCGTTGACGTTCAAGCAATTCTTAAGGAAGCCTATTTTATGGCAAATGGTATTAATCTGGTTTCTTTTTGACATTACCTTCTGGGGATTTGTTTCTTGGCTGCCTTCTTATTTGATGAAAGTACGCGGGTTTTCCCTGATTAAAACCGGCATTACCGGCTCGATTCCATTCTTTGTCGGTGCGGTGGGCACGGTTGTGGGAGGCTATCTGTCAGATCGTATTAAAGGGCAGCGGAAATGGCTGTTTGTGCCTAATGCGTTGATCGCCGGCTTCTTTTTGTACTTGACCTATACCGTTCCGTCGGCGGATATGGCGGTTGTTTATCAAAGCATTTCTTCATTCTTTATGTTCTTAGCCATGGCGGCTTTTTGGGGCTTGGTTATGGATACAATTCCGACCCATATTATGGGAGCCAGTTCGGGTACGGTAAATTTCGGGGGCCAAGTAGCCGGATTTATATCACCGTTTGTTATGGGTTATTTGATTGATTCCAGCGGAGGTTCTTTTGATACGGCTTTTGTCTTTTTAATCATTGCGATGGTCGCGTCGGCTGTAGTTGCGTTAACAGTGCAGCAAGAGCGGTCACAAACAACATAAGCTGATTTCTAGTGAAAAGCAGTCTTGCCGGCGATGCTGGTAAGACTGCTTTTTCATTTCTTTGCGGTGGTTTTCTTGCTAGTTAAGCAGGGAGTTTTCTTTTGTATGGCGAAAAATACAAAGAAATACTGTCTAAGGATGTGAGCCGGACATGATAAAAATCAGTGGGCAGGCTCAGCGCTTGCGCGTATATGTCGGAGAATCGGACCGGTATCAGGGACAGCCTGTATATCATGCGATTGTCGCAAAGGCAAAGGCTCTTGATCTGGCGGGCGCTTCGGTGTTCCGCGGGCTGGAGGGCTTCGGCGCCAACAGTCGCATTCATACGTCGCGTCTTTTGGAATTGTCCTGTGATTTGCCAATTGTGGTGGAGCTGGTGGACAGCGAAGAATACATTGCCAAGCTGCTGCCATTTTTGGATGAAGCCGTAGGGCAAGGCATGGTGACGTTGGAGAACATTGAGGTGGTTCATTATCGCCACAACGACGGCAAGGAGAAGATACGATGAACATGGCTGTGGATCTGGCGATTATTGCCTTGGGCGGCGGCATAGGGTCTGTGACGCGGTACCTGGTGACCATTTGGGCGGCGGAGCGTTTTGGCAGCGCCTTTCCATATGGAACGCTGGTTGTAAATGTGGCCGGTTCTTTTATTATCGGTTTTTTTATGACTTTGTTTTTGGAGCGGTTGGAGCTGGATCCGCAATGGCGGCTGTTTATCGCGGTAGGCTTTCTTGGCGGCTTGACGACATTTTCTTCTTTTAGCTATGAAACGCTGCGCCTGGTGCAGGAAGGGGCTATGAGCCAGGCTTTTGCCAATGCGGGCAGTAATGTGATTCTTTGTTTAGCATCTACTTGGGTGGGCTTTTTCTGTGCGCGCCTGTGGTAGATAGCGGCGGAAATAAGAAGGAGGCGGGACTGATGAGTGAAAAAACAGTAATGGTAACAAAGCAGGCTGAAGTGCTGACCGTGATGCTGCATCGCCCGGAAGCGCTCAATGCGCTCAATGATGAAATGACGGAAGAGCTGCGTCAGGTTCTGGAAGAAGCGGCAGTTGATGACTCGGTGCGGGTCGTGGTGCTGACTGGCAGTGGCCGTGCTTTTTGCGCCGGCGGCGATTTGAACTATTTGGAATCTATTGCCGGTACGGCGCAGGCTAAGGCATTTATTGAAGAAGTTGGCAATTTGGTGAAAATCATTCGCGAGATGCCGAAACCTGTCTTGGCTAAAGTACATGGCGTGGCGGCCGGAGCGGGTTTTAATCTGGCTTTGGCCTGTGATTTGGTGATTGCTTCGCGTTCTGCAAAATTTGCGCAGAGCTTCGCCAAAGTGGGACTGGTGCCGGATTGCGGCGGCTTGTATCTGTTGCCGCGCCTCTTAGGCATGCATCGGGCGAAGGAATTGATGTTTATTGGCGACGCGGTGACTGCGGAAACCCTTTATGAATGGGGGTTGTTAAATCATTTGGCTGAAGCGGACGAACTGGACGAAGAAGCCGGATTTTGGGCGGCTCGGCTGGCGATAGCGCCGCCGTTGGCGTTGGCAAAAACCAAAGCGGCTTTGCATACCAGCCAAGAAGCGGACTTTGAACAGATGGCGCAGTTAGAGGCGCAGTTGCAGGCGTTGTGCTTGGAAACAGAGGATCATCAGGAAGGCGTAGCGGCATTTAGGGAAAAAAGAAAACCTGCCTTTAGCGGTCGCTAAGGCAGGGACGGAGAGAAAGGAGGTGCCAAGATGACGGATTGGGGCAAAACTTCGGTGGGTTTGAGCGCGAATACGGCGGCGGGCTTGTGCTATTTGCTGGGCTGGCTGTCGGGGATCGTATTTTTGCTGCTGGAAAAGGAAAATACCTTTGTGCGCTTTCACGCCATGCAGTCGCTGGTGACCTTTGGCTCTTTGATGGTTATTTCACTAACGGCGCAGTTGCTGCCGTTTATTGGAATCCTTATCTCCATTGTCATTGGACCGGCTACGCTGTTTGTCTGGCTGCTGCTGATGTACAAGGGATTTCAAGGAGAACGGTATAGTTTGCCGTTTTTTGGAGCATTAGCGGAACGACAGCTGCGATAAGCTAACTTGCGGCAGCTTTTACCTTTCTACGTTGTTATAGGGATCCCAATTTTTGAGGAGCGCCAACTTGTCTTGAGCTGCTAGGCTTTCAGACAAAAGGCGCTCTTTGTCTTTGGGTAAAGTGCCGGCGAAATTGATATAGTTGGAAATGTGGTTGCTGCGAAAAAGGCAATGATGCTCCGACGGTAGTTCGATGCCTTGCAGCAGCAAATGCAATTCCTCCATGATGCCGGCAGGGGAGAGAATGGGAAAGCGGCCGCTTTCAAATTCCTCCAGAAGTTCGCTGCCACGGTACATCATTAGTGTCAGGGCGCTGAGCATATGCGGGCGGATGGCGCTGACTGCCAAGGCGGTATTACGGGCGTGACGCTCCGACGCTTCCTGGCCGCCCAGGCCGAGAATAACCATCATCGAAAGTTTGATGCCTGCGGCTACGATGCGCTGGCCGGCTTCGATAGACTCCGCGGCGGTGACTCCTTTATTGACATGCGTCAGCACGGCGTCATCGCCAGATTCCATGCCGTAGTAGACCAGCTTGAGGCCGGCTTGACGCAGGGCTATCAGCTCGTCTGGCGTTTTGCGCAGCATGTCCTTGGGGCCGGCATAGCAGGAAACGCGGCGTACTTTTGGCAACAAAGCATGAATTTGTGCTAAAATAGCCAAGAGACGTTCTGTGGGCAGTACTAACGCATTGCCGTCTCCCAAGAAGACGCGGTGAATCTGAGCAGCATAGCGCTGGGCTTGCTGCAGTTGGGCCTCGATTTCCTCTTGAGGACGCATGCGGAAAGAAACGCTGCGATACATATTGCAATAGGTGCAGGCATTGTGGGAGCAGCCGATGGTGACTCGGAGAATCAAGCTGTCGGCTTCGCTGGGGGGACGGAAAACAGGGCCTTCTGCAGTATCAAAATACATGAATATTCCTCCCGGAAAATAGTATTGTTAGTTTAGGAGATGCAGTAGATGAGAAAAAAAGTTTTTACTTACCTGAAAACAAGCGTGATGGCGGTTACGGCCAGCCTGTTTCTGCTTTTGCCGGTTGGCGTGCAAGCGCAGGCTGCCTTTAAGGGGATTCCGGTGCTGCTGTACCATTATGTGGGCGCAGAAGCTCCGGATTATCCATATTTGAATGTGGAGACGCCGGAATTTTCCCGGCAAATGAAGGAGTTGCGGGAGCGGGGTTATCAGAGTATTTCCTTGGCTGTGTTTACTGCGTACATGAAGGGCGAGCCGGTTAAATTGCCGGAAAAGCCGGTCTTGATCACCTTTGACGATGGCTATGAGGATAACTATACCCAGGCATTCCCTGTGCTCAAGCAGGAAGGGTTTCGTGCGACGATCTTTATGGTGCAAAGTAATTTTAATCGCAAAAATCGTTTGTCGGTACAACAGATTCAGGAGATGGAGCAGGCAGGCATCGAAATTGGCTCCCATACGCGCAGCCATCCCAATCTAACAAAATTAGCAGCGACCGAACTAGAGAAGGAAGTGGCCCAAAGCCGCCGCGGCGTAGAGCGTCTGGCGGGGGAGTCGATTGATTATTTTGCCTATCCTGGCGGGTTTTACAATCTAGAAGTGTTGCGAAAGACGGAGCAGAGCGGTTATACTGGGGCGTTTACGGTGCTGCCCGGTGTCAACCGCCCAGATAAAGATAATCCGTATTTGCTGAGGCGTATTCCTGTTTTTAGCTATACAGATTTCGACGCGATACTGGACCGGCTGGAAACAACGGAAGACGCTTCCTTGCTGGATTATTTAGATTAGCGTTCTAAATCCAAAGTCATATCGTACCATTCGGCGCCTCCGTGGGTGGATTGCGAAAGACCGTTATTTACATAGCCGAAGGTTTCGTAATAGCTAAGCAGATGCTTTTTACAGGTAAGAATGACATGGCGTTGTCCCTGGCGTAGCGCTTCATTGATAAAATGGCGCATCAATTGCGCTGCGATGCCCTGGCGACGTCGTGTTGGCACAACATCTAATCCGAAAATGGCCGCATGAGTTCCACCGGGGAAATGGCGGCTGGGGTCTTGGAAAAGTTCATCTTCAATGACAGGGCTGTTGGTGACGCAGCCGTTAACAAAGCCGATAAGGGCGTCGTCTTCTTCTGCTACAAAAAAATAAGCTGGAAAAGCGGTAATGCGCGCGGCGATCGTTTGGGCGGAAGCTGCTTCAGCAGCGGGAAAGCATAGTGCCTCAATCGCGGCGACGGCTGCGGCGTCTTGCGCGCAGGCGTTGCGAATGGTAAGCGTCATGAGAAAGCCTTCTTTCTTAAAAACAGTGTGCTTGAAAAGCTCATAAATATCAATTAGTTTGATTATAGCATCAATCACATTGGAAAATGATTTTAAGAATTTTACGAAATGTTATTGAACTCTAAAGGAAGCTGACAGGACTTTGAAAAGCAGTGGCGAACTAAATTACAATTATAAAGATCCGCAGGCTGACGGGACTGACACACCAGGTGAGGCCGTGGTCGCTTGAGGTTGCGATGGCGCACTTGGACAGCATGGAAGAACGTTCTTGCTGGCTGAGTGCATTTTTGTAACTCCAAGGTGCAAGCTAAGCTGCTGGTCGAAAAGAAGTTAGGAAGTGTAGAAAATGAAAGAGATTGCTAAGGAGTATATGTTTTCCATTATCTTGTTGTTTGCCGTATTGGCGGGAGGGGTTCTAGGCGTCGTCATGGGGCCCGAGGCGGTGGTGTTGAAGCCTCTTGGGGATGTGTTTTTGAACTTGCTCTTTATGATTATCGTGCCTATGGTGTTTTTTAGCATTGCTTCGGCTATTGCCTCAATGGGCGGGGAAATGCGACGTTTAGGAAAGATTATGAGCAGTGTGGTGGTCGTGTTTGTAGTTACCGCCTTGCTGTCTGCTGCGCTGGGGTTAGGCGTGACTGTCGCTATGAACCCCACCGAGGGCATTAATTTTGCTGCGTTGCAAAGCGTAGTAGCTGCCGATGGCAGTGCACCAGAGAAGGCGAAGCAATTGAATACGGCAGAACAGTTAGTCAAAACCTTTACGGTGAGCGATTTTTCACAGGTGCTTTCCAAGTCGCATATTTTGCCATTGATTGTATTGGCCGGCTTAACCGGATTGGCAACGGCCCTGGCAGGAGAGTCGGCAAAACCGGTAGCGTCTTTTTTGGCTGCGGCAACCCAGGTAATGATGAAAATGGTCCAATTAATAATGTACTACGCGCCGATTGGGTTAGGCGCTTACTTTGCTAATGTGGTAGGTGAACTAGGCACGCAAATCTTGCAAGGTTATTTAAATACATTTGTTGTGTATTTGGTTTTGACGGTCATCTATTATTTCGGCTTCTTTACGCTGTATGCGTATTTGGCGGCAGGCAAGCAAGGAGTAGGTGTTTTTTGGCGCAACGCGCTGCCGCCATCTTTGACGGCGATTGCCACCTGTTCTAGCGCCGCGTCCATCCCTGTCAATTTGATTGCTGCCAAGAAGATGGGCGTGCCGGCGGATATGGTGGAGACAGTCATTCCATTGGGGGCTAATTTGCACAAAGACGGTTCGGTATTCGGCGGTGTACTGAAAATCACCTTTCTCTTTGGCTTATTTGGGATGGATATGACAAGCTGGGGAACCTGGCTGGGAATTATCGGCGTTTCTTTCTTGGTTGGCGCTGTCATGGGGGCTATTCCGGGAGGGGGTATGATTGGCGAAATGCTGATTATCAGTGTGTACGGCTTTTCGCCGGAAGTGCTGCCGATCATTGCGGTCATCAGCACTATTATTGACGCGCCGGCGACGCTGCTCAATTCCACCGGAAACGTAGCTTGCTCTATGTTGGTGGCGCGCTTGGTAGAAGGGAAAAATTGGCTGGCTGCTAGCCTGAATGAGCAGGAAGAAGAATGTCAAGAAGCGGTAGGCTAAACGCAAAGAATAAGAGCCAATAAAGAGCCAGGCAAGCACTTTTTACTAAGTGGTTGCCTGGCCTTTTTTATGCATACAAATTATAAAATGGTTCCTACTTTTCAGCGTTAAAGTGGCGGCTGCACATCTTGAGGAATGGGGCACTGATAAGTGCGTCCGTCCAAGGTCTGAACCAGCTCGGCTTTGGCGGTCTGAATCAGTTCTGGCTGGGTAAAAAGATCTAGCGCGGTGCGCCCCAAGATTTTGGCGGCGGTTAGCATGCCCTGGTGCGCTAGCGAAGAAGTTCCTTGGGCTACCATTTGCCAAGAATGGCCAGGTGTGCCAAACACGTAGCAGGCGGTGCTGCATTGGGCGGTCGGTACCAGCCAACTGACGTCGCCGACATCACTGGAACCAGGTAAAAGAGAAGCCGCATGCACATGGGGAAGAGATTGGTCAGCGACAAGCAGTTCGCGGATGCCGGGCAGCAGCTCGCGGTGTTGGCCGCCTAAGAGCAATTCAGCCATATGCAGATCGTTTTGCAAATCTTCTTGCGTCATAGTTTGGTGCAGCTGTTGTGCCAGCTCTTGTTCGCTTTCCGATAAGGCAGGGAGCGCAACTTGCTGCAAGTGACGATACATGACCGTCTCTAAGGCTTGGTTGGGAATGTAATTAGAGCAGGCTTTTTGAAAAATTACTTCATGAGTAGTACCTGTCATTAATGCCGCACCATGAGCGATGGAGCAGACTCGTTCGTAAATGTCTTGAACCTCAGCTAATTCTGGGGCGCGCAGAAGATAGAGCACTTCGGCTTCGCTTTGGACAACGTTGGGAGAAAAGCCGCCGCTATTAGTAATGGCGTAATGCATGCGGGCGTCCGGGACGACATGCTCCCGGAGGTAATTAACGCCGATATTCATGAGCTCCACAGCGTCTAAGGCGCTGCGTCCCACGTGAGGCGCGGAGGCGGCATGAGAACTCTTGCCGTGAAAGCGGAACGCAACTTGGTAGTTGGCTAAAAAGCGGGTGGACCAGATGGCGTTGTGTGTCAATGGATGCCAGGTCAAGGCAGCGTCGACATCTTTAAAGACGCCGGCTCGGGCCATAAAGGCCTTGCCGGAACCGCCTTCTTCGCCGGGGCAGCCGTAGTAACGCACCGTTCCAGCAAGCTTGTGTTCTTTGAGAATTTCTTTGACCGCTACGGCTGCCGCCAGGGAACCGACGCCGAGCAGGTGATGGCCGCAGCCATGGCCGTTGCCGCCTTCTTTAAGAGGCTTTTTTTCAGCGATGCTGTCCTGCTGGCTCAAACCAGACAGGGCGTCATATTCGCCGAGAAACGCAATGACTGGCGCGCCGCTGCCAAAGGAAGCGACAAAGGCGGTAGGCAAACCGGCGGCGCCAGTTTCGACGGCGAAGCCTTCTTGTTCCAAAAGCGAACCAAGCATTTCGCTGGAGCGCGTTTCGTGGAATTTTATTTCAGCATACTTCCAAATCTGATCGCTGGCACTGGTCCAGCGTTGCTTTTTCTCTTCAATTAACCGTTCTAACTCTTTGCTAAACATATAATTCATCCTTTCATCTTCATAGGAGGGTACTTATGGATACGTATCTATCGCCGTATCTTTCTGCTACGCAGTTGCGCTGTATCTTGTACCCTTAAGGTCTCTTTAGCGATTTTCTTAGTAACGTCGACTCCGTTAACTTCTTTTATTTTAGCACATTTCTAGAGTCGTAGTGCTTTAGGGCGAGGTAAGTGAAGAAACTTAAAGCGGCGAAAGGGATTAAAGCTTGGTGCGAGGAATATAACAGCGAAAACTAAATTGGCATACTTTTACAATGGCAAAGAGAGGAAGGTGCCGAAATATGGAGCAGAGGCAGAAATCGAAAACAAAGATTGTTTCGATGGACAAGATCATCATCTGTTTAGGGATCGGGCTTTTGTTGCTGCTTTGGACTTCTACATGGCACCGCATTTCTGTAGAATCGGAAATTGAAAAACGGGAAGCTGTGAGGGTCAGTGTAACGTATGGGCGCTCTTTTGCAGACCACGTGTATCATTCGGTGCAAAATGTCGATTCTGCGTTGAAAATTGTGCGTCAACATCATCAGTGGTTACGAAATGGCGTAGAAGAAGGGGCGGTTTCACCTGATTTTTTGCGAGAACGAGTGTTGTCGTTGGCAGTGGCTGACGAAGCGGGACAAGTGGTTGCTGTTTACACTGGCGAAGAAGCTCGCCAATCGGTAGCAAACGAAAGCTTTTTTCAGCATCATCAGCGGCAAGCCAGCGATCAATTGCATAGTGCTTCGCTTACGACGGTGGAAGATTCCACTTTAACCTGGAGCCGTGGTATTTGGGACAATGGGGGAGTGTTTCGGGGCGTCGTGTTTGCGACAAGCGCCAAACGTGCATTAACTGAATTCCTTTGGGAATTGGAGTTGGAAAGTGACGCGGTTCTTGTGGTTTTGGGGGAAGATGAGACGCTTCGCTCTTGGCAACCAGAGGTTCTTTTAGAAGGAAAACAAGAAGCGTTGGGACGATTTTTGGGGCAGCAGGCGCGGCAGCAGCCGGAAGGTCACACTGGATCTTTTTATGATCACAGCGGTGGAGAGCGCATTTTTCACTATTATTCGCTGGAGTCGTATCCTTTGATTGCTGCAACTGGCGTTGATGTGAGCCAGGTTAAAAAAGACATTGCCGAAAGAAGACGATTTTATCTTCTTGCGTCTGCGGCGGTTAGTCTATTGCTTAGTACAGTTACGGTTTTGCTGGTGCGGCGCGTGAGGAGAGAAGACGCCCTGACAAGGCGGGTAGGCAATTTTGCCCGACAAATGGCTTCGCTGCAGACGATAACGGGTCATTTAGTGCAAGATAGGGAGGAAGTAAAAGGGTTGCTGGAAACAATTATTACCGATGCGGTGCAGCTTATGGAGGCGCCGGACGGTTATGTTTCTGTTGTGGATGCCAACGGAAGTCTGCAATTTCGTTATGCCGTGGGGTTATATAGTGCGATGAAAGAACGTAAAATTGACATTACGGTTGGAATGAGCGGCAAAGTTTTGGCGCAGGGGCAGATGCAGTATGTGCCGGATTACCAGCAAGTACCGGATAAAATGATGGAACCGGAATTGAGTCAGGTCAGTACGTTGTTGATGTATCCCCTGAACAGCAGTGGTCGTACTTTGGGGATTTTCGGGATTTCATGGAGGAAGGAATGCTTTGTTCCCAGCGAAGAGCAATTGAGCTTGTTGGAGCAATATGCTTTTTTGGCAGCCATTGCTTTAGAAAAGGTGCAGGTCAAAGTCCGGCTGCGTGAAGAACTGCAACGCAGCGAAGAACAGCAGATTGATTTGCAAATGGCCTGGAGAATGCTGGAGGAAAGCAACCGTAAGCTGCGTCAGGCTAATGAACATTTAGAAGTCTTGGCACTGACGGATCGACTGACAGGGGCCTGGAATCGGCGTAAATTTGAAGAAGCAGCTGAACAAGAAATGCTGCGATGTCAGCGGTATGGAGAAGCGGTTTCAATTTTACTGGTAGATATTGATTTTTTTAAAAAAGTTAATGATGAACACGGGCATTTGATTGGTGATGAAGTTTTGGTAGAGGTAGTGGAACGAATACGACAAAATATTCGCTCCGTTGACTCGATCTATCGTTGGGGAGGCGAAGAATTTACCGTGCTGTTGCCGCATAGTTCTGGCCCGGAGGCGGTGCTGGCGGCCGGAAAGCTGCGCGGGGCGCTGGCGGCAAAACCTGTCTCTTCTTTAAAGTTACCTTTGACTGTCAGTATTGGTGTGGCAGAGTTCATGAGCGAGGATACAGTGGAATCTTGGCTGAAACGGGCGGATGACGCTTTATATCAAGCCAAAAAAGGCGGCAGAGATCAAGTGGTGTTATTTTAAAATGCATAGTGATTTAGAAAAGGAGCTCTATGTTGCAGCAGTAGGCTGCAACATAGAGCTCCTTTTAGGGCGCGGTATAGTATAAGATGCAATGAAAAGAAAGTTCTTGGAGGCCAGGGTTATGATAGCGGTGAGGCTGGCCAGCGGGAAAGCGCAGGGCATCGCCGCTTTGCAATTTGTAGTCGGTGTTGTCTACGTTTATATATAAAGTGCCCTCGTTTAGCAAAAGGTATTCTTCTGAACCGATAGCATGAGGAGATGCAACATGTATGCACTGGGATTGTATTTTGACAGTGAATATTTCAAACGGTTTGCCAGATTCAAAAGAAAAAAGAGAAAAAAGAGACATGCCGTTGTTGTCGTCTGTTATAAGAGGGCAAGAAGCATGCCGCACGACTTCGATGTCTGGCTTACTTTCCCAAAGTAAGTCATTGAAGGAAACACGAAGGCCTGTAGCGATTTTCCAAAGTGTATTGACAGTCGGGTTGGACTCACCGCGTTCAATTTGGCTGAGCATGGCTTTGCTTACGCCAGAAAGCTCAGATAGCCTGTCTAGGCTGAGCCGCTTTTGAAGGCGTAATTTGGCTAAATTTTTGCTAATGGTTTGTGTTAAATTTTGCAAGAAAAAGTCTCCTTGAAGCAACAAGTAATAACAATAATTTTTATATTATAACATATGATTTTATTCAATGCATCTCTGGAAAAACAGAAAATTGACGTCTAAACCAGTGCAATAAGCGTGTGATTGTAAAAATCATTGCAAAACGCAGAGATACAAGGGGAGCAGTTGACTAGCCATAGATTCAGAATGAATAAGAAACCGATTTACAGAGGCTGGCAATACAAAGCAGGGGAATGAGTGTTGGTCGCCGAAAAAAAGCAACAAAAGTAAGGAAAGCAAGGTCGAAACGAATATGAAAAAAATGTATGCATGCTGGATTGGGAGTATCATGTGCTTGCTGGGGTGGAGTGGGTTAGCTGCAGCATCATCGATTCCAGAACAGATTGTCTTGACTTGGAGTGAGGAACCGGCCACAACGCAGACGATTTCCTGGAAGATGGAGAACGGAAGTGGTATGGTACAGTATGGTGAAGCCACTGCAAAGCCTGCGGCAGTAGGGGCGCTTCGCACTATACCGGCGCAAGCGGCGGTATTGGCGACTAATCTGGGTGAAGTGAAACAATTTACGGTTACCTTGCGGCAACTGCGTCCGGGAGTTCGCTATACATACCGTGTAGGAGACGGAGTTACGTGGAGTCCTTGGCGTACGTTTCGGACGGCTCCCTATCAGTCTTCAAAAGTAAAGTTTTTGGTTTTCGGAGATTCCCAAAGCGTTAATTACCAAGTTTGGGGGAATACTTTGAAAAAAGCCTTTCAGGCTAATCCAGATGCGGCGTTTATGGTGAATATGGGAGACTTGGTGGACGTGGGGCAGGATTATGGGCAGTGGAAAGGATGGCTGGAAGCGGGGCAGGGCGTGATCGACTCCATTCCAGTAGTACCGGTTGTCGGTAATCATGAAACCTACACGCCAAATCGAATCTATTCGCGGCCGCAGTTGTTTACGGCGCAACTTCTTTTACCTGGTAACGGGCCGGCGGAACTGCGCGGCCAGGTGTATTCCCTAGAGTATGGTGACGTCCATGTAGCGGTGCTGGACAGCCAGATGGGAGAAGAACGGGCCTTTGTGCCGTATAGTCTTTTTTTGCAGCAAGAATGGCTGAAAAAAGATTTGGCCCATAGCCGCAAGCCTTGGAACATTGTGTTGACGCATCGTCCGTTTTATGGGAATCGAAAAGGGGGAGACGCAATCTTTCTTCGAAACGCGTTTGTGCCGATTTTACAAGAGGCTAAAATAGATGTCGTCTTTACGGCGCATGAACATGTCTACGCTCGTTCCGTTCCTCTAGATGGCACCGGGAACGGCTTTCCTGGTACTGTCCACGTAGCTACTGGGCGCAGCGGCACCAAAACATATCCAGATCCGGTGCGGCAGGCCTGGAATGAAAGCTTTTACAATCCGCTGGACGAACCAAACTATCTGACGGTGGAAGTTGGTCATACGATGCTGCTAGTCAAGGCTTTTAAAGCTAGTGGCGCACTGCTCGATATGTGGAGTCTTCATAAGCTGCGTCCCGCAGCTGGTCAATACAGTATTTTTTAGGAGCCGCTAATTTATTCGCATATTGCGCCAGCGAGGTCTTTTTCTCGATGGACTTTATCAAAAAAGCTCGTGTTACCGAAGCGCTCATTATATAAGCCATTCGTACCCTCTTGTGACTCCCGCTGCTCCTGTTCAAATTCCCTTGGCTTTTAATCGCCGCAGTTCTCGCAGCAGGAAGAAGCCGGTTAAGCAGGCGGAGCCAAGGTCGGCCACCGGACCGGCTGCCCAGATGCCGTTGAGGCCCAGCCATTGCGGCAGCAAATAGACCAGCGGAATTAGCAGGATGAACTGGCGCAGCAGATTAAAGACAATGGAGTAGCTGGCTTTGCCGATCGCTTGAAAATAGTTGGCGCCAATGATCTGAAAGCCGATGACAGGCAGCATAGCCAGAAAAATGCAGAGGCCCTCGGAGCCGATGCGGATGAGTTCTGGATTATCGTTAAACAAGCGGACAAGCGCTTCATGGCCGGTAAGGACCACGGCTAGCCCGACTATACAAACCAACGTAGCGCTGCCGATAGCTAGCTTAATGGCTTGGAGGACACGGTTGTAATTCTGGGCGCCATAATTGTAGCCGACAATGGGCTGTACACCCTGGCTAATGCCGAGAACCGGCATTAACAGAAGCATCAACACGCGGTTAACGATGCCAAACGCGGCGATGGCCAGGTTGCCTCCATAGGATAGCAAGGTAAAGTTGAAGATAACGATGACCAAGCTGCTCCCAAGCTGCATTAAAAACGGGGCCATGCCGATGCGTGCAATGTCAAGAACCAGCTTTTTCTGCAGCGGTAGACAGGCGCGGCGCAGACGCAGCGTGCTGCGACCATAGAGAAAATACGTCAGGACCCAAACGGTAGCGACAAATTGTGAAAGAACCGTAGCCCAGGCGGAACCGGCGATGCCCCAATGGAAGACAAATATAAATAAAGGATTGAGCGCGGTGTTGAGCAAAGCGGCGATGAGCATGGTATAAAGAGCTGTTTTAGCATCGCCTTGCGCACGAATGAGGCCGTTGAGGCCGAAGCTGATGTGCATAAAAATACTGCCGCCTAAAATAATGCGGGTAAAATCTATGGCATAAGGCAAAACTTCAGGACTGGCGCCGAGCCATTGCAGAAGTTCTTCTAAAAAGAGTAACGCTAGGCCGGTGGTGGGCAGCATAATCAAACAGAGTAGAGTCAAAGCGTTGCCGAGAATGCATTCGGCGCCGCGATTGTCGCCTGCTCCCAAGCGTAGTGAAGCGATGGAAGCAGCGCCTAGACCGACAAACATGCCTAACCCCATAAGGATGGTCATGAGTGGAAATGCAATAGTGACGGCTGCCAGCGCCAATTCGCCGACGCCTTGGCCGACAAAAATGCTGTCGACAATATTATAGAGGGCGTTAACAAGCATACCGATAATAGCCGGCAGCGAGCAGCGCCAGAGTAAGGGGCCGATAGGTTCTTTGCCCAGGGCTTCCGTGTGGTTCATAGGTTCGTCCTCCTTTGGTATCTCTGGTATTATAGCTCGTTTTATTTTTGGTTTAAAGGAAAATCGCTAAAAGTTCATCTAACTGACACGGAAAAAGTAAAAAATAAAATGAAAAATACTCTTGCTAAAAAAGTATATAGAAAATATAATAAAAGATAGTTGGTGAAAACGAGAACGCAGTTCGATAATAACGAACAAAGGGTGTGCGTATGAATAACATGCAATTTGATGAAGGCGAGCGATATATACAATCGGTATTCCGAGCGCTCAAGATTATGGAATTTGCCGGCGAGCAGGGGCGTACGGTAGGGTTGACGGAAATTAGCCGAGGTCTTGGCTTGAGTAAAAGCACTACGCATGGTATAGTGGCGACTCTGGAGCGTTGCGGATATCTGCAACAAGATGTGGAAACAGGAAAATATTCATTAGGAATTAAACTATTTGAACTAGGGCAGGCTTATATGTCCAATCTAGACTTACGAGAAATAGCCTTGCCATATCTGAAGGAGCTGTCATCTCACTATCAAGAAACGGCGCATTTGGCAGTGCTATCACGGGGCGATGTAATTTATATCGACAAAGTAGACGGCCCGTTGTCCATTGGTATCAATTCGCAAGTTGGTGGACGAAACCCCTCGTATTGTACCGGTGTGGGGAAAGTCTTACTGTCGGGTTTAACCGATGAACAAGTTGGTAAATTATACGAAGGAAAATCTTTTGTGCGCTATACGGAAAAAACAGTAGCTTCTTTGGAACAACTACTGCAAGATGTTTACTCCATTCGCAAGCAAGGGTATGCTTTCGATAAAGAGGAGTTTGAACTCGGCTTGCAATGTGCTGCGGTGCCGATTAAAGATGCAACTGGCAACATTGTGGCGGCTATTAGCCTTTCGGGGCCAGCGCATCGTCTTACGGATAGCAAGCTGGAGCAAGTCGTATCTCGGATGCTACAAATGGCGCGACAGATATCAGGGCGTCTTGGTTATCGCGGCGGCGCGATCTAATCTGTGAATAGTTCTCGGCGATAGGAGCAGTAATAGAATAAATAAGCATAACAACAAAAGCGAACTACGTTCGACAATGACGAACGAATAAATAAATTAGTGAACATTGTTCGATAATAACAAACAAAGGAGCGGTGGTTTTGAAACAGCAAAAACTAAAAGCGGCCATTATTGGCCCAGGAAACATTGGAATCGACTTGATGATCAAATTGCAGCGCAGCCAGCAGATTGAATTGGTTGCGATGGCCGGTATTATTGCAGAGTCCAAAGGCCTGCAGCTGGCCAAAGAAGCAGGGTTGGTAGCTACGGCCGAAGGTATTGACGGCGTTTTGGCTTTAGGAAATGTGGATATCGTTTTTGACGCGACTGGTGCGGGGCCGCATTTGCGCCATGCGCCGCGGCTCAAAGAAGCGGGTATTTTCGCAGTAGATTTAACTCCGGCGGCAGTGGGGCCTTATGTGGCGCCAACGGTAAATATGGATGAGCATTTACTTGAGGGCGTTTGTAATGTCAATATGATTACCTGTGGTGGTCAAGCAACCGTTCCGATTGTTTACGCTATTAATCAAGTTGTGCCGGTATCTTATGCTGAAATTGTAGCGACCTTGAGTAGCAAAAGCGCAGGGCCTGGAACAAGGCAGAACATTGACGAATTCACACAGACAACGCGTAATGCGTTGGTACAGGTTGGGGGCGCGAAAGCTGGTAAAGCGCTCATTATTCTGAATCCGGCGGAGCCGCCGATTATGATGCGTAATACGATCTATACTCGCTGCGCAACGGACAAAATGGAAGAAGTGCAGGCGTCTGTTGCCGCTATGGTTGAGCGCATGAGGCAGTATGTGCCTGGTTATCGCTTGAAAGTGGCGCCATATGCCGATGGAGAACGCATTGTCACGATGGTGGAAGTGGAAGGTGCAGGAGATTATCTGCCTAAATACTCAGGCAACTTGGACATTATTACCTCAGCGGCGGTTGCTGTGGCGGAACGGTATGCAGAATTGAAGCGGAAACAGGGAGGTAACTAATGATGATTCGTCTGATTGATACAACTTTGCGCGATGGCATGCACGCCGTTAGCCATCAGCTGACTCCGGAACAAATGGCAGGCATTGCGGCGCAACTCGATGCCGCTGGCGTCTATATGATGGAAGTGGGGCACGGAGACGGCCTGGGCGGTTCTAGCTTCCAATACGGTTTTGCCAAAGCGCATGAGCTGGAATACTTTAAAGCAGTTTCGAAGGTGTTAACGAAGTCTAAACTAGGAGCGCTTTTGATTCCAGGAATCGGTACGATTGAAGATTTGGAAGCAGCTATGGAGTGCGGTGTGAACACGGTGCGCGTAGCCACTCATGTGACCGAAGCTGACACCGGTGAACAGCACATCAAATTTGCTAAAGCCCATGGTTTGGAAACGATTGGTTTTTTGATGATGTCCCATATGGCGGAACCGGAAAAAATTCTGGAACAAGCAAAACTATTTGAAAGCTATGGCGCGGATGTAGTGTATATTACCGATTCGGCTGGGGCTCTTTTGCCGGATGGCGTAAAAGCGCGAATCTCTTTGGTGAAAGAGAATCTGTCGATTCCGGTAGGCTTCCATGCTCACAACAACCTAGGCTTGGCGGTGGGGAATACGTTGGCTGCGTTAGATGCAGGCGCGTCTTATGTGGATGGTACTCTGGCCGGCATGGGGGCAGGCGCTGGCAATACACAACTGGAGGTGCTTGCTGGGGTGCTGCAAAAAGGCGGGTATGAAAGCAGCGTTGATTTTTATACGCTTATGGATGCCAGTCGTGATTTGGTGACGCCTGTGATGCATCGGCCGCAAGTGATTTCGACCGAAGCTCTGGCCATTGGTTACGCAGGCGCATACGGCAGCTTTTTGCTCCATAGTCGTCGGGCGGCGGAAAAATTTGGTGTTGACGCTCGCGATATTTTAATGGAACTGGGGAAACGTAAAACTGTCGGAGGTCAAGAAGACATGATTTTGGATGTGGCTATCGAATTGGCGGCTAAAAAGGCTTGAGCCGTTGGTGGAAACGGTTAGCAAGAGAAAGTGAAAGGGGTGCATGTAAACGTGAAGTATCGTAGCAGCGATGTACTGGCAAAACCGGACTGGAGCTTTAACCGCAGCGTATTTAAATCCCTGGGATATTCGGACGGAGATTTGGATGCGCGTCCTATTATCGGCATTGCAAATTCCTGGAATGAGTTGGTTCCAGGGCATGCAAATCTTCGCCAAGTGGCGGACAATGTGCGCAAAGGCATTTACCGGGCAGGTGGCAGTGTAGCGGAATTTGGTGTGATTGCCGCTTGCGACGGCACGGCCCAAGGGCATGCAGGAATGCACTACATTCTTCCTTCGAGAGATCTGATTGCCAATGACATTGAAGTCATGGTGGAAGCCCATCGGTTAGATGCGATTGTGCTCTTGGGCTCTTGCGATAAGATTGTTCCAGGCATGCTGATGGCGGCAGCCCGCCTCAAGATTCCGGCTATCTTTTTGCCGGGCGGTCCCATGTTGGGCGGTAAGGCGTTTGACGGACGCAAATCGGACTTGACTAGTATGTCCGAAGGCTTGGGTATGCTTAAGTCTGGCAAGATTGACCGGGATACGTATGACCACTTGGAAGAGGTTTGTGGACCTACCTGCGGTTCCTGCGCGTTTTACGGTACAGCCAATACGATGTGCTGTATGGCGGAAGCTATGGGCATGTCTCTGCCGGGAGCGGCTTTGGTGCCGGCGGTATACGCTGAACGTTTGCGCCTAGCGGAGGAAACAGGCCTCGCTATTGTCGGTTTGGCGAAAGCTGGCATTACTGGCGATAAAGTTATTACGAAAAAGGCGTTGGAAAATGCGATCCGCGTGCTGATGGCGACAGGCGGTTCTACGAACGCGGTACTTCATCTGTCAGCTATTGCCAATGAGGTGGACATTGACGCCGATGAAATGATGCAGGCCTATGATTCTCTCAGCCAGACAACGCCGCAGGTGGCCAAAGTCAACCCTGCTTCTAAATACGATATGGAAGATTTTTATCTTGCTGGCGGCATTCCCAAAGTTATGGAAGAAATCAAACATCTGCTGCATGCAGACTGTCTGACGGTTAGCGGCGAGACAGTAGCGGAGAATCTAGCGCACTATCAATATAAATATCCCTTCAATGAAGAGGTTATTACTACGGCGGCAAAACCGTTCAACAGCTTAAAAGGCTTGGCCATTTTACGGGGGAATTTAGCACCGGAGACAGCGGTAACCAAGCCGGCGGCCATTGATCCGGCCATGCATACGTTCTCAGGAACGGCAAAAGTATTCAACTCGGAAGAGGAAGCCGAACATGCTATTTTGAACGGAGGCATTCAGGCGGGGGATGTGGTCGTGATTCGCTATGAGGGACCTAAAGGCGGTCCTGGGATGCGTGAAATGTACAAGGCCATGAAATATCTTTACGGCATGGGATTGGCTAAGAGTACAGCCTTGGTTACAGATGGTCGTTTTTCAGGAACTAACAATGGCTGTTTTGTGGGTCATGTTTCGCCGGAAGCGGCAGACGGTGGTCCGATCGCCATTGTGGAAAACGGCGATATGATCACCATTGATATTCCTAACGGTGAAGTGCAACTCCATGTAGCCGAAGAGGAAATAGCTGCTCGTTTAGCTAAGTGGCAGCGTCCAGAGCCTAAATTTACTAAGGGATATCTTGGCATTTACTCGAAAATGGCGACTTCCGCAGCGAAAGGCGCTATCTTGAAACTGTAAGTGTAAGTCATGGAGCCGCTCTTGTAGTGGGAGCGGTTCCACCTTAAGGGGAAAACTAAAAAAATTTGCTTAAGAAAGCAAGAAAATTCGCTACTTACAATAAAAACTAAGAAAAGTACATAGGAGGTACTATATGAACGCAACCGTAGAAAAGCAAAGCGGTGACCTCGATTTGGGCAGCCGTGTAATCAGTAAAGTTGCTTGGCGTTTGATTCCGTTTTTTGTTTTGGCCTATTTGCTTAATTTTATTGACCGCGTGAATCTCGGCTTTGCTGCATTGCAAATGAACCGAGATTTGGCCTTGACGGCAACTACCTTTGGTTATGGAGCAGGCATTTTATTTATCGGCTATCTGTTCTTTGGCGTTCCCAGCAATATTGGCTTGCAACGTTATGGGGCCAAGAGGTGGCTGGCGTTTTTACTTATCATTTGGGGCGCTCTTTCCGCCAGCATGTCCCTTGTGGCTAGTGTAGAACAGTTTTTAGTGATGCGCTTTCTGCTTGGCGCAGCGGAAGCTGGATTTTTCCCGGGGGTTATTTTTTGCCTGACACAGTGGTTTCCGGCGGCGTATCGGGCATCTATTACATCTCGCTTTATGTTTGCGCAGCCTTTGGCTTTGATGATTGGTTCTGCCGTATCAGGCTGGTTGTTGACTCTGGATGGTACCTTGGGTGTTGCGGGCTGGAAATGGATGTTTGTATTGGAAGGCATTCCAGCGTCGTTAGTAGGTATTATGGGATATTTTTATCTGACAGACAGCCCGTCTAAAGCAGATTGGCTGAAAGAAGAAGAAAAACAATGGCTGATTAACACGCTGCAAGACGAAGAAGAACGTATTGTGGCGAAAGAAAAATACTCTATGTGGCAGGCGATGGCCAATCCTAAAGTCTGGATATTGGCATTGATTTATGTTTCCCAGGTCATCGGCGTTTTTGGCGTAAATATGTGGTTGCCGCAGATTGTGAAAAGCTTTAGCAGCGATATTTCGACAACTTCGATTGGTCTCATTGGTGCTATTCCTTTTGTAGTGGCTGCAGTAGGTATGTTGCTTATCGGCAGAAGCTCTGATAAATTTCAAGAACGCAAATGGCATATGATTGGCGCGATGGTCTTGGCTGGGGGAAGTTTGGTGCTTTGTGGCTTTGTCAATGGCAGCTTGGCTTTGTCTATCTTCCTTATTTCCATCAGCAGCATAGGTTTTTACGGCTGTATGCCTATCTTTTGGACCATTCCTCCGACGTTCCTTGTGGGCGCAGCGGCAGCGACAGGCATTGCTTTTATCAATGCCATCGGCAACTTGGGCGGCTTTTTCGGCCCTGTTGCGATTGGTTGGATCAAAGATTATACAGGAAGTTTTACAAGCGGCTTGTATTTTATGGGTGGGGCGGTTCTTGTGGGTTGCCTTTTGGCTCTGGTTCTATACAAAATGGCGGAGAAAGACGAAGAAGCCGTCAAATCGTAATGAAAGATATGCAAAGAAAGAGGAGTGGCCTTATTGGCCGCTCCTCTTTGATATTGCTTAGTATTGCTTATTTTAAAATGTTAACCAGTCGGCCGATGCTTTCGATTTCAATGACGACTTCATCGCCGCCTTTGAGCCAAACTTGTTTTTCTTCCGGGTAGCCTAAAATGACGCCGCTGGGCGTGCCCGTAAAGATGAGATCCCCAGGCTTCAAGGTCAGGTGCTGTGAGAGGTAGCTGATGACAGTGGCGCAATCGAAAATCATATCGCTGGTGTTGGAATGCTGGCGAATTTCGCCGTTGACGCGGCTAGAAATTTCAAGTTTTGCGGGATTCAGGGAATCAGCCGTAACAACGCAAGGTCCGGTAGGTGCGAAGTGGTCGCAGGTTTTTCCCAACAGCCATTGGGGGGTGCGCATTTGCAAATCACGGGCCGAAAGGTCGTTGCCGACGGTATAGCCGAAGACATAGTCTAGAGCATTCTCTTTACTGACATTGCTGGCAGTTTTGCCGATAATGATGACCAGTTCTGCTTCATAGTCCACTTTGGAGGTGCACGGAGGTATCGGAATATGTTCCTGGTGCGCTGCCAAGGTGTTGTTGAACTTGCTGAAGATCACCGGCACGGTAGGCAAATCGGCTTTGCATTCCGCGCTGTGCGCGGCGTAGTTAAGGCCGACGCAGAGAATTTTTTCTGGCGAAGCAATGCACGGCGCGTAAGTAATGGCATCGAAGGGAAGAATTGACGGCTTGGTTGCCAAAAGCGATTGCAACTGGGAAAGCGCTTCTTGGCCTCCGACGATGGCTTCCTCCATGGTCCGCGGCGCCGATAGAGAAGCGGTCGCGGCGGCTTTTGTGACAGAGATAATGCCGTTTTCCTGTTGGATGCCTAGAGTGGGTTGACCGTTTTGATAGAAGCTGACAAGTTTCATCGAAATATATCCCCCTCTTTTTATGGAATTAAGGCGTTGTGCTAACGCATTAATTCCTTCGAACCTGAGTGAAATGAAAAATCCGCAAATTGTGGTTCAAGAGGACGGTTCTCCTGAACCAAAGACAGAGTGTTTTTTAGAGTACTTCCTGTATACGATTATAGCATGCGGAGTTAGTCAAAAAGAATAGCTATTTACAGTAACTCAGTCTGTAATTCATTAAAATAACTTGACGAAGCGGGCGGCAAGGAGCAAATTAATAAGTAAGAAATGAGTGAGGAGGCGAAAGCGTATGCGCATGATCGATTTGTCGCAGTCCCTGCAAGTGGGCATGCCGGTGTATCCGGGGACGCCTGCGCCGGATTTTTCAACGGTGGCCACCGTTGCAGCCAATGGCTATCAAGTGAAGAAAATCGCAATGAATACCCATGTAGGCACCCACATGGACGCGCCTGCGCACATGCTGGCAGATGGGAAAACACTAGATGTGTTGCCGTTAGAGCGGTTTGTGGGTCGGGCGGCGGTATTGGATGTGAGAAATTGCGCTGGCGGTGTAATCGGCATAGGGGAGCTGCAAGCGCAAAAGGAATTATTGGCGCAAGTTGACTTTGTTTTATTTTGGACAGGCTGGAGCCGCTATTGGGGGCAGGAACAGTATCTGCAGCAGTATCCGCTTTTAACAGCGGAAGCGGCGGCTTGGTTGGGTAAGTGCCAATTAAAAGGGGTGGGAATTGATGCCATTTCTTTTGATGCCATCGATAGCAAGGATTTTGTGATTCATCAACTGCTATTGGCACAGGAGATAGTGCTGATTGAGAATTTAACCCGCTTAGAAGAAGTGCAGAGCGGTGTGGACTTTTTTGCGCTTCCTTTACCGTTGCGCGAGGCGGATGGTTCTCCAGTACGGGCCTTTGTTGCTTTTTCACCTTGACAAATAGAACAGTAAAGGATATTATTTTCAACATAACCTGATAAAGTTGTTACGGTTGATCAGAGAACTGAAGGCCGGGCTCGTGCGTAAAACGTACGAACCCGGCTTTTTTGCATTTCGTAATTGAAAGGAAAGGACGTGAGTTGCGTGGGGAAAAAGCAAAGCGAAAAGGACAGGAGGAAAAGGTATGGCTACTGAATTTCATTCGTCGGTATATGAGCAAAAATCGTTACTGAAGAGCGAAGATTGGTGGGCGGTTTGGTTAGGTATTTTGGTATTTGCCCTTGGCAGTGCTTCCGTTTTAGGTGCGGATCTTTTAGGCTGGGTAGTAAATTTTCAAGTTTGGCTTGACGGCGGCAAAGCCGTCGTTCCTGCTGCTAAAGGGTATGGCTTCCTAGGGGGCTGGGGTTCCGCTATTATTACGTACTTATTTCTTTTGTTAGTGACAACCGCAGGGGCTGTTGTCATGGGTTCACGGCCCTGGCGTTTCGTCGGCGGATTTACGATTGTCTATTGGCTTACATTTTTTTGCATGATAGCAGGTAATTACGCGTATATTGCCGCTACGCCGGATAAACAAGCGTCTCTGCATATTCCTTGGTCGTTAGGTCTTGGTGAATTAGGCTTCGTTTTTGCCTTGCTCGCAGGGCTGGTTATCGGCAATTTTTTCCCCAAGACAGCGGCGTATCTCCATGAAGCGGCGCGTTCGGAATGGTATATCAAGACAGCGATTGTCATTTTGGGCATGGCTATCGGCATTAAAACCGTCAGCGCCATGGCTTTGGCGGGTACGGTAATTTTACGCGGCTTGTGCGCGGTGGTGGAAGCGTACTTGATTTATTGGCCTGTGGTCTACTTTATTTCACGGCGGTATTTTAAGTTTACGCCGGAATGGGCGGCGCCGTTGGCCTCGGGTATTTCAATCTGCGGCGTGGCGGCGGCGATTGCCACTGGCGGAGCCATTCGGTCTCGGCCCATTGTTCCTGCAGTCTTGGCTTCCGTTATTATTGTCTTTGTGGCAGGGGAATTGTTGGTGCTGCCTTTTATTGCTTCAACGTTCTTGCTAAACGAGCCTATGGTTGCGGGAGCTTGGATGGGCTTAGCGGTGAAAAGCGACGGCGGAGCCATTGCCAGCGGCGCGATTACCGATGCGCTTATTCGCAGCAAGGCTTTGTCGCAGCTCGGGATTCAATACCAAGAAGGCTGGATTTTGATGGCGGCGACAACGACAAAGATGTTTATTGATTTGTTTATTGGCTTTTGGGCTTTTTTATTGGCTATTATTTGGTCGGTATACCGCTTGAATACAGGTGGACAGTCTGGCGAGCGGCAGAAAATTTCGGTGCGGGAAATTTGGGATCGCTTTCCTAAGTTTATCTTGGGGTTTGCCGTTACGTTTTTAACGATGTTTTTGTTGGGCTTGCAGGAGCCAGCATGGGTCAAAGCGGCGGAAACAGGGGCCGGACAGGCTAATCTACTGAGAGGACTTTTCTTTGGATTCTGCTTTTTCTCCATTGGCTTAGTGACTAATGTGCGCAAGCTCTGGGCCGAAGGCATGGGACGCATTGTCGCCGTGTACAGTGTGGCTTTGTTTGGATTTATTCTTTGGGTAGGTCTTGGCATTTCGTGGTTGTTTTACCATGGTATAAAACCGCCGATCATTGGCGGTTAGACGCGATGGAACGAAAGGAGAGATAAGAAATGGCTGCACAGCATGCACATGCCGAAGTACTTACAGAAGTTTACGAAGAGGAAAAACCGATAGAAGCGGAAACCGAGTGGTTTGATTTACAGCCGATAGAGAAAAAACTTTGCGCGTATTCTCTGGGACTGGGGTTGGGATTGCTAGCGGTGTTTATTTTGTTGTTTGAAGTGCTCTAAACAGCGGAAACGCCGTCAAAAAAAGTTGACGACGTTTTCCTTTTTAAGAAATTTCCTGGCAACATGGTATAATAAAAACGAAAAAGGTGGAAAGAGGTGTGATTATGGCAGCGAAACCGGACTATAAAAAATACGGCTTTATTCCTCAACGGCAAAAAGGTCTTTTGCTTATGCGCCTGCGCAACTGCGCAGGCAACGCAACAGCAGAGGATTTGCGGAAGATTGCTGCGTTGGCGGAGAAATTCGGCAACGGGGAGGTGCATTTTACGGTGCGCCAGGGCGTAGAGATTCCCGGCGTGCCGGAGGAGCGCTTTGAAGAGGCGCTGCAGGCTATTTTAGATGCAGGACTGCAGCATGCGGTTTGTGGTTTGCGTGTGCGCCCGGTCATGGTCTGTCCCGGCAACAGCACTTGCCCCTATGGACTGGTGGACACGAACAGTCTGGGAAAAATGCTGGATCAAGACTATGTAGGCAAGGATTTGCCGGCGAAGACGAAGTTCACGGTTTGTGGCTGCGCCAATGCTTGCACCAAGCCGCAAGGGCATGATGTGGGCTTCCGGGGAGCGGCGGAGCCGCTGTTGAAAAAGGAAAGCTGTATACGCTGCGGCGCTTGCGTGAAGCGCTGTCCGGCGAAGGCTATGTCGTTGGAGTCCGGCGAGTTGGTAATCGATTATCAAAAATGCCTGTCCTGCGGCGTTTGCGTGCGCTTATGTCCCAAGAAGGCGCTGGAAACCGGCCGGGAAGGCTATCATATCTATGTCGGCGGCAAAGGCGGACGTTATACGCAAGAAGGCAAGGTCGTCGCGGAATTTGTCACTGAAAAAGAAGTGCCTAAGTATCTGGACGCTATTTTAGCAGTGTATGAAGACATTGGTGAAAAAGGCCAGCGCTTAAATGTCGTTATGTCTCGCTATGGGCTGCGGAATTTCCAAAAGCGCATGGAGAAAAAATTGGGAGAACAGTAAGCTTTCAAGGGAAGCTCTTGGAAGAAGCAAGCAAGGCCGCGGCAGCGGCCTTGCTTTTTTATCTCCCGTAATCCTCTGTCGTGTCCTCCGGTTCTCACCGTGACTCTTGTTCAATTCCGTTTTTGTCTTTAAAAGGCGGCTTCATTGTATTTGAGACAAGATTTGCGCGCGTCTCGGAAAAGCTGGCTAAGTCGGCAGTTTCTTAACTCGCTATGCTCAAACAAGCGAAACTGTAATACTTCTTAGCCGATTTTTTCGTCCTGCGGAGCGTCTTGCTCCAATAAAAGCCTCATATACAAAAGCCGCCGCCATCGTAGCCCTCTGTCGTGCCCTCTATTGACTCTTGTTCCTTTGTCCGTTCCTCACGGCCCTCAGTCGAACCCTACGATTCTCGACGAGGCTCTTGTTCAATCTTACTGTTCCTTTGACAGCACGAGGCTTCTTTGCTACGATAGTCTGACACATGAAAGAGGACTAAGGAGAATGCAGTGAGGACACAATCGTTATTTAAATTGGCTTGGCCTATTTTTATTGAGCAGGCTCTCATTATTATGGTGGGAGTAGTGAATGTATATATTCTCAGCCGCTATGATAGTTCGGCGGCTGCGGCGGTGGAAGGGTGCACCCAGGTGCTCTGGAATGTATTCTTAGTTTTTGCTGTTATTTCGCTCGGAACCTCCGTACTGGTGGCTCAAAATGTTGGCGCTGGAAATCGCGAACGTATTGATAAGACAGCGGCGGTATCGCTGCTGTTCAGCTTGGGCCTAGGACTGGCTGCTAGCGTTGGGCTTGTTTTTTTTGGAGAAGAGTTACTGCTTTTTCTGGGCTTGTCAGAAGGACTGTTAGCGCATGCTAAAACCTATTTGCTATTAGTGGGCGGTTTTGTTTTTTTAGACGCCCTGCTGTTTTCCAGCGATGCCATTCTTAAGGGCTTTGGGCGGACCAGGCAATGTCTGGCGGTGACGGCGACGATGAATGTCCTCAATCTTTGCGGCTCCGCGGTATTGGGTTTGGGGCTGTTTGGCTGCCCTGCGTTAGGCGTTTTTGGGGTGGCCCTGGCGGCTGTCGGCAGCAAGGCGGTGGCAGTAGCTTTGGTTCAAGGATATTTATTTAACCGCCTCTTGAAACCTGCGATTTTCCGCCATTTGCTTGCTTTTCCATTTTTGGAGATGCGTCAGGTGCTGAAAATAGGTTTCCCCGCAGCTATGGAAAGCATGTCCTACACTTTGAGTCAGACCGTGTTGATGGCCTTGATTTTGACGTACTTGGGCTCTGAAGCCTATGTGGCTCGTACCTATGCTTGGTCAGTTATAAAAATGGCCTTTCTTTTTTCCTTGGCTATCGGTCAGGCCAATGTCATTATGATCGGCCAGTTAGTGGGAGCCGGGCGTTTTGACGAAGCGGCGCGCGTGGGGATGCGGAATTTCCGTATTGCCTTCGGCGCGGCCTGGGTGCTCGGCTTAGGATTGTTTATGGGGCGTACGGAGTTGATGCGAATCTTCACGGCGGAAGAGGCGATTGTCTCTTTGGGGGCGCTGGTGTTTATGATCGACGCTTTTTTAGAGCCGGGACGGACCTTTAATATTGTGCTTATTTCTGGGTTGCGCGGCGCAGGGGACGTGCAATTCCCCGTGGTGATGGCTGTTTTATCCATGTGGAGTGTGAATATTGGATTGGGCTATTATTTAGGCGTTGTTTTGGGCTACGGGCTGCCGGGCATCTGGGCTGCCATGCTTGTGGATGAATGGATTCGCGGCTTGGCTATGCTCTGGCGTTGGCGCAGCGGTGCTTGGCGGAGTAAAGCCTTGGTTTGATATGAGAAGGGGAAGCGTGACACAGAGGAACAGAGAAAGTATTGAATGTGAAGTTGAAAAAAGAGTCGTCGACGCAGGTGTAGCGTCGGCGGCTCTTTAGCAAGTAGAATTATGAGATGGATAGCGTAACCTATATTGTTCAGTCAACCTGTAAGCGATAGGCGATGATATCGTCTACTGTTACAACCGGCATAGCGTGCTTTTGGGCAAAAGCGGCAATTTCCGGCATGCGGGCCATGGTGCCGTCTGGATTGGTGAGCTCGCAGAGAACGCCGGCTGGCTCTAAGCCGGCAAGGCGCATAAGGTCCACGTTCGCTTCGGTGTGACCGGGACGATCCAAAACGCCATTTTTACGGGCGCGCAGCGGAAACATATGGCCGGGCATGCGCAGATCCGCGGCGGAAGCTTCGGAGGCGATGGCTGCTTTGACGGTGGCGACACGATCGGCCGCCGATACGCCGGTAGTCACTCCTTGAGCGGCTTCAATGGAAATGGTGAAGGGGGTCTGGAAACTGCTGGTGTTGGTTTCAACCATCATCGGCAAGCCCAGCTGTGCAGTTTTCTCTTCGGTGAGGCACAGGCAGACAATGCCGCTGCCTTCGCGAATGAGCAAGGCCATTTGTTGTGGAGTGAGGCTTTGGGCGGCAAAAAAAATATCGCCCTCGTTTTCCCGGTCCTCGTTATCGGTGACCAGGACGCCTTGTCCTTGACGCAAAGCGGCGAGCGCGTTTTCCACCCGTTCTGCGGGGGTGCCAAAAGAGTGAAGTAAAGATTGATTCATAGTAATACTCCTTCTTAATAATAAGTCGGACTTACCAGAATCAGGGCCAGAAAGAGACAGTGAAAGCAACACAACCAAACAAGCCGGACGGAAAACGTCGGAACTTGCCAAGGCGTTGGCAACTGCCTTATCCTCTTCTATCCGGACTATAACCGTCGGCACTGGCTTGCTACCAGTTCTGCTGACCTTCTTGCTTTAGGCAAAAAGCGCTCGCGGGCTCCCCGGCTGCGCCGGGATACCGCCGATGGGGAATTTCACCCCGCCCTGAGAATAAGTTCGCTTGCTTTTAGTATACTCTTTTGCGAGAGGGTGTCAACTCGCAAAAAAAGGCAGGAGTTTGAGGCGTGCAGCGGGAATATAGGAGAACTACTAATTTGGGAGGCTATTATGGCAGACAAGCAAAATGAGAAGAAAACGTGGAAAGATCACCTGACAACGGTAATCGCGGTTACGACACTACTTTTGGCGGCGTGCGCCACGATTGCTTCGTTTAAGGCCGCTGGATATGGAAATCGCATGGTGCTGGCGCAAAATCGCGCTTCGGATCAATGGGCGTACTATCAGGCAAAAAGCATCAAAGAAACACAATATCAAGTGCAGCGCGACGCCATGGCGGCTTTGATGCCTCCGGAAGTGCGTACAGAGGCGGTTGTTAAGCAAATAGCAGTCTTTGAAGAGGAAATCAAACGGTACAAAAAAGAAAAAAATGAGATCATCCAAGAAGCGCAAAAACTGGAGGCGGAGCGAGACGCTGCCAGTCAGTATAATACGATGTTCGGCCAGTCGTTGATGTTTTTGCAGGTGGGGATTTTGCTATCATCCTTGTCGGCTATCAGTAAAAACTATGGCTATTGGAGTATTGGCGTTGTTGTGGGGTCCGTTGGCATTGGTTTGTTTTTTTATGCTTGGCTGGTGTTGTAATAGGAGAGAGGTGCGGCATATATGAAAAAATTTTCGGGAGGTCGTATAGCGGTAGCTGCTACGGCTTGTATGGTCTTACTAGTAGGCTGGCCTTCCGCTGCGTTGGCGCATAGCGAGAAGGGTCCATGCCAAGATTGTATGTCGGCGGACGAATTCAGGCTGGCAGATGTGCGTCATTATTTTCCGGCCGCCTTGGATCAGAGTTGGACTTATATCGGCTATGGACAGGAGTTTGCCGGTTTTAAGCGCACGGTGATGCAGGGCCGGGATGGGCGGGTGCAAGTAGAGGATGTCAATGGCGGTGCGCAAGTGGCAAGAGTATTTTCCGTGACGGAAGAGGCGGTAGTGCAGCAAGTGGTGCTGAACGAAAGTGAACCTGCGGGAGACTTGCTTGCTGCTAAGCCCAACCAAGAGTTGCAGATGCTGAAGGGACCGCTGCAGCAAGGAGCAACCTGGGAAGACAGTGCTTGGCGCTATCGCTTGCTTAACACCAACAAGGCCGTATGGGTGCCGGCGGGATTATTTTCTAGTGTAGTGGAGGTACAAGCACGCTCGGTGGCTAAACCCAATGAGGTGATGGTAGCCTGTTATGCGCCGGAAGTGGGTTTGGTGCGACGGGATTATTACAACGGCGACGGGACGCAAATCAGTGCGCAGCTGCAAAGTATGAGTGTAGCCGGACAGAGCTCGCTGCCGCAGGAGAAAATATCGCTGCCTGATTTTTTTAGTGGTGTCGTGAAGCAACAGGCATCGGAAGAGGCAGCCGTCGGAGTTCGTTTTGCTCGAATTCGCACGTTAAAAGATAAAGGGCATGAACACTATGCGGCTATTGTCGACGTTTATCGCGCGCTTGTCGGCTTTAACGGCGATCCGCTGGCGATGCCGGAAAGCTGGAAAGCTGCCGGTTGGCAGGTGTTGATAGAAGCTACCTATCAAGCGCAGTTTCAGCGCAAAATAGAAGGCGGTCAAGCGAGCTATCTGCTGACAGAATGGCTGCCGGCGAAGGAAAACTATCCGAAATAATGAAGAACGAACAGGAGTGACCGGAGGGTACGATGGAGGAATAGTTTAACAGGAGTAAAGTGAGGGCTACGGCTTTTTATGAAGTTAGAATCGTGGCTTTGATTTATCATAGACTGTTGGAGATTTTGGGGCCCAATTAAAAAGGCAGCAGGTTTTCGACCTGCTGCCTAGTTCTAGTTTCTAGCAGTTCCTATTTCTTTAATTTCTGCAGTACATCAAGGGTGATGTCTGTGCCGCCCAGGGCGACGCTGTTTTTGTAGATGACCAGGGAGAAGCCTTTTTCATCGGCGACGGCTTTCAGAGCGACTTGAATGCTGTCGGCAATGGGCTTAAATAGCTCTTGGCGTTTTTGTGCCAGTTGTTTGCCGAGCTGCTGATCCAAGGCTTGTTTGTCTTTGTCGTTCAGCCCGGCAGACTTTGTAGCCAACTCCTGGCGAAGCTGTGCCTGCTCGGTTTGCAGGGCTGCGTTAGCCTGGGCTACATCGGGATGATTATTGATTACATACATGATATCAACGACGCCGACAGGAAGTTCTGCTGCGGCTGCCGTACCGGGAATAGACAGGCAAAGGGCAAGAGCTGAGGCCATAAAATAGGCTTTAAAGCAAGCGAACCATTTCATAAGGTAGCCTTCTTTCTGTGTTTTATTTTTAGTAAGACCACTAGGATGACTATTATACAAACTATACGGCTTTAAAATTGCTTATGTCAAGATTAATCAGGAGTAGAGTGAGTAGCACAGTGCCATAAAAAAAGCCCGTCCAACAGGACGGGCTTTAAGACATTTTTTAGGAGAAGAACATTTTTAGGTCATCTTCTACATTGGTGACGCCGCCTATGCCGAAGGTTTCCACGAGAACCTTGGCGACGTTAGGCGAGAGGAAGCCAGGCAGCGTAGGACCAAGGTGAATGTTTTTAACACCCAGGTACAACAGCGCCAGCAGTACGATAACGGCTTTTTGCTCGTACCAAGCAATATTGTAGGAAATGGGGAGCTTGTTGACATCATCTAAGCCGAAAGCTTCTTTGAGTTTCAAAGCGATAACGGCCAATGAGTAGGAGTCATTACACTGACCAGCGTCCAGAACGCGGGGGATGCCGCCGATATCACCGAGAGGCAGCTTGTTGTAGCGATACTTGGCGCAGCCAGCAGTAAGGATGATGGCATCCTGTGGCAGAGCTTTAGCAAACTCGCTGTAGTAGTCGCGGCTCTTCATACGGCCATCACAACCGGCCATAACGAAGAAGCGTTTTACGGCGCCGCTTTTTACGGCTTCAATGACTTTGTCAGCCAAGGCTAGTACTTGGTTATGGGCAAATCCGCCGACGATTTCGCCGTCTTCCAGCTTAGTGGGTGACGGACATTGTTTAGCATGGGCGATGAGTGCCGAGAAGTCTTTAGTTTTACCGGCTTGGCGAGGAGCAATCTTTTTGAGTCCTTCAAAGCCGACAACGCCGGTGACATAGACGCGGTCTTTGTAGCTGTCTTTAGGCGGCACCAGACAGTTGGTGGTCAACAGTACAGGGCCGTTGAAGGTTTCAAACTCTTTATCTTGCAGCCACCAGGAGTTGCCATAGTTGCCGACAAAGTTGTCATATTTTTTGAAGAAGGGATAGTAATGAGCCGGCAGCATTTCGCCGTGAGTGTAGACGTCAACGCCGGTTCCTTTGGTTTGTTCCAGCAGTTCCTCGAGGTCCTTAAGATCGTGGCCGCTGATAAGGATGGCCGGATTGCTGCGTACGCCAAGATTGACTTTGGTAATTTCCGGCGAGCCATAGGTAGTGGTGTTGGCTTTGTCCAAAAGCGCCATGACGTCAACGCCGAATTTGCCGCATTCCATGACCTGGGCAACCAGTTCATCCGCGCTGAGAGAATTGTTGGTAGTGGCTACTAAGGCTTTTTCCATAGCGGCGAAAATAGCGTCGTCCGCATAGCCAAGAACATAAGCGTGTTCGGCGTAGGCGGCTATGCCTTTAACGCCGTAAATAATAAGTTCCCGCAAGGAACGAACGTCTTCGTTTTCTGTGGAGAGGACGCCTACCGTAGCGGCTTTGGCTTCGAAAGCTTCTGCGCTGTCTGCAAACCATAATACGCTGTCATGAGCGGCTTTAGGCGTCAGACCGGCTTTAAT
Organism: uncultured Anaeromusa sp.; assembly: GCF_963676855.1. NCBI lineage: Bacteria > Bacillati > Bacillota > Negativicutes > Selenomonadales > Sporomusaceae > Anaeromusa > uncultured Anaeromusa sp. Next base: position 1,091,083 of record NZ_OY781460.1, read on the forward strand.
TAAAGCGTTTTTGACGTCTTCGCGAATCACCAGAGCTTCCTTGATCAAAGCAACAAAGCGTTCTTTATCGAAGTTGGCGTTGGTGATGGTGGCAAAAAGGCCTTCCATGATGAATTTGTCCGCTCCGCCTGTAGGCAGTTTGGCTTCACGGGCTTCCAAAGCGTACGCGGAAATTCCTTTAAGGGTGTAAATCAGAAGATCCTGCAGGTTGGCTACATCCGCGGTCTTTCCGCAGACCCCACGCATGGTGCAACCGGTTCCTTTAGCTGTTTCTTGACATTGAAAGCAAAACATTGACATAGTGTTCCCTCCTTATAATATACAAAGTGACAATAAATCTGTGTGAAAACTGTTGGAATAATAGGTAATGCAGTTCTGTTGACAAATGCAGTATACCAAGGAGCTTTACGCGTCGTCTGTGATGCAGGTCACATAAACTAAAAAACATTGACAAATAAATGTGAATATTCCGCATTGTTATTCAAGAAAGAATTTCGACAAAGAAAAGGCTTTTCCTGCTGCAGTTGTTTTAGATTTCAAGCTGCAAAAATCAGTTAGGCATCATAGCGTTAGGCGCGCCTTTGTCCGGCGATGTAGCGGGTGGTGATGGCTGCAGCATTTTGGGTATAGAGAAAATGTTGCAGCTGTTCTACGGGGGGAGCAGCTTGGAGATGTTTGGCAGGCTTCAGCGCCAGCGCGTCCAGCTCATAGCCTTCTTCAAAGCTGCCGACTTGCCCGAAAAAGAGGCCGCCGCCTTTTGTAGCCAAATAAAAAGCTTCGCTGAGGGTGAGCGGCTTTTGCGACGCATCTTGCAAAAAAGCCAACTTGGAAAGCTGCACGGCCCGGACGATGGCTTGGGGCATGCTGAAGGTGTGGCCGGCGCCAACATCGCTGCCGAGACCTACCGGGATCCCTGTGTCTAGCAAGCGTCGTGCTGGCATGATGCCGCTGCCTAGGTTGAGGTTGGAATCAGGGCAATGCACGGCAAAAACTTGTTTTTCGTGCATGCGCTCTAGCGCGGCCTCGCTAAGGTGCACGCAATGCGCCATGAGTGTCGGCTGCTGTCCGAATAAGCCGTAGTAGTCATAGACATCATGATAGCCAGCGCGTTCAGGAAAGAGCTGGTTTACCCAGGCGATTTCTTCCTTGTTTTCGGACAAGTGGGATTGTACTGGCAATTGATAGCGCGCCGCCAACTGGCCCAGGCCTTGGAGCAACTCGCGGCTGCAGGTGGGCGCAAAGCGCGGCGTAACGATGCCCCGTACCAAGGGACCCATTACATAGGAAGACAGAAACGACTCGGCCCTTTCCAGGGCTTGGACCGTATTTTCTCTAAGGTACGCAGGACAATTGCAGTCCATACTGACTTTGCCTACATAAGCACCCAGACCGTATTTTTCCAGCGCCTGACAAAGAAGCCGAGCGCTCTCCTCATGAATGGTAGCCCAGGTAACGACACGGGTCGTTCCTTGTTGCAGTAGTTCGGCGGCGAAAGCGTCATATAGTTCTTGTGCGTACGCAGCAGAGGAAAAACGTTGCTCTTCAGGGAAGGTGTAAGTTTCCAGCCAGGGTAAGAGAGGCAAATCAAGTCCCAGACCGCGCTGACGGAACTGAGCGGCATGGGTGTGCAAGTCTACAAAACCAGGAATTAGCAAGTGGCCGCTGTAATCCGCGATCGGGGTGTCTGCGTACTTTTCCGGCAACTCCGGCGTTAAGGATACGATGAGGCCTTGGCGGGCCACTAAATAGTGGTCTTTTTGGCAGGTGAACGAGGCGGCCGAGGGGGTATGAATGAAAGTGCCTTTTAAGATGATAAGATCATTTTTGTTCATGGGAGATACACCTCCTTACTAATTTTATGATACAGCAAATTGCTTTGATAATAAAGAAAGACTCTGTGATTGTATACAATTGTGCAGGGGCAGGAGTATAAGCGCGGGCGGAGAATAACATTGACGTACAATAATGATAACAGTAAACGTGGCGGAGGAGAAAATGATGAGTGAATTTGTAAATGTGACAGCGGTAAAAGAAGCTAATATCTACTTTGAGGGCAAAGTGACCAGCCGGACGTTGCTTTTTGAGGATGGCACGCGCAAAACGTTAGGTATTATGCTGCCTGGCGAATATGAATTTGGCACCGATGCAGCGGAATTAATGGAAATGCTTCAAGGCGAGATGGATGTGTTGCTGCCGGGAGAAAGCACTTGGCGGACGGTTAAAAGTGGTGATTCTTTCCGAGTGCCGGCAAAATCTAAATTTCAGCTGCAGGTAAAACAAGTAGCAGATTACTGCTGCTCGTATTTGCCGGAATAAAGTATAAAAGAAGCAGGATTTCCGGTAAAGGAAATCCTGCTTTTGTTTGATCAGTTCGTAAGATTTTTTCTTTGAAAACGTGAATAAATATTTGACTTTTCTGCCTATACAGAAGGGATTCAACATAGGTGCAAGGAATCTAAACTTAATAATAAAGGTTGAGTTTTTGCATGGAAAAGGAGGGGCTGCAGATGCTTAAAAATGAGTGGAGTCGGTTGACGCCGGGTAAGATTGTTGCTGCGTATGTGCTGGTAAGCTGGCTTTGGATTGCAGTTTCGGATCAGCTTTTGTATGCTTTGCCTTTTCCGGAGCACATGAAAACATTAGTGGCGACAGCAAAAGGCACGCTGTATATCCTTGTCATTGCGTTGATGCTGTATGGCCTTTTGCGTGGATATACCCGTGAACTGGAACGCTCCGGGGCCAAGTTCGCCAAAGTGTTTCAACAGGCAGTAGATGTAATCTTGATTGTTCGTATGCAGGATTTGCAACTGCTGGAAGCGAGTTCGGCTTTTTTTTCAACCTTCGGCTATTCCCAAAGTGAGATGAGTCGACAGTCGTTCGACAAAGCCCGCTTGTGGCAAGATGGGAAGCAATGGCGACAGCTAGTGCATGCCTTGACGGATGAAGGCTCAGTGCGGGGGCAATTGGTATCTTGGCAAACGAGGAGTGGTGAGCTATATTCTGGTCGCTGCTATGGAGATACATTGGAGCTGAATGACGAACCGTGCTTGATTTTAGTCTGGCATAACGTTACAGAACAGATGCAGGCGGAAGCGGCTTTAGTGGCTTCGCGCAACTATCTTGATAAGATCATTCAAGCGATTCCCGACCCCGTATTTGTCAAAAATCGGGCGCATCAATGGGTTCTTTTTAACGAAGCATTCTGCCGTATGATGAGCAAAGAAGCGGCGGAAATGCAAGGGAAAAGTGACTATGATTATTTTTCAACGGGAGAGGCAAAGGTGTTTTGGGAGCAGGATGAGCTGGTTTTCACTACCGGCAAGGAGAGCGTCAATGAAGAGGCGCTTACTGATGTCAATGGCAACCAATATACTATTATAACGAAGAAGAGTCTCTATACGAATGAGCAGGGTGAGCCGTTCATTGTCGGCATTATTCGCGATATAACACTATTGAAGCAAGCGGAAGAAGAGTTGCGTCAAGCTAAAAACGATCTGGAATGCAAGGTGGAAGAACGTACGCAGGAACTCATGGCGATGAATGAAGAAATGATTTCTGTAAATGCCGAATTGATTACGGCCAAGGAGGCGGCGGAAGCGGCCAATTTGGCGAAAAGCTTTTTTGTGGCCAATATGTCTCATGAAATTCGTACGCCTTTGAATGCGGTGTTAGGTTTTGCGCAGTTATTGCAACGGGACGAAACGCTTTCTCCCAGCCAAAAGGAGCACTTAGAACGCATTCATATGGCAGGGGAACATTTGCTGCGGTTGATCAACGATATTTTGGAAATTTCGAAAGTGGAGGCTGGCCGTACGGAGTTGCAGTTGGCGCCTTGTTCGCTGGATAAGCTTTTGCATGAGGTGGAGCAGATGTTCCGCCTGCGCTTAGAGGAAAAGGGACTGCGCTTTGTGCTGGAACGAAGTGAAGTCGTACCGGAGAAGATTGTAGCGGATGAAGGCAAGCTGCGGCAGATTTTGCTGAATCTAATGGGCAATGCCGTGAAATTTACCTATGAGGGATTTGTGGCGCTGCGCGTACAAGCGCAAGAAGCAGGAGACGGTTATGTACGGCTCGAACTGGAAGTGGAGGATTCGGGCGCCGGCATGAACCAGGAAGAATTGGAACAGCTCTTTAAACCGTTTCAGCAGCTTCACGCCGGTAAGGCTCAAGGCAGCGGCACCGGGCTGGGCTTAGCCATCAGCCAGGAATATGCGAAGCTCATGGGCGGGCGAATTGTGGCGCACAGTCAGCGCGACGCCGGCAGCCTGTTTACACTGCAGGTGCTTGTACAACAAGCTGGCGATGAAGAGATTGCCATGGAAGAACGACGTGTTCTGCGAGTAATGGACAAACGGCCCAAGGTACTGCTGGTTGACGATGAGAAAGTAAATTGCGAGCTTTTGACGCAGATGCTGCAGCCGCTGGGCTTTCAGACACGCTGTGCGCAGCATGGGCAGGCGGCGTTGGATCTATATGAAGCGTGGAAGCCGGATTTGATGCTTTTAGATATGAGGATGCCGATTATGGACGGGCATGAGGTTCTTAAACGCGTACGGTTGAAGGATGAGCAGGTGCCGATTATTGCTGTTACAGCTAGCAGCTTTTATGATGAACGGCAGAAAATATTTGACGAAGGCGCAAATGATTATTTGAGTAAACCGTTCCGAGAAGGGGAATTGCTGAATAAAATCAAAACAGCCCTTGCCTTGGAGTATCAGTATGCTGAAGAAGAACCGCTGATGCCAGAAAAGAACTTTTTGGAAAAAATACGCCGCGAGGAACTCGATGTTTTACCGTCCGAACTGCGGATGGAGTTGTATAGGGCGGTGGAAAGCGGGGATTACTATTTGACTTTATCGCTTGTAGAGAAAGTTGAAGCGTTTGATAACGAGCTGGCGGAAAAACTGGCAAAGATGGCGAGGGCTTTTTCTTTTGAAACGATGTTAGAACTGTTGCAGCCGAAGGAGGACCTTTCGTGAAGAAAACGATGTTTAACCGTCAGCCGGTATTGCTTGTAGTAGATGATATGCCGGACAACTTGGAACTTTTGGCGCGGATGTTTAAAGAAGAAGGCTATCAAGTGCGCTTGGCACCTTCAGGGGCGTTGGCTCTAAAGGCCGTGCAGGTGCAGATGCCGGATTTGATTTTGCTGGATATTAATATGCCGGAAATGAATGGCTTTGAGGTTTGCAGGAGGCTGAAGGAACAGGAACAGTGGCGGCAGATTCCCATTGTATTCATCAGCGCCTTAGGCGATGCTAAGGCAAAAGTCGAGGCGTTTGAGGTTGGCGGCGTAGATTATGTAACTAAACCGTTCCAGTTTACTGAGGTAGAGGCGCGAGTGCGCACGCATTTACAACTGCATTTCTATCAAGAGAATCTGGAACAAATGGTGGCGGCACAAGTGCAAGAGATTGCCGAATCCCAGTTGAGTACGATCTTTGCTTTGGCCAAATTGGCGGAGTCTCGCGATGACGAAACCGGCGATCATTTGGAGCGGGTGCGTACTTGCTGCCGCTTGCTGGCAGAAGCGTTGCTGCACTTGCCGGAATGTGAAGAGGTAACCGAAGAAGGGTTTGTACGTACTATAGAGCAAGCTAGTTCGCTGCATGACATTGGCAAAGTGGGCATTCCCGATGGTATTTTGTTGAAGCCGGGGCGTCTGACGCCGGCGGAGTTTGAAAAGATGAAAGAGCATACGTTAATTGGTGCGCATACCTTGGAGTCGGTACGTGAACGATACCCGCACAATGACTTTTTGGTTACTTGCATTGAAATTGTGCGTTGGCATCATGAACGTTGGGACGGAACCGGCTATCCAGACGGGTTGAACGGCGGTGTAATCCCATTAACGGCGCGCATTATGGCGGTAGCTGACGTATATGACGCTCTTCGCTCGCGCCGGTGTTACAAGGCGGCGTTAAGTCACGTAGAAAGCCGGAAGATTTTGCAGGAAGGCGGCGGCAGCCAGTTTGATCCACTGGTGATCAAAGCTTTTTTGACGGTGGAAGCGGAAATTGTAGCGGCATACGAGGCGATTCAGGATAATAATCATGATTCTGAATGAAAGAGACAGCACGCAGCAACTGCTGCGTGCTGTGATGTTTCTTAAGGAGGCGTAGCTGTGAATTGTTGGCAACGCGGGCGAGGCTCTCTTGTGTTGATTGGCTTGTTTGTAATAGGACTATGTTTGGTGTCCTATGGGGTGCCGCAAACCAGAGCTGCTGCGGGTTATAGTCGTATCGTAGTGCTGTCTGATGCGCACTTGCCGGTGCGCACCGAAGTGGTACAGGACGTGTCCAAACAGCTGCTGCTTGAGTCGGCTAAGAAAAAAGTTTTGCAAGATATCAATGGGTGGGATGATGTAACACAGGTAGCGGTGTTGGGAGATATTACGGCGGAGCGGGGGACTGTGGAGGAATATGCGTATGCGGTCCGGTATTTCGATGCACTGAAAAAAACGCTGTGGCCTATTGTCGGAAATCATGATTATATGTATGCGGACGCGCTTTCAGAAAAAGGAAAAAGAGTGAGGGCGGACGCAAGGGAGCGCCAGACGAAGCTGGAACGTTTTAAAGAGGCGTTCCATTTGCCGGAAGTGTATTACAGTAAGCAAGAAGCTGGTTATTTGCTGCTCTTTCTCTCGCCGGATTCCCTGGATGGCAAGTATTTGACAGAGATTTCGTCGCGGCAGTTGGCCTGGGTGCAGCAGCAGCTCGACGCCAATCCGCAGCTGCCGACCATCGTGTTTTTCCATGCTCCCTTGGCGGGAACGCTAGCGCCGTATAATAAAGAAGCCAATACACCTAATTTTATCGCCCAGCCGGAGGCGGCACTGGCGGAACTTATTCAAAGGCATCCGCAGCTCTTCCTTTGGGTGTCTGGGCATACCCATACGCCGGCGACGAATGCCAGCTTTGCATCGCCTATCAATGTGTACGCAGGACAAGTGACCAACATTCATAATGCAGATATGGACCGAGAAAGCATTTGGACGAATTCGCTATATTTGTATCCAGATCGGGTGGTGGTGAAGACCTTTGATCATAAAAAAGGGGCATGGATGCCTCAACTAGAGCGTACTATTTACCCTGGACAGGTTTCGGAGAGATAGTGTGCTTCAGGGAGATAGGGCAGTCTTAGCCGACTAAGACTGTGTTGGGAATAGTTGGAACTTGTTTAAAGGAGCAAATGACGATGAGGCGGGTCTTAGAAAAATCAAAGCTGGCGATATTGACCTTAGGTGTGATTTTGACAGCATTGCTGGCTGTTGCGGCGGCGACGTATTGGGAGTTCAATGAAGTCATTGAAGCGGAATTAATTGATACGATGGCGGTGCGGACACAGGAATCGGCCAGTCATATTAATACATTGCTGGCGGGGCAACTAGGTGAAGTGCAAGAAACGGTCAATAGCCCGGTTTTAGCGCAAGTGCTGCGCTTGAATCCGCAGCTTGATTTTTCAAGAAGCGACGAGTCGGTGGCGTTAATTGACGAGCTGAACCAAGCTCGTTGGAAGTATGTTTCGGAGGCTTATCCGTATCAGTACGCAGCGTTGCATATTATCAATGTCTTGGATGCGGACGGTTGGGGCCGGACCGATCAGCTCAGGCGCTTGCAGGCGCGTTATTACAATGTGAGAGAAGGAAATCTTCGCACAGATGCTTGGGCCAAGGCGGCAGCAGAGGAAGCCGGAAGGCGTTATGCTGGACGAGTGCCATATGACGCTATTTTTAAGCCGGCCTATTCCGAAGCGTATGATCGGAATATGGTGCTGATGATTGCCTGGCGCAAAGACGAAAGCGGCAAGGTTGTGGCTGGAGCTGCCGCCAGTTTGGCCATGGAAGCTATTCAAAAAATTGCGCAGCAAGCCATCTATGGGCATAAAGGGTATGAAATGCTGCTGGCAGCAGACGGAACGTTTATTGTCCATCCACGAGATGAATGGGTTATGCGTCAAAATTTAGGAAATGTAGACGATTCCAATCTGGAGCAGTTGCAGGGACGTATCGCCGAGAGGCGCTCCGGATTTCTGCGTTATGACGAGAATGGAGATAAGAAGATTGCCTTTTATCATCCCATTCCGGTAGCCGGGTGGACCCTAGTCAGCGTTGTGGACGAAAAAGAGCTGTTCATGCCGGCAGACAAGTTGTCTTTGTTGGTGTTGACCATTGCCGGGATGCTGATTTTGGGTGCCGTCATGACGGCGGGCATGGTATTCTTAACGGTCAATTGGCGTCGCAGCAAGCGGGAACAAGAAATGCTGCAAATGCGTAATGAAGAGCTGTTGGAGGCTAGAGAAAGACTGCGTTGCCAATATGACGAGCTGAAGCAAGCGCAAGAACGGTTGGTAAGTTTGGATCGTATGAAGGATGATTTTTTAGCACAAGTATCTCACGAACTGAAAACGCCCCTGCATGGCATGATTGGCTTGGCGGAGAGTACGCGAAACATGGCTGCAGAGCCTTCAGTGCTGGAAAATCTCGAAATTATTTGCCGCAGCGGCAGCCGTCTGGCGAATTTGGTAGATGAGATTGTCGATTTTTCGGTCTTGAAAAACCATCAGGTTGTCTTGCACAGAAAAGCCGTATCGTTGCGAGATATTGTGCAGCTGGTACTGACCTTGGAAGCTTTTTCCGCCCAAGAGAAAGGCATTATACTGGAAAATCACATTGCCAAAGAGATGTCCTTGGTTTATGGCGATGAAGAACGCTTGATTCAGGTGTTTCATAACTTAGTACGTAATGCCATTAAATTCAGCTACCCGAAAAGCAAGGTAACAGTAGCTGCTCGTATGGACGAGGGGTCCGTCATTGCGGAGGTGCGAGATGTAGGCATCGGCATTCCGCAAGAGCAGCTAAAACTTATTTTTAGCCCCTTTGAACAAGGCGGTGGTCCTGGGAGCGGGTTGGGGTTGGGGTTGTATATTTCCCAAGGGTTACTGGAGTTACATCAAAGTACTTTGGAGGTTTTTTCCAAAGTTGAAGAAGGGTCTTGTTTTTCTTTTGCACTTCCTGTTTGGCAGGAGGCGAAGCTGGAGACAACCCTTCTTGCGACAGCTGCAGAGACGAAGGAGCAGTCGTCATTGATGCTGTCGGAGTTGGAAATGGAGAACCAACAAGAAGGGAAAAATGGCCCCTGGATTTTAATAGCGGACGATGAGCGAGTCAATTTAGAAGTTATCCGTCAGTATTTCCGAGATACGGGGTATCGAACGACCTGTGTGAGCGACGGACAGACGGCGCTGCGCGAAATGGAAGTGCGGTCATATGCCTTGGTTATTTTAGATATGATGATGCCGGGCCTGAATGGGATTGAGGTTTGCCGTGAAATCAGGCGGTGCCATTCGGAACGAGAAGTTGCGGTTATTATGGCGACGGTGCGCAATCGGCCTGAGGATATCGCCGCTGCGTTTGCGGCGGGAGTAAACGATTATATTGCTAAACCGTTTCATCGGCAGGAGTTTTTAGCACGTGTGGAAGCGCAGCTTCATACGCAAGAAGCCTATGATGCAGAGCGGCGTATTTACGAAGCGGAAATTGTAGCTTTGCAAGCGCAGATACAGCCTCATTTTCTCTACAATACGCTGAATACGATTATTGTTTTTTGTCGCACGCAGCCGGAACAAGCGGCAGAACTGCTGGAAGAATTAAGCAGTTATCTGCAGGATAAGTTTCGCTTTAACGCTATGTCTATGATTCCGTTGCAGCAAGAGCTGGAATTGATTCGTTCGTATGTAGCGATCGAAAAAGCGCGTTTTGGTTCTCGGCTGCAGGTACTGTTTCAAGTGGCTGAGAAGGTGAATCCGCTGATCCCGCCGTTGATTTTACAACCGTTAGTAGAAAATGCTGTCAAACATGGCGCGTGTTCTAAACGAGAAGGCGGCACGGTGCGTATTTCTGTTTGGGAAGAGGAAGCTGGAGCTGTGTTGCGTGTAGAAGATGATGGCCCAGGAATGGAAGAAGCTGCGCTACAGCGGTTGTTGCAGGGAAAGAATGTGTCCGATGTAGGGATTGGTTTGCCTAATATTCACAAACGATTGCAGAGGCATTACGGCGAAGGGCTGCAGGTGACAAGTACCTTGCAGGAAGGCACAGTAGTTACCGCCTTTATTCCCAAGCATGCCAAGAAAGGAAGTGGTAACCATGATTTCGACCATGGTGATTGATGATGAAGAAATGGCAGTGAAGCAGCTGGAATTTCTCTTGGGACAGTACCCGGAGGTGCAGCTTTGCGCAGCGGTCACCGATCCGGTGGTCGCTCTTGAGAAGGCGGTGCTTTGTCAGCCGGAACTCGTTTTTTTAGATATTCATATGCCGGAAGTAAGCGGTCTGGAAGTGGCGGAAGAGCTGATGTGTCTATTGCCGCAAACGTATATCGTGTTTGTCACGGCCTATGACGAGTATGCGCTGCAGGCATTCGAGTATAACGCCATTGATTATGTATTGAAACCGGTGACACGCAAGCGCTTGGAGAAAACCATGCAAAAAGTGCTTTTGAATTTGCAGCGATCCCCAAAAGAGAGGGGAGGCGGCGGCTCGCAGTTGGATAAGCTGCGAAGTCTACGCAAGGAAGGCTCTGTAAAGATCATTGCGGTCGAGGAAGAAGGGCGTATCTTGCTGTTGCAGTATGCCGATGTTATCATGTTTACGCCGCAAGGGCATGGCGCTTTGATTCATACGAAGAACAAGGTTTATCGCACAAGGCAGTCCATGCAATATTGGGAAGAACGGTTGGAGGAATTCAATTTCTTTCGTTGTCATAAGAGCTATTTGGTGAACTTTAACCGCATTGAAAAGCTGCTGCCAATGTTCAATAATACGTATTTGCTTAAGCTGGCTGACTATCCGGAAGAAATCCCGGTCAGCCGCAGCAAAGCCAAAGAGTTAACGCAAATCCTGGGCTTATAATGAGCCCAGAATTTTTCTTTTTAAAAACCCAAGTGCATCAAGCAGTAGGGTTTTTTGCTAAATGCCAGCAGACGTTGGTTGCCGTGCCGACGCCGCGATTCTTGTTTAATCCATGCTGCTTTTGCAGAATATAACGGATAATTTCGGTATTTGACACAAAAATGCAAAAGCTTCGCTTCTTTCTGGCGCTCTCCTTATACTAAGGGCGAAACCTGGAGCAAATCAGAGAATGAAGAGAAAGAAGGGGTTTGCATGGCTAAAGTTATTAAATGCGGAGAGTTGTTTTGTGCAGTCGATGGCAGCGTGCGGAAAAATGCCGTCGTGGTTGTCGAGGGAAACCGCATTGTGGCGGTACAGGATGCGGCGCAGTATATGGGGAAATCGGAAGACGAAGTGATAGACTTATCTGCTCAATTTGTAATGCCAGGTTTGATTGACACGCATGTACATTTAGGATTTGGCGGCAAGCCGTCGTTGGTCGAAGTGCATGAAGCGCCGGAATTGGTTGTGGTCAAGGCTATGAAGAATGCACAGCTTGACTTGTTGGGCGGCTTTACAACCGTGAGGGATGAAGGATATCCCACGCTTACCGGTTGCGCATTGCTGCGGGAAGCCATTGAAGGCGGTGTGTTTTCGGGGCCTCGTATTTTTACGAGCGGCATGTATATTACGCCGACTGCTGGACATCTGGATTTTCGGCATGTTGACGAAACTTCTGGCTTTAAATCGTTCAAGCCCATTAATATTGCCGACGGGCCGGAGGAAGTGCGGGCGGCAGCGCGGTACATGCTGAAATACGGTGCTGATCAGATCAAGGTACTGGTAACCGGTGGCGTTCTAAGCCCTGGCAATGAGCCTGGCGAGCAAAATATGAGTGTTGAAGAAATCCAGGCGGCAGTAGAAGTGGCCCACATGCATGGGAAAATCGTATCTGCCCATGCTCATGGAACGGCTGGCATTCACGCCGCAGCTGTTGCGGGCGTAGATGTAGTGGAGCACGGTACGCTGGTAGATGAAGAAACGATTCGCATTATGGCGGCAAAGAAGATTGCTATTGTGCCGACCTTTATCGTACTCAAGGTGGTTTCAGAAAAAGGGCCTAAAGCAGGTATTCCAGACTTTGCCGTGCGTAAAGCGGCTGCTATGGTAAGCTCGCATTTGAGCAACATCAAAAAAGCGTATGATGCCGGCGTGCGTATTGTCTTCGGTACTGACTGTGGTACGCCGTTGACGCCGCATGGTACGCAGGCGGGAGAGTTTGCTTTAATGGCACAGGCTGGGATATCTCCGGAAGATGTGCTGTTGGGAGCTACGCGTTATGCAGCAGAACTTTTGAAATGGGAAAAAGATTTAGGAACCATTGCCGTAGGCAAGTTGGCTGACCTTGTGGCGGTGCCGCGCAATCCATTGCAAGATATAAGCGCGATGCAGGAAGTTTTCTTTGTTATGAAAGACGGCGTGGTCTATAAACAATAAGAAGGGACGGTGAAGGATTTGCAACAGCAAGGTAAATGGTTTTATGGCTGGTGGGTTGTCATTGGCGGTATTCTGATTATGGCGGTGATGCACTCGCTATTGACAACATGCTGGGGTTTGTACGTCAAGCCGGTAACAGCGGATATGGGCTTTAGCCGGGGTGCATTTGCATTGTGCAGTACTATTATTTCCGGGGTAACCGTATTTTTGTCTCCCTATATGGGGAAATGGCTGGCGAAAAAAAATACGCGCCTGATTCACAGTATCTGTATTGTAGGCATGGCCCTTTCGTATGCGGCGTTCTCTTTGGCCACATCGATTACGCATTTTTATATCATTGCCTTCTTTATGGGCGCCTTTTCCTGCGGTGCCGTGGCTTTGCCGGTCTCGATCATCATTACCAATTGGTTTGTGAAAAAAAGAGGCTTGGCCATCAGTCTGGCGCTGGCAGGGAGTGGCTTTGGCGGTGCTGTGATCAGTCCGCTTATGACGCAAGTCATGCAGGGGTACGGTTGGCGGGAATCTTTTGTGGTTTTCGGTATTTTGATGGTAGTTGTCAGTTTGCCGATGGCGTTGTTTGTGATGAAAAAAACTCCGGAAAGCATGGGCTTGAAACCGTATGGAAGCGAAGAATCTCCTTCGGTTAAAACGGAAAAAACGGTGAATTTAAGCGCTGATATACCGGATATTTCCTTGGAAGAAGCAAAAAAACAAGGATTCTTTTGGGCTTATATATTTGGGATTTTTGCATTGTGCTTTGTCGGCTTTGGCTCGTTGAGTCAATTGGCTGCCTATTTGGCAGATGCGCATGATCCTGTGTTTGCAGCGGCCATGCTGTCGTTATTCTTGATTGTGGTGACGCCTGGGAAAATTTCTCTGGGCTGGGTGTATGATAAGTTTGGCACGCGCCTGGGAACCGCATATATCTGTATCATCTTTATACTTTCCTTTGTGTGTATGCTCTATCCGGAATCAAAGCCGTTGATGTATGTTATGGCGGTTTTATATGGCTTGGGCATTTGCAGCGGTACGGTTTGCCCGCCGGTAATCACGGCGGCTATGTTTGGCTCTAAGCATTATGGAGAAATATACGGGTTTATCAATTTGTTTGTTTACGTAGGTGCGGCATTGTCGGTGCCGGCTGTCGCTTTAGTATATGATCAAACCGGTTCGTATCATATGGCGTGGCTGCTATGCATTGGGTTGTGTGTCGTTTCTTTAGTCGCTTTGTTATACAGCGATCGCCAATGCCGGGCTTTTATGTCCAAACGGCTGCGGGAAACGGCATGAGCCTTGTAGACGTATCTCTTTTCTTCTAGAATATTATGAGTGGGCGAACTGGCTAAAGTATGGTAAGATACTGGCAGATAGTCTGTTGGACTGCAAAACAAAGCTAGGGGAGAGACGTATGTCGCGAAGTAAGGAAGAACTGGCTGGCATTAGCCATTTAGGGAGCCAGAATACAAAGTATCAATACGCCTATGCACCGGAGGTGCTGGAGGCGTTTGAAAACAAACATCCTGGGAATGATTACTGGGTGAAATTCAATTGTCCAGAGTTTACCAGTCTTTGTCCTATGACCGGGCAGCCGGATTTTGCTACTATTTACATCAGCTATATTCCAGGTGAAAAGATGGTGGAAAGCAAATCCTTAAAGCTCTATTTGCTCAGCTTCCGCAACCATGGAGATTTCCATGAAGATGTAGTGAACATTATTATGAAAGATTTGTTCAAGCTGATGCAGCCGAAATACATTGAGGTATGGGGGAAATTTCTGCCGCGTGGAGGCATTTCCATTGACCCTTACTGCAACATGGCCAATGGCGGAGCAAAGTACGAAAAGCTAGCATGGCATCGCATGGAGCAGCATGATCTCTACTGTATGGATAAAGTAGACAACCGTTGATGCAATTCGGACCTTACCTGTAATTAGGGTAAGGTCCGTTTTCTTTCAATTTATAAAAAAAGCCGCTAGCATGACTGCGCTGAAGCGGCGCTGCGCCGCACAATCATGGCCTGTAAAATTGCGCCAAAAGAGAATAAATGCGCCTTTATTGGCAAGATTTGGCTCTTTTCAATTGCTTCCAAACAGCATAAGATTAGAGCTGTTCTGTTTACCAGAAAAGTAATAGTTTTGTCAGTTGACGTGAAAGGGGCATTGGTTTATGTTGCGCACCTTGCGCTATTTTCTGATTGGCAGGCCGCTGCACAATCGTCAGGCAGCGCATGAACGTCTGCCCAAATGGAAGGCATTAGCCATTTTTTCGTCTGACGCGTTGTCTTCTGTAGGCTACGGGCCGGAGCAGGTTATCTTGACGCTGGCGGCATCAGGTCTTTTGGTATATGGATATTTTCAGGATATACTGTTGGCTGTATTGGCTCTTTTGGCAGTAGTGACGCTGTCTTATGTTCAAGTATCACGGGCCAACGCCGGAGGAGGCGGCTCTTATGCCGTGGCCAAGGCGAATCTCGGCGAGTATCCGGCTTTAATTGCCGCGTCGGCCTTGTTTGCGGATTATGTGCTGACCGTAGCGGTCAGCGTGTCGTCTGGTACGGACGCGCTGGTATCGGCATTTCCCTCCTTGATTCCTTGGAGCGTAACCATTGACGTGCTGGTTCTTTTCGGCATTTTGATGTTAGTCAACCTGAGGGGCGTGCGGGAATCCTCTAATGTGTTCGTTTTGCCGACGTATTTGTTTATTTTTGGCATCTTGGTTTTGATTGTTACGGGGCTTTATAGTGTGCTAACCGGTACGCAGCCGGTGGTGCCGCCGGAATCCATGGTGAAGCAGGAATTGGATTTGACGGTCATTGTGCTCCTTTTGCGGGCGTTTGCTAATGGCTGTAGCTCGATGACCGGCGTGGAAGCCATCTCTAACGGCGTGCCCATGTTCAAGGCGCCGCAGACGGAAAACGCGATTCACACCACGTACTGGATGTCTGGCATGTTGGCAGTGATGCTGGCGGGCCTGTCTTTTTTGATGCTGCACTACCATGTGACGCCGATTGAAAACGTCACGATGCTGTCGCAAATTGCCGAGGAGACTTTTGGTCGCGGTTGGCTGTATTACTACATTCAGCTAACAACCATGCTGATTTTATACTTGGCGGCTAATACTGCGTTTAATGGACTGCCGCCGTTGATGTCGCTTTTGGCGCGTGACGGCTACATGCCTCGTTATTTAAGCTCGTTGGGAGATCGTCTCAGCTATTCTAACGGTATTATTTTGCTGACTGTCATTGCTGGTCTTTTGATTATTCAATTCGAGGGCAATGTAGAACACCTGATTTCGCTCTATGCCATCGGCGTATTCCTTTCGTTTACCTTGGCGCAAGCAGGCTTGGTGCTTCATTGGCGCAAAGAGCGTTCTAAAGGGTGGTTGTATCGAGCCATTCTTAACGGTTTTGGCGCGATTGTTACCGGCATTGTGGTGCTGGTGGTGGCGATTACCAAGTTTACTTATGGTGCTTGGGTGGTTTTGGTATTTATCCCCATTATGGTGTATTGTTTCCAAAAAGTGCATGCTCATTATGCTGACTTGGCAGAACAGCTTCATTTACCTAAGGAAGAGGCGAAATATCGTCAGCCCTTGGAAGGTCGTAACATCGTTGTCGTCACGGTGGCTTCGCCGACACGGGCGGTGGCTGAGACTATGCGTTACGCCCGCAAGATTGGCGACGAGGTTATTGCTTTGCATGTAGCAACCGACGAGACCACTAAAGAACGAGTGGAGAAGAAGTGGTTAGAATGGGATCCAGGCGTGCATTTGGTGACAGTGTATTCGCCGTACCGCATGGTGTTGCATCGCATTGTAGCTTACATTAAAATACTCGAGAAACAAAAGAATCCCGAAGACTACATCACTGTAGTTATTCCAGAGTTTGAAACCCGTAAATGGTGGCATCGACTGCTGCACAATCAGACTGGTTGGTTGCTGCGGACCATGCTGATTTTGGAAAAAGACGTTGTTGTGGCGACCGTGCCTTACCAATTGAAGAAATGAACCCTGCCGCCGTCTCGTTGACGGCGGTTTTTCTTTCTTTCCTTGTGTGTCGAAAAATGGTAAAGTATACAGTATTGCAGCTTACAGATGGTTGACTTTACCAGGTGAAAGAAGGATAATTGTGAATACTGTGGAAACAAAAAACGCTACAGGCAATACATGAGGGGGTACATTTTGCGGTGAAAGGGAAAGAATTTGAAGAAAACCTGGAACGAGGTTTAAAAGAACGACATATTCAGTTAATCGCGCTGGGCGGAGCTATTGGCGTTGGTTTGTTTTTAGGCTCGGCAACGGCGATTAAGACGGCGGGGCCGGCTCTTTTGCTATCGTACATCATTGGTGGCATCTTTATTCTGTTTATTATGCGCTCATTGGGAGAGTTGGCGGTAGCCTATCCGGTCAGCGGCTCTTTTAGCGCCTATGCCAATAAGTTTATCGGTCCTTTAGCAGGTTATATTACCGGCTGGACCTATTGGTTTATGTGGGTAGTGACCTGTATGGCGGAGATTACGGCGGTAGGCGTATATGTGCAATTTTGGTTTCCTGATGTGCCGCAGTGGATTCCGGCTATGCTGGCCTTGGTCGCTATGACCATTGTTAATGTGGTGGCGGTATCCGCCTTTGGCGAGTTTGAGTTTTGGTTTGCCATGATTAAAATTATTACCATTTTGGTGATGATAGTCGTTGGAGCGATGACGATCTTTTTTGGACTTGGTAACGACGGTATCCCGACAGGCTTGACGAATCTGGTTGCAAACGGCGGCTTTATGCCGATGGGCCTCGAAGGGGTTGTCATGTCCTTGGTTATGGTGATGTTCGCCTACTTGGGTATTGAACTGGTCGGCGTAGCTGCCGGGGAAGCCAGTAATCCGGAGAAAACCATCCCGGCGGCGATTGACAAGGTGTTCTGGCGCATCTTGGTCTTTTATGTAGGGGCCTTGATCGTTATTATGAGCCTATACCCCTGGAATCAGCTGGGGACCATCGGCAGTCCCTTTGTTTTCACCTTTAAGAAGCTGGGGATTGCAGCGGCGGCAGGCATTATCAATTTTGTTGTGTTGACGGCGGCTCTTTCTTCCTGTAACAGCGGCATTTTCAGCACTGGCCGCATGCTCTATAACTTAGCGCTACAGGGTAAGGCACCGGCCTGCTTTGGCAAACTGAGCAAAAACCGCGTGCCCCTCAACGGCATTTTGGTGTCTTTTTGCTTCTTGTTTATCGGTGTCATTTTGAACTACTTGGTTCCGGCGCAGGTATTTGTCTATGTAACCAGTGTGGCTACGTCCGGTGCGCTTTGGGTGTGGGCGGTTATTGTGATTGCGCAGATGCGTTTTCGTCAGAGTCTGACGTCGGCACAGGTGGCGCAGC
The DNA here is from genome assembly GCF_963676855.1 of uncultured Anaeromusa sp. NCBI lineage: Bacteria > Bacillati > Bacillota > Negativicutes > Selenomonadales > Sporomusaceae > Anaeromusa > uncultured Anaeromusa sp. The sequence goes on from NZ_OY781460.1 coordinate 1,108,840, forward strand.
TGAAATATCCCTCCTTGTTGTATCCGGTGAGCAACTGGGCCACCTTGGTGTTTCTGGTCTTTGTGGTAATTGTCATGGCCTTTGACCCGGATACGCGCGTTGCGCTCTATGTAGCGCCGGCCTGGTTTGGGTTGCTTTTGGCCTGTTATTACGCTTTTGGCCTGCATAAGACGTCGGAAAAGCCGATGGCCCGTGCGGCGGGCGGTAGGAATTAAGGTTTGAATTAGAAATAAAGAGTCAAAAGGCGGCAGAGAGAATATTTCTTTCTGCCGCCTTTTGACTGTTCGTGCATTTTCGGCGGAAAGATTTGACAAAGGGAATTGTTCAGCTGTGTCGAAAAGCATACGGTAAGATAGATAATACTTTGGAGGCAAGCATGGGGCAAAAACAGTTGTTGCAAGAAGCTCTGTCTTGTAAAGGTAGACTGGCCTTGTTGGGAACATCTAGTTTAGCCGGAGCTGTTTTGGCGGTTGCTCAAGCGGCTCTTTTAGCAGCTCTCTTGGATGGCGTTTTTCTACAAGGAAGCAGTACGGAAGAATTATATGGACAGTGGCTTCTTTTGGGTGGCGTTTTGTTGGCGCGAGTGTTGGCGTTTTGGGGTGGTGAAGCCTGTGGCGCCTATTTGGCGGCGGCAATAAAGACTTCCTTGCGGCGGCGACTGGCAGAGCAGCTTTTAGCTATGGGACCGGTGCGCGGGGCTAGCGAAGCTACGGGCGAATTGTTATCTGTTTTAGGAGACGGAGTGGAACAGTTAGAGGCTTACTTTGTTCGTTACTTGCCCAGCTTGTTTGCGGCGGCAGCTGTGCCGCTGCTGATTCTAGCAATTATTGCGCCGCGGGACTGGCCGTCGGCGCTTTTGATGTTGGTGACGGCGCCGCTTATACCTGTTTTCATGACGCTCATTGGTCGTATGGCACAATGGCGTACCCGTAAACAGTGGGATCGCTTGCAGCGGCTTGGGGCGCATTTTTATGACATGCTCCAGGGAATGTTGACGTTGAAGCTCTTTGGTCGGAGCAAACAGACCGTGAAAAGCGTTGCTTCGGCCAGTGAAGATTTTCGCGAGGCAACGTTGGATGTGCTGAAAGTGGCATTTCTTTCAGCGTTGGTGTTAGAATTGCTGGCGACGATCAGTACAGCCTTGATTGCGGTGGCGGTGGGCTTGCGTCTGCTCTATGGAACCATGGTGTTTTACGATGCTATGTTTGTGCTCCTTTTAGCGCCGGAGTTTTATCAGCCTTTGCGTCAGCTGGGAGCGCATTTTCATGCGGCTTTAGCGGGGAAGGCAGCTGCAGAGCGCATCTATTCATTACTGACCGTGGAAGGAACTCTGCGCCAGGAACCGGAAGCTTGGCGTTTGAGTGGGCCTGTAGCGGTGTCGTTTGCGGATGTATCGTTTGCTTATGAAGGCGGCGCGGAGGTGCTAAGACATTTTTCGCTGCAACTGCAGCCAGGGAAAACAACTGCATTGGTGGGAAGCAGCGGCGCTGGTAAGAGCACGGTTATGTCTTTACTCTTAGGCATGATGGAACCCGTAGCTGGCTGCATTCGCATTAATGGGCGCCTCTTGAGTGCGGCAGGAACCGATGCTTGGCTGCGGCATGTGGCGTATGTGCCGCAGCAGCCATACTTGTTTCAGGCCAGTTTGTGTGAGAATATTCGTATGGCCAAACCAGAGGCGACGCCGGAAGAAGTAGAAGCGGCGTTTGCTTTGGCTGGCGGAGCGTCGCTAGCGGCTATCTTACCATGTGGCTATGAGACTCTCTTAGGGTCGGGTGGCGTGGAATTGTCCGGCGGCGAAAAGCGCCGCGTAGCGCTTGCGCGTGCTTTTTTGGCAGATGCGCCAGTGCTGCTTTGTGATGAAGCGACAAGTGGTTTAGACCCGGAAAGTGAAGCCGCCTTACAGCAGGCTTTTGAGCGGTTGTGCCAGGGGCGGACGGTATTGGTTATTGCTCATCGCTTAGGTACCGTGCGGCGCGCAGATCAAATTGCTGTTTTGGAAAATGGCCGGATTATTGAGGCGGGAAATCATAAAGAATTACTGGTACAGCAAGGGGCGTATGCGGCGTTGTTGTCAGCGGCAAGGGGGATAAGCGTATGAAGCCACTGTGGATGTTGCTGCGCTGCTTACCAAAGCCTTGGTGGAGTATGCTCCTAGCGTTGCTGTTGGCTTGGCTGACTGGAGCGGCAGGACAGGGACTCTTGGCTGCATCGGCTTGGTTGATTGCGACGGCGGCGCTGCATCCTTCGATTACGGTTTTATCATTGGCTATTGTTGGGGTGCGTTTTTTTGGTATTGCCCGCGCTGTTTGCCGCTATGGCGAGCGCTATGTATCTCATGATGCTACGTTTCGTATTTTGGCTTATCTGCGTGTATGGCTGTATCAACGTATTGAACCGTTGGCGCCGTTTCATTTGGGAGCCCAAAGCGCTGCTTCGCTGCTAGACCGTTTGGTAGGCGACGTGGAGGTCTTGAAAGACCTCTTTTTACGGGCATTTTTGCCGCCGGCAACGGCTTTTTTTTCCTGCATGGCCTTTGCCGTCTTTTCGTGGTTCTTTGTGGGACCTTGGCCAGGAATGGTGGTGCTGGGAGCGTACTTCGCGGCGGCGGTGGTTTTGCCTGTATGGCTGGGGCGTTCTTGGCGGCGCGGTGCAGAAGCTGTGGCGGAAGAACGGGAATGTTTGCAGACGGCGGCTGGCGATTTGCTGGGCGGTTTGGGAGAACTTTGGGCTTTTCGGCAAACTCGAAAGCAAGCGCAGCGACTAGGCGAAGCGGCGCAGCGCCTGGCAATAGCGCAGCGCCGTCAGAGTCTGCTCAGTGGAGCGGGAGAGACGTTTGGTATGGCTGTAGGCTATGGCGCGTTGTGGCTTTTATTATGGGGCGGGATTCCGTTGGTGCAAAGTGGGCAATGGTCAGGCGTGGACTTGTCGGTGTTGGCATTAAGCGTTTTGGCTTTAGGAGAATTTTTTCTGCTTATGCCGGCGGCAGCCCGTTATTTAGCCGATGGCGCAGCGGCGGCCGAACGAATTTGGGAGACGGCTGTGCGTCAAGGGCCTGGAAAAGGAGAATCTGTGTGTGTAGGCGGCAAGCTGGAAGTGCGAAATCTGTCGTTTTCGTACGCTGATAAGTTGGCGCCGACTCTACAGGAAATCTCTTTTTCGTTGGAAGCGGGGAAAAGCGTTGCTGTTGTTGGCGCCAGCGGCGCTGGCAAGAGCACACTGGTGTCGTTATTGTTGGGGTTTCGTCAGGCGACGGCGGGAACTATTTCTCTGGGGAATGCGGTGGTGGATGCCTGTTGTGAAGAAAGCTGGCGCAGTCACTTTGCCGTAGTGCCACAAAGGCCATATTTTTTTCATTTGTCTTTGGCGGATAATTTGCGTTTAGCCCGTCCGGAAGCTTCCTTGGAAGAACTAGGCCGGGTGCTTGCGCAGACGCAGATGCTTTCTTGGCTGGAAGCGGAGCCTCAAGGATGGGAACGCTCCGTCGGTGAGGGCGGCAGCAGCCTTTCCGGAGGCCAAAGACAGCGGCTAGCCATTGCCAGGGCGCTTTTGAAGGAGGCACCCTATTGGCTGTTGGACGAGGCGACGGCTGGGTTGGATGCAGTGACGGCCCAAGAAATTGTCGCTTTGCTGCGTATGGTGACGGTAGACAAGGGCGTCCTGTGGATAACGCATCATCTGCAGGGGCTGGAGGCAGTAGATGAAATTTTGGTTTTGCAGCAGGGGCGTGTTGTAGAACGGGGGTGCATGGCGGAATTACTTAGCAAGCAAGGTGCGTTTTATCGCATGTGGACGGCGGAGCGGGAAGCTTGCATTTGAATTTGCGGGAAAATCATGCTATGCTGATTCGAGAAGGTTTTATGGTGGAACGTCAAAGCAAGGAGCGTTGAGACGACTATGTCAGAGTATACGTATGTGTCGCAGAAACAGTGCCCTATTTGTCAGGCTCAGTTCGAAGCTACTCAGGTGAAAAGCCGGGTACCCATGCGTGTGCAAGATACGGATTTCTGCACACATTTTAAAGATTTTAATCCTTATTTTTATAGTATTTGGGTGTGCAATCATTGCGGCTATGCCGGTGCAGACAGTTGGTTCTGCGAACCGGGGCCGGCAGCAGTAGAAAAAATTCGAGCGTTCTTAGCTGGCAGAGATGTGCATCTGGACTTGGGTGGGGAGCGGACCTTTGAAAAAGCGGTCAATGCTTATAAGATGGCGATTTTTTATGCGGAGCTTGTGAAGGCTCCGGCAAGCCGGCTTGGCGGATTACTGCTCAAATTGGCCTGGGTCTATCGTCTGGAAGGCAAAGTGGAGGAAGAACGCGAAGTATTGGAAAAAGCGGTAGCGGCTTATGAGGAAGCATTGTCGAAGGAACGGATGCCTATTGGCAATATGACGGAAGTGACGCTAACGTATCTGGTAGGCGAGCTGCTACGCCGTATTGGCAATTACCAGCGGGCTAAGCTGTATTTTAATCAAGTGATTTCTAATCCCCTGGCCCGGGGCGAGCGCAATGTCTTCAAAATGACACGTGATGCTTGGAATGAGATCCGTGAGGAAGAAAAACGGCAGAAAGAAGAAGAAGAAGCTCAAAAAACAGAGAAAAACATGGCTTGAACGGATTGTAATTTTTGCCGAACTTATGTATAATAAATCTCGGCGGTTATCAATGCCGCATCTGTGGGGGCGTAGCTCAGATGGGAGAGCGTTTGGTTCGCATTCAAAAGGTCAGGGGTTCGATTCCCCTCGTCTCCACCAGTGATTTCAAGGGTTTGCAGAGATGCAGGCCCTTTTTAATTTTGTTTTGATGCCCATTTTGATGCCCATCATGAAATAATATGGTTTCTATACCGTGGGTTGGACGTTCGAATCATATTTTGAGCACTAGTAATATAAAGGTCGTGGGCTTTGGCTCAAGGCTTTTTTTGTTTTGTGGGGGCATTAAGACTAAATAGAGTATTTTTACTATGAAAAGCCACTAACAAAACAATGTTAGTAGTTTTGAAAAAAATTGGAAAGAAGGAAGGATTGCATTATTTCTGGGAGAAAAGAAAACAGTGTAGTCATGTATTTTGAGGTGAGTTAACTCAGATTAATAATGTTAAATGCTAGTTTGAACTTTTAAAGTACTGTTGAAGTAAGTAGATAAGCATTTAGATGGTAGGTGACAGCATGGTAAATGCCATTGAAGAAAAACATTTTCGAATGGTTGAAAATCTATTTAGGCAGAAGGAGTGGGAATTGCCTGAGCAAGGAAAACCTAGTAAGTCAAAGAGATTTAATCAGTTTTGCAAAATGCTAGAACAAATGAAAAACGAAGAAAAAGAATTTGTCATTGAATTGACAAGGAATTTTATAAAAATAGAACATAATGCATATGGAGATTTACTGAAGGTAGCCTTGCGGAAGGCATTTAAAGAACCTAACATAATATCTAGACGGAGTATGGCCTTTTCTCCGTTGATATCTCCCGATGATAGGCGATTGGGTAAGAGTAAAAGTTCGCAATACTTATTTTATCTTATGAAAGACCAAGATATGGTCGAAATGGTTAATGACAAAGGGAAAAAAGAACTTTTTCTTGATACGATTCAAAAAATAAAAAGTCATCGTAATGATTCAGAAATGTGCTTAGTATTATTGGATGACTTTATTGGTACGGGAGAAACTGCTTGTAAAGCAATTCGAGAAATGAATAGTTGTGGAATCGGAAATGATAAATTAGCTATAGTATCGTTGGTTGCTCATTCTATCGGTATGAAGAAAATAAAAGAGAGCGGTGTGCCAATTTACTCAAGTATAGAAATTAAAAAAGGAATATCAGATAAATTTTCTGAAAAAGAAAGAAAGAAAAAAATTGCAAAAATGCTTAAAATAGAGGAGCATTTTGGTGTAGTTAGAAAATTTTCTCTTGGCTATGGAAGTTCCGAAGCTCTTGTCTCTTTGATTAATACGCCCAACAATACTTTCCCTATATATTGGTATGGAGAAGAGGAAGGAAGAAGTCGCGACTCAATTCCTTTTTTGAGGCAGAAGACATGAAATACGAAATGAATGCTCAACTAATTAAGAAGTATTTGATGGTTGTACATGGAGACGAAGAATTTCAAAGTTTACTTGTTTCGGGGATAACGTATGCCCAAATTTATTTGACGGAACAAGAATGCTTGAAAAGAGGATATATTTCTAAAGACGCGAATGGATATAGAATGACGATTTCTGGGGAAAAATATATGGATTCGGTAAATTATAAAAAACAGTCATTGGAGTTTCTAGGAAAATTAGATGAGTTTGTTATGAAAGATAGTAGTTGCAAAGATAATATATATATTCCAGCAAAAAACGTTTTAGAGAAACTAAGCCGATAGCTATTAGATGCAATTGCAAGGATGATGAGTCATCATTCATGAGAGAACTTACTTTCGAGCCTACAGCATTATATTTTACTCCGGTGCTCTTTTTCCGGTAATATTCTTTTTTTCGCACCGGAGCAATATAATGCAGACTGCGCTCGTAGACTCGCTTCGTCATGGTGACTAATAACACAAAGTATTATTAGTCGCCATGGGAAGATAGTTTGTAATGGCTCGGCTTAGTTTTTTCTAAATATATTGAGTAGGTGAAGAAGTGTGTGGTGGAGCACATATTCGGAACAGTTTAGAGATAAAGCTAAAAAAAGTGGATTTCAAGATGCCGAAATTGGCATTTTATTAGATTATGCTAGGAATATACATGAAAATGGATATCCAATTATTTTTGATGTTAGTCATTTGTCTTGTTATGTAGGAGTAAAAAAAGAGTATATTTACAAAGTTGTAAATGCTGCTCCTAAGTTTTATCGATATTTTAATATACCTAAAAAAAGTGGTGGAGTAAGGAATATTGCTGAACCATTGCCCTTATTGAAAGAGATTCAATATTGGATTTTGAATAACATATTAATTAGTACCAAGGTTCATCCTTGTGCTAAAGCGTTCAAATTTGGATGTTCAATTAAAGACAATGCAAGATTTCATTTAAAGAAAAATGCTATTTTAATAGTGGATATTCAAGGCTTTTTTCCTGGGATTTCATTTTCCAAAGTAAAAAATGTTTTTATACAAATGGGTTATTATGAGCAATTAGCTATTGCTTTGGCTAATCTGTGCTGCTTGAATTCATCCTTGCCACAAGGTGCACCAACAAGCCCAGTGTTGTCTAATCTCATCATGTACCAATTTGATTGTAAGATGTACGAGTATGCCAAAGAAAATCATCTTTTATATACAAGATATGCTGATGATATATCAATATCGGGATTTTCCAGTATATCACCGTTGGAAGTCTTAAATTTTTTGAGAAAAGAACTAAAGCACGAAGGATTTTTGTTGAACTCCCAAAAGACGCGTATTTTAAAAAAGTATCAACGTCAAGTAGTGACTGGAATTGTAGTTAATGAAAAAATACGTGTTAATAGAAAGTATAGGCAAAAGATTCGTCAAGAGATGTACTATATTTCTAAGTTTGGATTAGAGTCACATGTCGAATATTGCGGCATAATGAGAAAAAATTATCTAGAACATTTGCTGGGGAAGATTAATCATGTTCTTTTTGTTAATTCGAAGGACAAAGAAATGCTTGCGTATAGAAAACAAGTAAAGAAATGGAATGTTGTGTTGGACGATTAGGATTGGAATAATTTGAATAGCACGCTGTTAGAACTATAGAGTAATAAGGGGTTTAACTTTTAACGGTTTCCGGTATTGCAATGTACTGAGCGATGCAAGGTGGTGTAGATAGTTAGTGCTAATGATTTCAAGGGTTTGCAGAAATGCAGGCCCGTTTTATTTTGTCTAGAAGTCTTTTTTGATGCCCGCTATGAAATGAGATGATTCTAAACGTTGGTTGGATATTCGAATTGTATTGGGAATACTAGTAAAATTCGTAAAATATAAAGTAATCCGGTTGCGTGGTTAATTGACGAAAAGGCGTGTGGTAAAGGAGGCATGTTTAAGTCGTGTCATTCCTAACATTCTTAACCTAGTAAATAGAAGGCATGTGGAGTAGCGGTTATGACTTTTTTTATAAAAGGGCAGGTAATAATATATTCGTGGACATCAAGGACAGTTAAAATTGTTTCAAAATTTGTATATATTATCGTGATGTTAGAAGGGGATTAGAAAATAATGTCAAAACGTATAATAAAATAAGTTATATATAAAGAAGAGGTTGGGTAAAATGCATAGTTTAAAAGCTTGTTCTATTTCTAAAGAAAATAGCAGTTCGGAAAATATCAGTAAGGCAATTGGAAGTTTGGCAATAATAAAAATTGGGCTAGATGAAGGAAAAGACTACATAGATAATTTTTTGCCATTCATTGCAACCTTAATACATGAAAATGAGTATAAAAGAATTGATGTGCATGAACTTTGTAGAGATTTTGAAAAGACATTTGGGATAAACGTACCATATCATCCAATGAAAGCGATTTTATCGCGTGCAAAAAGAAAAGGGCTAATAAAAAAAGATTTAAGACAGGATTACATTCGGGAAGAAAATAAAATTCTAGCGATGGAATTTTCTGACAAGTCACGAAATACGCTAAGCCAAATTACTCGTTTTGTAAATGTATTTATAGAATTTGCAAAAAAACAGTATAATATAGAATTAGCTCAACCAGAAGCAGAGTCAAGTATCATAACCTTTCTGAAGGAACATAGTATTGAGTTGTTTAATAAAAATGGCTCACTAGTTCTTCCAGATGTTGAAGTTACACAGAAGGAGAGATTTCTTTTATACAAATTTATTAGATACATTTTTAAGGAAGATGTAGATTTATTTAAATTTTTAGTAGGGATAGCAACTGGATATCAATTAGCTAATGTGCTTGTGTTTGACCAAACGGAAAAAACCGAAAAAATAGATAATTTATCTTGCTACTTAGATACTCGATTTATATTGCGATTATTAGGGTTGGAAGGCTCCGAAAGAGAAAGCGCGTATTTGGAACTTTCAAAATCATTATTGGAACAAGGTGTTACTCTTTTGGTGTTTAGGCATACATTAGATGAAATAAATGGAATACTTCGGGATTGCGAAAAATGGATACAAAGAGTTGACTATGACCCTTTAAAAGCGGGAGCTGCATTGAAATATTTCGTTAGTAATAATTTCAAATTTAGCGATATTCGGCAGTTAATGATTGATTTAAATGAAAAAATAGAGTCGTTAAATATGGAAATTGTAGATGCTCCTATTATTGAGGAGTATAAAGACTATGCCGTTGATGATGAAAAATTGCACCAGTGTATTGTGAATGTTTATAAAGAATATAACGATAAGTACGAAGAAGTTGCTAGAGATTTTTCTATTCAAAAAGATGTTAAATCGATTGCAGCAGTTGTTTCTATGAGAAAAGGTAAAAGACCCCGAAAACTTTGTGATGTTAACAGTGTATTTATTACGACAAACTGTAGTCTCGCAGTCGCTAGTAAAAGGTTTGAAAGTGGCGACTCGATAGCAACTAATTATATTCCTTCATGTATTACTGATACGGTATTTGGCACATTACTGTGGCTTCAGTCACCTGCTAAGATTAGAGATATTAATGAAAAAAAGATAATTGCCGATTGCACAGCAGCATTGCAACCCAATGAAATTCTTATTAAAAAGTTTATTAATCAAGTCGATAAACTGAAGCGTGAGGAAAAGATAAGCCAGAAGGATGCAATTGTTCTTCGAACATATGATATTGCATACAAACTTCTTGAAGACAAAACGATGGGAGACCATGAAGCTTTTTTTGATAATACAACTGAAGAAATTCTAGAAGAAATTAAATTTGAACTTAAATTGAAGGCTGAGGGCAAGTATTTAGAAGAAAAGAGAAAGCATGATGAAACTCTAAATCAATTATCACAAACGGAAAAGGATAAAGAGTTTTATACTGAAAAAAGTAAAAAGCAAGCGGACAGAGTAGAAGAGGTTGCAACGAGAGTTGCATCTATAATGGCGATGGTAATTTGTGGTGCGATTTTTATAATTGTTATTATTTGTGACATTAATCTGATTAATGATGCGCCAGCAAATATTATTTCACTTATAATTACAATCTTAGTGGGGCTTGTAGCGTTACTTACGGGCTTTATAAAAAAATTGAAAGAAAAAATGCAAAGCTTTATTGGAAAAAATATCAAAAAATATATTACAAGTGATAATGAATCTTTAGAAGAATAATAGAGGAAATGAAATATTATATGAGAGGAGATTTAATATGCAAAAAGACTTTCATTATGATGTTATTTATGTTTTAGCTACGTGGGCAGGCTTTAATCCCGATGAGGCTAGGATTCTAGCCTATGCATCTCAATACGTTGATGATGCCAATAATTCAGGGCGGATTAAATTTAGTAATGGTGCAAGTTATACAAGGACTAGTTCTGCGCATGAATCTTTCGATGTAATACATAACGCTGATGACGTAGAAAATCGTAATGTGTGGCTTCCATTTCATTTTTTGCCAGGAAACGGTGGTCATCCTAAAGGAAAGGGAGAAGATATTTCCTTGATTGAACGTATTATTTGTACGCCAGATAGTTTTGTAGCACGAGAAATGGTCAAGGAAGCAATAAATAATTGTGATAAGCCTTATGGACTGCATCGTTTTGGTATTGCTATGCATACTTATGCAGACACTTGGGCTCATTGGGGCTTTGCAGGAGTGAAGGATGGTGTAAATAAAGTCAAAGAAATATCCAGAGAGAATGAGGAAGGTGTGTTTGAACTTCTTGATTTGGCTCAACAGGCGGAGAGTCAAGCCATTGGAGAAGCACTACCAGTTGGTCACGGGCCTGCATTGCATAATCCAGATTTGCCATTTTTAAAGAAGTGGAAGTTTAGTTTTATTGAAGATTTGAATCGTGGGGAACAAACATATCCCAATACCGATTTTTTTCTCAAGGCTGCTGAAAATATTATTAAATCTATGAGAGCTTTCATTGATTATAGACAGTCACATGTGCCATTAGCGGATGACTTGTCTGCTTTGTTCGAAAAATATTCTGGTTTAACGAATGAGCAGAAAGCTATAATTGAAGATATTTTTATTAATGTCAAAGACGAAGAAGAAAATAAACGACACGAGATATGGAGAGATAAAGCGCAAGGAGGTGAAATACCCGGTATAAGTAGTATCCCATCTTACGCAGCAAAAAATGAAGGTTCATGGAAATTCGATGCAGTAGGAGCAATCGGAGAGAAGGATACCCTTGGTGATATATTTGAATATGACTCTAATTTTATTAATAGTGACTGGAAGAAGTTTCACGATGGACTGCAAATGCAGCGGAGTTATATTCTATTAGAGTTACTTCCTTCTTACGGAATTTGTGTTTCTTGAGAAAGAATATAAGTATTACATGTATAATTTCCTAATGTTAATTTAGCTCATATTGAATTTGAAAACTTCTTGTACAACTTGGTATAAGCAACTTGATGAGCCCTCTCTACACAAAGAGACGGGCTCTATTTCTATTTCAGGAGGGGTTGCTGTGCATGATTTGTTAAAGGTAGTGTCAGTATTATGTTTGGCTATATGGGAGTATTTTGAAAGAAAGGGGCAAGATAGTGTCAAGGAATGTTCGCAAAAACCATCGCACTCCGAAATAGCTAAGCGCTTTTGCTCAACTGTTGTTGAAGTTCAGTGATAAGCATAGGATTTATATAAGAGCGCCCGCTAGACCAGTCCTCGCTATATTCGATAAGATAGCTGGTCACTAGGCGAATGTAGGAATCCATACTTGGGAAAATGCCTACGACTTTAGTGCGACGGCGTATTTCCCTGTTTAGCCGTTCCAGAAGATTGGTGGATGCAATTTTGCGAGCGTCAATTTGCCGGAAATTGAAGAATTGAAGGGATTCTTCCAACCCTTCTTCCAAAGTGGCAATGGCTTGCGGATATTTGCCTTCATACTCGTTCATGAGCCAATTGGCATACTTTTTAGCGCTGTCATAGTCTGGTTGAAGCCAAATCTGTTTTAACTTTTCTGCAAAGAATTTCTTATCTCTACTGGAAACACAACCTAAAATGTTACGCATAAAATGAACCTTGCATCGTTGCCAGGAGCAGCCGACAAAGGACTCGCGGACCGCTTTGACCAATCCCTTATGAGCGTCGGATACCACTAGCCAAACTTTCTCTATACCACGTTCTTTAAGGTTATCAAATAGCTTGGTATACGTAGTAGCTGACTCTTCATACATCGGTTCGACAGCCAAAATGTCGCGCTTGCCTTCTGTATTAATGCCTGTTACTACCAAGACAGCCATGTTTTTAACTGCGCGATTATCGCGGATTCGCTCGTAAAGAGCATCGACCCAAAGCACTGGATACGTGGCGTCCAGCTTGCGCTGTCGAAATGCCTCCACCTGCTCGTTTAGTTCTTTAGTAAGGACTGACACCTGCCCCCGCGAGATCGACTCAATTCCCAAGGTTTTGGTCAGCCTATCCATTTTTCGCGTTGAAACGCCATTGACGTATGCTTCTTGGATTACGCTCATTAAAGCGGCTTCCGATCGCTTCTTGGCTTCAACAAAGAAGGGAATATAGCCGCCATTTCTAATTTTGGGCACCATTAAATACATCGTCCCCATTCGTGTGTCGAAGCGGCGAACCCGATAACCGGAGCGATATCCTTGGCGCTCTTCACTACGCTCAGATTTTTCAGCGCCAAGCTTTCCTTCTACTTCGGCTTCCATAAGCCGTTCACAGAGCCATTTGAGCATCGATACCATGGGTTCTTCGTCCAACACAAATTTCATTAGCATTTTTTCGAAAGGTACGGTAGAATTTTGGTAAGCCATCGATTACACGCTCCTTTGGGTTTGCTAGCACTTACCTTTTCGGAGTTTTCGATGGCTTTTCCTTTTTCACTTTTGCGAACTTAATTCTACGCTAGGGGGTGCGGACAAAAAGTTGGACTCGGGTGGCATTCTGAAAGGGGCAAGAAAAATGTATTCAGAAGGCCAGAAAAAACGAGCGATAGCACTGTATGACCAATGCAAATCCGTGACTAAAGTTATCCAACGCTTGGGGTATCCAACAAGGCAGGCATTATATAACTGGATAACAGAAAGAGATTTGCCATCTAGAACAAAGGCTTCAAGGAGGCAATGGAATAACAAACCAGATCACCCTAGGCATCCACCAGTGGAGCTTAAGTTGGCAACAATTCATCGTTGCTTCGAACTTGGCGAAAACGTACAATGGGTTTCAGAAGAGATCGGTTACAGCAGAGCAAGTATCTACAATTGGCGAAAGGCGTATATTCTGAAGGGGGCTGCGGCACTCATGAATAGCGGTGATGATCCACGCGGTAAATTGTCTGAGGGTAAACCCACTTCATCCAAGGAAGTTGAGCAGCTAAAAGCCCAGATGCAGGACATGCAAATGGAAATAGATATTCTTAAGGAAACTTTAGAAGTACTAAAAAAAGACCCCGGCATCGATATGACAACACTCAGAAACCTGGAAAAGGCAGTGATTGTCGATGCCTTGAGAGATAAATATTCACTGCCTCTTCTACTGCGAAAACTAAATTTATCCAAAAGCAGTTATTACTATCAACATAAACAGGCATCTGCCCCAGATAAGTATGAAGTATTACGACTCCATATCAAAGCATTGTTTGCGGAGAACTCTCGGCGATATGGTTATCGCCGTATTCATGGGTGGCTGGCAAGAGAAGGTATCCATATTTCTGAAAAAATCGTTCGCAGAATCATGTCCGAGTGTGGACTTATTGTCGAAAGCAAAAGAAAGACTAAAAAATACAACTCCTATAAAGGTGAAATCAGCCCTGCCGTTCCCAATGTAATCAAACGCAATTTTCATGCTGATGCACCTAATGAAAAATGGCTGACTGATATAACAGAATTCGCGATCCCCTCCGGAAAAGTATATCTTTCACCTATTGTAGATTGCTTTGATGGGATGCTTGCTGCATGGAAGATTAGCACAGTGCCGGACGCCAATCTCGTCAACGGCATGCTGGACGATGCCGTCAGCATTTTATGTAAGAACGAACAACCATTAGTGCATACTGACCGTGGATGTCATTATCGTTGGCCAGGTTGGATTTCTAGAATGAAAAATGCTGGTCTTCAACGCTCCATGTCAAAGAAGGGGTGCTCTCCAGACAACTCTGCTTGTGAAGGTCTGTTCGGACGTTTGAAAAATGAAATGTTCTATAATCGTAACTGGTCCGGTGTAAGCATTCATCAGTTTATCGAAGCCCTTAACAACTACTTAATCTGGTACAATGAAACAAGGATTAAAACATCACTGGGAAATAGAAGTCCATTGGAGTACCGACGAAGTCTTGGATTGGTTGCTTAGGGTGTCCAAGATATCGTCCGCACCCCCCTATCTCTCAAAAGGGGTGTGCATTGAACCTTGCCGTTAAAAGATAATTGTCAAGGAAAAAACAGCCCACCCGAAGGTGAGCCGTGGTTTTAAAATATTATGCTGTAACTTCCGAACCGTTTTTAAACCTGAATGTCATCGTGCCATCCTGAGCCACCGTGGCGGTATCGGTGACAGCCATAATTTTTCGTCAAAATCGGTGATGACAAGGGGGCGGCTTTTGATGTCCTTAATAAAACCATCGATGGTTTTTGCCTTGCCGATTCTTTCGCGCTTGGCAGCTTCCAATTCATCTACACGCTTCGTGGCTTTGCGGTGGCGCTCAAGGTAGGCATTGTTGCGCTCTGCCCATTCTGATTGGTTGACGGCGGTTCTGGCGCTTTCTAGGATAGCTTTGCGCGATAGCTCGCTTACCACTTCAATCTCGCGTAACAGTTCAACAAGTTCGGCGTCAATCGCAGACGTGTCGCAGAGGACGCCCTGCGCCAGCCGGCAGTCTTCAATCAGTCCGGCTCGGCTGCTCATCATCTTATTGAAAGCGACGAGGAAACGGGCTTTAATTTCGTCTTCGGTTAGGTGGGGCGTTTGGCAGCCGTTGCCGGGCTTGTCGAGCCGTTTATACTTGGCATTACACCGCCAGATTTCTTTGCGATACGTTTTATCACTCTTGTAGCTGCCCCATACCTTTTTGCCGAAATGTCCTCCGCAATCGGCGCAAACAAGTTTTGAGGAGAATATGCTCGTGGTGCTTGTAGGGAGGCCAAGGCTTTTTCTTCGCTCAAATTCAAGCTGAACTGCATCAAACTCATCAGGCTCGATGATGGCGGGATGGCTGTTCTCGACATAGTATTGCTGCACCTGGCCTGTGTTTTTGACCATCTTTTTAGTGAGAAAGTTAGCGCAGTAAGTCTTTTGCATAAGGGCATGGCCTTTATATTTTTCATTCGTCAGTATGGACTGCACCACGGTCGCTTGCCATTTCTTTTTACCGGCGGGTGACGGTATGCTATGTTGTTCGAGGTGTTTGGCGATGGCAGAGAACTGTTCGAGGTGTAGCTCCTGCATTCAGTGCGATAGTAGCGCAAGTGCGGCGCAAGTCGTGAAGTTTAGCATCACGCAATCCCGCCCGTTTAAGGAGCTTCTTAAATTGCTTGCTAATTGTGTCGGGGTATAGCGGAAGGTCGTTTTGACGTGGAAAGACCAAGTTTTGCTCAAAGTAGTGTGGAGCAATAAGATTACTGGGGGTTGATATAATTTAAGGTTGCCAATACCGTTAATGGATTGGCAACCTTGATTTTGGTGCCGATATGATGTAACTTTCGTGCCATTCTTAAACCGGAATACCATTTTGTTGTCCTAAGCCATGATGAGTGTGTTACGATGAAGGGATGTGTTATAATTATATGCAAATAATTGCGCTTTTTTAACTAAAAACTTAAGAGGTGAGTAAATGAGTCAGGAAATAGACAAAATTATTTATTCCATGATCCGTGTATCTAAAAAACATGGGCAGAAGGAAGTCCTCAAGGATATTTCGCTCTCTTACTTTTACGGAGCAAAAATTGGTGTTCTGGGTCTGAACGGATCCGGTAAAAGTTCGCTCCTCAAAATACTGGCTGGCGAAGATCAGAGTTTTGAAGGTAGGACCGTTCTCGCTCCCGGCTACACCATCGGTTACCTCCCTCAGGAACCGTTGGTGGATGAAACCCGCACCGTGCGAGAGGTGGTGGAAGAAGGCTTAGCGGAACTGGTTCAGATTCGTGACGAGTACGAAGCCATCAACGCTAAATTTTCCGAGCCCATGGAACCGGATGAAATGGACGCGCTTATCACCCGCCAGGGTGAAGTGCAGGATCTTATGGACAGTAAGGATGTCTGGGAACTGGACTCCAGGCTTGAAATGGCCATGGACGCCTTGCGTTGCCCTCCGCCGGACACATCGGTTTCGGTGATTTCGGGCGGTGAACGCCGTCGTGTGGCCTTGTGCCGCCTGCTGCTGAAAAACCCGGACATCCTGCTTCTGGATGAACCCACCAACCATCTGGACGCTGAATCGGTATCCTGGTTGGAACGTTTCTTAAAAACTTTCCCCGGTACTGTAATTGCCGTAACCCACGACCGTTATTTCCTTGACAACGTGGCTGGATGGATTCTTGAACTTGATCGCGGGCGCGGCATTCCCTGGCAGGGCAATTACTCTTCCTGGCTGGAACAAAAGCAACAACGTCTGGCCAATGAAGAAAAAAGCGAATCCGAACGTCAGAAGACCCTGGCCCGCGAACTTGAGTGGATCCGCATGGCTCCCAAAGGACGTCACGCCAAGAGCAAAGCCAGGATCAACGCTTATGAAGCTCTGCTTTCCCATGAGTCTGAGCGCTTGGGTAAGGATTTGGAAATATACATTCCACCGGGACCGCGCTTGGGTAAGATTGTCATTGAAGCCGAAAATGTCAGCAAAGCTATGGGCGACAAGGTGCTCGTGGAAAACATGAGCTTCATGATTCCGGCTGGAGCCATCGTCGGTATCATCGGCCCAAACGGAGCCGGTAAAACCACTCTTTTTACGATGATCACCGGACAGGAAAAGCCAGACAGTGGTACCCTAAAAGTCGGTGAAACCGTTAAGTTGGCTTACGTGGACCAAAACCGCGACTCCCTTGAGCCCGAAAAAACCGTCTATGAAGTTATCAGCGACGGCAACGACGTTATCAAGCTAGGCAACCGCGAGATTAACTCTCGGGCTTATTGCGCGCGCTTCAACATCATGGGACAAGACCAGCAAAAGAAAGTGGACGTGCTATCCGGCGGTGAACGCAATCGCGTTCATCTGGCCAAGATGCTGAAAACCGGGGCCAACGTAATCCTTCTTGACGAACCCACCAACGACCTGGACGTGAACACCATGCGGGCCCTAGAAGATGCATTGGAGAACTTTGCCGGTTGCGTGTTGGTCGTCAGCCATGACCGCTGGTTCCTTGATCGCATCGCGAGTCACATCATGGCTTTTGAGGGTGATTCCGTCGTGACCTTCTTTGAGGGTAATTACTCGGAGTACGAAGCCGATCGCAAAAAACGCCTTGGTAAAGAAGCCGATCAGCCGCATCGACTGAAGTTCAGAAAACTTACCCGTTAGGACGCTGCTGAAAACCCCTGGAGTTTGCATTCGGAAAATCGGGGGTTGGCGCACGACGAAGCAGTTTAGGCAGGTTTGCCCAGTGGGTGAAGCGATAGAAGAGTTTGACTTTAACGTTTTAGGTGACGCAATGCAACGGATGGTGCAAGGTGGCGCCTATGGATAAGTGTTGGGTGTGCCAGCGATTTCAAGGGTTCCGGCAATGGGCTGGAACCCTTTTCCTTTTACACCAACATTTAGTATAGAACCCGTTTCTGAAGGAATGGGAGTAGCTAACTGAGTGGTAAAATGGCAGACTGATGGACTGAATGGAGGGGGCTTTATCGCTCGTTGACCATACGCGTGCTTGAATGGCAATTGTTTTAAATTGCTTGCGGATATAGCGGAAGGCCATTTTGACGTGGAAAGACTAAAATCTGTTCAAAATAGTATGGGGCAACAGCATTCGTCTTACTTTAAAGCAAGAGTAATAAAAACGATAAAACCTCAATTGGGGAGCTTTTTTAACTTCCCGCATTGAGGTTTTTATATAAATCACTTTTTCATTAATTCCAGAAAGGTATGTAAAGCGCGTCGCTGATCAGGCGTTAAGGTTTTTGCAACTGTGATGAGTTGTCTAATGTCGAGAGAGAGTTCGGTTTCGTCGGAAAAAAAGTCTCCTAAACTAATTTTTAAGCCGACGCATATTTTGCTTAAAGAATCAACTGTAGGCTGTTTCTCGCCTAATTCAACTTGACGAACGAATCCTTGAGACAGACCGGCTAATGTTGCGAGCTTATTGGTGCTATATCCTTTTGCTTTTCGTAATTCAATAATCCGCTTCGATATATTCATTATCTGCAAGCCACCTTAATGTTAATACTATATGAATAATTCTATAGTATTAATATAGCATAAGTTTATACAAAATAATCAACTCTATAGAGTTGATTATGTATTTTTATAGAGTTATAATGTTGGAAGTAGGAGGAGAGAAAATGACACTCGAAGAGCTAAGAATTCGCAGGAATATGTCTCAGCAACAGCTTGCTAATGTAACAGGTTTGACACAAGGATATATTTCAGCTCTTGAACGAGGAGCCAAAAACAATCCGGGTCAAGTGGTGGTGAAAAAATTAGCAAGTGCGCTAAATGTCAAAAGGGATGATGTTTTGGGTTTGTTTCCAGATACGCTGCCAGTTCTGGAAAAGACCTAACAAGAGCTGAGTTTCCCTGGAAGCTGTCTTGCAACAGTGATAAATTCCTTTTTGTTATAGGAAGAAAATCCTGTGTTTAAAAGGGGAAATTTAATAGGCAAAGAAAATAAAGGATTTCAAGTCGCTTTAACGAACTGTTAGTAATGTTGGAATGGTAGTTGGTAATTACATTTGGCTTTTTTGCTTTGTGTGAAGATTGGGTTATAGTGCAAGGTTATGTTAGGTGGCCAATGAAAAAACATATAATAAACATAGCTTCTTACGAAGAAACATTACATAATTTGGAGAAATATCACCACGGACTTCTGCTGGAAGTGCAGGAAAAATTTAAGTTTTCCAATGCATCTGCAACGCCGTTTATTGCATTGCGGAAAAATGTTGAATTGGGTTTTTTGTGTAGTCCTCTAATTGCTTGGGAACAAGATGCGGTCGCTCAATATGGAAAAAAACCTATTTTTGATGAGTATTATCCACTAATTTTGGATTTTGTAAGACAGACAACTATACCGAAAAAAAGTTGTGAGTACGCTTGTGGTATAGCTTATTTTCATGTTTTTCCACCAATGTACCATAAAAACATGATTTGTAGTTTCTTTGTGAATTTTTTTGAAAAACCGATTTTCAAGAGCTTCAATTTGATGCATAGTTCGCTAGAACAAGAAATTGTAATACAAATATCCGCGTTTTTTCGTAAACAGAATAAGTATGGTCCAGAGAAAATATCAGTTTCTATTTTAGATGATCAATTTATCGTTATTATGGTTTCTGGCTTGCTAACTCCATTTTTAAAAGAGTTTATTGATAGTAGTAGGCAGGTTGCAAGCGTAGTTGAAGAAGCGCTTTTTTTACAAACTGGAAAGCTATTGGAAGAAATTTTTGGAAAATATTTTGACGCAGAACCATGCGAACCATTTGTTTTTTTTGATAAAGAAAATGATAAAGTTGTTGCCATAGCGAATTATAAATGGAAAGCTTTTTTAGATAAAATGTGTACTTGATTTGCGAGCTGTATTTTCTAGAAGCGATCGTTTTTAAGAAAGTGTAGTGTATATTCAAGGCGGGTTCTTATGAAGTTAAGAGATCCTGTAAAGTGGTAGGCCGGGCAGCACGTTTTATATGTAGCTGTTTTAGGATACACTTGTACTATTTTGTACAAGTGTATCCTTTTTTTATAAAAAAGATCATTTAAATGGTTTAGTGCCAGCGAAATATTAATAAAAATGGAGGTATTTAACGCATGATATCTTGGTTGAACAATTTAAAGGTCGTACAAAAGCTAACTCTCTTGATTTCAGTATTACTAGTTGCTGTTATTTGCGTAGGGGGGACTGGTTATTACTTTCTTAGTAACACAAACGAGTCGTTAAATAAAATGTATAATGAAAAACTAATATCTGTTGCGCTTATTGTTGAAAATGCGGCGCATGCTCGCACAATTGAAGCGGATGTATATGCAATAATGTTAACTACGGACGCAAACGAAAACAAAACGATCTTAACTGATATTGCGAATAGGGACAAAGTATTTGATGCTAACATAACAACGGTTGAAAAGATGCCATTAAGTGAGTCTCTTCGTGCTAAGATAAAAGCGGTCCGAACTGATTTAGATAAATACCGTTCAGTGAGAGGTAAGGTGCTAGAATTAGCTAATCAAAATAAAAATGCAGAAGCCTATTTGTTATTTAATCAAGACGCTAAAGCGCTATCTAACGCATTCACGAATGAACTGAGAAATGTAGCTGATGATATAAGGAAATCTGCTGAAGAAGATAATAAACAAAATGAAAAAGCATTCTCGTTGGCCAGTACGCTATTTGTTGTTGTTATTTCTATTTCTATACTTTTAGGTGTCGTGCTTGGTTTGCTCATTTCCAAAAGAATTACGAAACGTCTCAATGACGTTGTGGATTTTTTGGGTATAGTAGCAAAAGGAGATTTTTCGCGCGAGATTTCGTTGGAAAGTTTGCAAGATAAAAGTGAATTTGGTGATGTTTCTAGGGCTGTCGCTACGATGAATAAGAATATTAAGGAGTTAATTCTTCATTTATCCAACACTTCGGAGCAATTAGCATCCTCTTCCGAAGAACTGACGGCAAGTGCGGAACAGTCAGCTCAGGCATCAAATCAGGTGGCTATTTCAGTAACGGAAGTGGCCCAAGGCTCAGAAAGACAGTTGCACTTGGCAAGCGGCGCCAATCAGGTTGTACAACAAATTTCTCATGCAATTACGCAAGTTGCATCAAATACAGAAGTTGTTTCTGAGTCTGCTGAGAAAACAGCGGATATGGCTAATAATGGCGAAAAAGCAATAAAACAAGCCGTGACTCAGATGCAGATCATTGAGAAGAAAACGAAGGATACAGCGGGAGTGATTGGAGAATTAGAAGAAAAATCGAAAAAAATTGGCCAAATTGTTGATGTTATATCGGCTATTTCAGGACAAACTAATTTGTTGGCCTTGAATGCGGCGATTGAAGCGGCACGAGCAGGCGAAGCAGGGCGAGGCTTTGCGGTGGTTGCTGAAGAAGTTAGAAAATTAGCAGAGCAGTCTCAGAATGCGGCAAAACAGATCACTGAGTTAATTGACGAAGTTCAAGCTAAAACTGACAGCGCCGTATCTTTCATGAATGATGGTAAAAAAGAAGTTGAGACAGGCGCTAATGTCGTATCTATGGCAGGACAAAGTTTTGAAGAAATCTTGACGATGGTTCGGGATATGACAAATCAAATTCATGAAATATCTGCGGCGATTGAAGAAATAACAAGCGGGACGCAAAATGTAGTTAATTCTGTACAAGATATTGATAGCGAAAGTAAAAAAACATCCGAACAAACACAGACTATTTCGGCGGCAACGGAAGAACAGTCTGCATCGGTCGAAGAAATTGCATCGGCAAGTCAGCATTTGGCAAATATGGCGGAAGAGTTACAGCAAGCTATTAGGAAATTTAAAATATAATAATTATATTTTTCGAACGTTCCTTGGCTCTGTCTTTTCCTTGACACCGCCTTCGTGTTTCCATTAAAGTTAAATATAACCATAAACTCATATAAATGGAAATTGAAGGGGGAATGAATTTGCTTATGCGTGCGTTTCAAGCCGTTGCGTTGGCTGTCGTTTTTGTGTCGATGCTAGGAGTAAATGCTGTCTCTTTTGCGGGGGAAGATGATATCCGTGAAGTTACTGTTGAAGCAACTTATAAGATGGGGGATAATGATACTCCGGCTAAAGCAGAGGAGCAAGTTCTTCTTCGCGCCAAACGTAACGCTTTAGAACAAACGTGCTCATTGAATTTAACAATGGAGCAAATCGCAATGATTCCAGATACGCTTTTGGCGGCGACAATTTTGGATAAAAGTAAGTCTTTGAATAACGACAAAATTGAGTATTGGATTCAAATTAAAGCCTTGATCCATGTAAATCAACTGGAAAATGTTATTAAAAATGGCAACTCGTTTAATGGGACCACTCCGGATTACTATGTCGAATATGTTGATTATATTAAAGGCGGAAATATCTGGGGAGGTGGTAAACGATGGTATGTAAAAAATCGTTTCAGGGAACAACGCGACGGGCTTGATTGCGTTTATATTTGCGACAATGATAATCATTACACTTTGGTTTTGCAAAATAATAAGTATTATAAAGAATCGTGGAATCCCTCTAAAAAAGAACTTCTTGGAACCGAGGTAATTGGCAATATTACTGCAAAAAAAACGTTATCAATTTCGGATGACAACTCTCGTACAACTATTTGGACTGATGCTAGCAACGGAATCGTTTTAAAAACAGAATCACAGGCGAAAGATGGTAAGATTTATGTGCATGAAAACAAAGTCATCAAAATAGGGGCCTTAAATCCTGCGTTGGTGGAAGTTCCAGCTGGTTATAAGCAATGCTCGTCTTTTGATGAACTATTCAATTCTGTTGCTACGCAACCGGATCCCAATGCGGTCCTTTTAGACCAGATCGGTCAAAAGGCAGTTGACAAGGTTGTCGGAGATTTGTTTAACATATTCTAACTTGAGATGATGTATAAACAACAGTGCTTAGGAAAAATAAAAACACGCTACAACTGGCCTGGGCGAGCTGTAACGTGTTTTTGTTTTTCAAAGCATTTGTTTGGCGGAAGTAACTGTTACTTCTAATACTCTGGTCAAAAATGAAAATTTTTCTTTCATCATTTCAAACTCTGAGCCGGACTCGAGGTATTTTCCGGTTCCTTCAATGACAAAGCCGGTTCCTTGATAGTCTTTATAACCGAGTACGTTTTTGTTGCCTAAAGCCATTTTTAATTTATTGTTTTCCTGTAAGTTTTTTTCGGTTTTGCGCATGGCGTAAGCCGGGATTAAGATTCTTTCGTCCGGGGTTACTACTAAATAGGAATTCCAGGTATTCACAATGTGCGGCTCGGCGGTGCGCCAAGATACAATAGAAACGACACCTTCATTTTTCAAGACCTCATAAAATTTTTCACTTAACATTTTTAAAATCCTCCTTAAAATTAAAATAGATATATCGCAGATACATGTTATCTATAATTGGATTGTAGCGTTAAACTTTTGGCGTGTCAATACAAAAAGGCAAGATGAGAAGAGATTGTAGATAAAGATTATCTGTAATTTAAAGAAGATGTATTGACTAATCTGCGATATATAAAGTACGATGTGGAAAGATAAAGTAAGAAGGTGATTTTATTGCAATTTTCGATAGGGGTAGAGTACGCGTTGCATTGCTTGTTATATATGGTGGATATTCCTGTAGGCAAGTCTGTAGGGATTAAAGATCTGGCAACGTATCAGGGGGTTTCTGAGACTTATCTTTCGAAGGTTTTTACAAAATTAAAGAAGACAGGTCTTGTAAAATCAATTCCTGGCGTCAATGGCGGCTACGAATTAGCGTGTTCGCCTGAGGAAATCTCTTTTTGGAATATTGTTGAAGCGGTGGAAGGCACCTCTCCATTCTTTCAGTGTGTAGAGGTTAGGCAGCGGGAAGTTCTGTTGGATAAGGAAAATTTGCCTGATTCCTATACAAAATGTCCTTGCTTAATAAAAGTTGTCATGCTGGAAGCAGAAGAACGAATGAAAGAGTATCTCGAAAGCAAAACTTTGGCTTGGTTGCACGCGCAAGTAGCCAATAAAATCCCTGCGGACCATAGTGAAGCGACGAAGGAATGGTTTAGAAACGCTAAAAAAACAAGAAACACAAAGCCGGCGGCCACGTAAAAAGTGGTTGCCGGCTTTGTGCTTTTGGTGTGTCTTAGAGTTAGTTTTACGAAGAGGGAGGACTAAACGAAAGCATCAGGTGTTCGATGTCGGCTTTTAAAATAGATACGGCCATCTTGATTTCGCCTTTTTCCAGATAATCGACTAACGCCAAATGTAGATCCATAGAAGCGGAATGCTGTTTTTGTACGAAGAAAATCGTTTGAATGTTTAATGCGTCTTCTAACAGTTTATAAGCGTAATGGTTGCCGTAGATGGAAAAAAGTTTTAAGTGGAATTCACAGTTATAGCGCCAGTGGGACATGAAATCGCCGCTGGGGCAATTGTTATAGTTAATGCAGATGCCGCGCAACTCTTGAATCCACGCGGCGTCGATATAGCTGCGGTACATTTCTAGGAAAGAACATTCTAAAGCCGAACGGAAGCGAATGACTTCCAGCAGTTGCTCGGTGCTTGGGTGTAGAATTTTATAGCCTTGCCGTGGAATGCTGGACAACAGGCGAGTGCCTGTTAGTTGCGTCAATGCTTCGCGAATGGGAGCGCGGCTGACATTGTATTTTTCCATGAGAAATTTTTCGGTCAGGATTGTATCGGCTGGATAGCTTCCGTTGATGATATCAGAGAAAAGAGCATTATATACTTGCTGCTTTAGCGAGTCGTTAGGATGTTTCGTCATTGTTTATCTCCTTAATGTGCTGCTTTTATTATAGAGTTAAAGAAAAGGCAAGTCAATGAATGCAAGAAGAAAACGTCGAAAACTAGTCATATCACGAAGAGCGAAAAAATATATAAAAAGTGAACATAAAATAAGCGAAAAAATGGATATGGAAAGATGTTTTGACATAGATAGAGAAAAGACAGAAAATATATTGATTAAGAAAATGAGTTGTGATATGATTACGACAAGCAAAGAGCTGCAGAACTTTGCTTGTTACAAGAGGATACTCCATGGGGTAAGGAAACTTGTTGTTCTGGTGATCATATCAAATGCCGATTTGGAGTTTGCGATTTTGAAAGGAGAATAACAATGATTGATAATAAAATTAGCATTAAAGGCGAGGCTGTAGTAGATATTCAAAGAGGGGCGATCGGTCATCGGGCTACCTGGACCGGCCTGACCTATGCACATGCTTGTAAAGCCGGTAAGGCGCAGGAAATGGAAGAAATCATTCGCGCGGCTATCGCCGAAACGGGTTTGATCCAGGGCGCAGAAATTAAAGCACAATGTCCGAATCCGGAGAATGTGCTTTCTTTTGCAGATACTTTTTTCTCACCAAATGTAGTTAAGACCTTTGAAGTAGAATTCAAAAGCAAAAGCGCAGATCGCATTGATCTAGAGTTTCATCACTGCCCTCTTTTGAAAGCTTGGCAGGATTTGGGCTTTAACGATGAAACCTGTGAGAAGCTTTGTGATATGGCTATGGACGGCGATCGGGGCATTGCCAAAGCCATGGGTTATGAGTTCCATCTGGGCGATACCATTGCTAACGGCTGTCCTACCTGCCAAATTTCTTTCTTCAAAAAAGCATAGAATTGTTTTAACGGGCGGGAGAGGAGCAGGCAAGTATGGATGCAAAGCAATATGACAATTATTTGACCATCTTAAAAGGGGAATTGATTCCGGCCATGGGTTGTACCGAGCCGATCGCCATTGCCTTTGCGGCGGCAAAAGCCAGAGAAGCCTTAGGACAAATGCCGGAAGAACTGCTGGCTCGCTGCAGCGGCAATATCATTAAAAATGTGAAGGGCGTTATCGTACCCAATTCGGGCGGGCAAAAAGGCGTAGCCGCTGCCGCGGTGCTGGGGGCCGTCGCCGGTCAGGCCGAGCGGGAATTGGAGGTCATCAGCCAGGTGACGCCGGAGCAAATAGAAATAGCGCGTCAATTGACGGCGCAGGGAATTTGTCGCTGCGAATTGGAAGAAGGCGAAGAAAATCTCTTCATTCGAATCGAAGTGAAAGCCGGTTTTCAAACCGCTGCGGTAGAGGTGCGGACAAGGCATAATCACATCTATCGTATTGAAAAAAACGGCGAGCTTCTTTTCTCGCAGCCGGAACTGGCGACTTCAACCTTTGGCGATAAAAGTCAGCTTACGATTCAAGACATTCTCTGTTTTGCCGACGAGGTATGCCTAGAGGACGTGCGGGATATTATTGCCCGGCAGATTGCCTGCAACTCCGCCATCTCCGAAGAAGGCCTGAAAAACCCCTGGGGAGCGCAAGTGGGACGCACCTTTTTGGAAAGCGGCTGCGATGATGTGCGGACTAAGGCTCGCGCGGCTGCTGCTGCAGGTTCTGATGCGCGTATGAACGGCTGTGCTATGCCGGTAGTTATTAATTCCGGCAGCGGCAATCAGGGTATTACCTGCACCATGCCGGTGGTAGTATACGCCCAGGAGCTGGACATTGGCGAGGAGCGACTGTATCGGGCGTTGGTATTGGCGAATCTTCTCTCGTTGCATCAAAAACGCTACATCGGCAATCTTTCGGCGTACTGCGGCGCCGTTTCGGCGGGAGCGGCCGCAGCCTGTGGCATTGCGTATCTGCAAGGCGGCGATTATGACGTCATCGGCAGAACCTTGATTAATTCGCTGGGGAATGTAGGCGGCATTGTCTGCGACGGAGCGAAGGCATCCTGCGCGGCGAAAATATCCAGCGCCGTAGATGCCGGGATTATGGGGTATGAACTAGCTAAACGGGAGCGGTTTTTTCCCTTTGGCGAAGGCTTGGTAGAGAAGGATTATGAGCAGACTTTGCGAAATATTGGACGCATGGGCTGTTGTGGCATGAAAGCTACTGATGTGGAAATACTCAATATTATGATTGGCAATTGAGTAGTAAAGGAATAATCGATATCTGCGGGAGGAACGCATATGAAAAAGCGCTGGCTTGTTTTAGGCGTATCATGGATCGTATTTTTCGTAGCTTTTTTGGATCGAGTCAATCTGTCGGTAGCCATGCCGTTGATCTCTAAGGAGTTTTCTTTATCTCCGGAGCAGGTAGGCTATTTGTTTAGCGCATTCTTTATTTCCTATACGGTCTTTCAGATTCCGGGCGGTTATTTAAGCGATAAAGTAGGGCCGAAAAAGGTGCTTCTTGTGGCGCTCGTTTGGTGGTCTATTATGACGATGGCTACCGGTGTGGCGCGGACCTTTTCGCAATTCTTCATCGTTCGCGTGCTCTTTGGCATTGGTGAAGGCTTGCAGCCGCCATGTGCTTTTAAGCTCAACAGCAACTGGTTTCCGAATCAGGAACGGGCTACGGCGAACGCGATCTTTACCTCGGCCTGTTCCTTCGGACCGGCCATTGCGCCGTCGATTGCGGTGGCGATTATTGGCCTCTGGGGCTGGCATGCGTTGTTCTATATTTTCGGCGCCTTGGGTTTTGTAATTATGCCGTTGCTGTACTTCTTTGTGAAAAATTCTCCCGAAGAGGATCCAGACATTTCCAAGGAAGAGCTGGAATATATTAAGAGCGGCCAGACGGAGATTGTTACCCAGACGACAGACTCGGAAGAAGTAGGCCTGATGAGCGTGCTCAAAAACCGTAACATCGTGCTTTTGGCGCTTACGTATTTCGGATTTATGTGCGCCTTCTTCGGCCTTCTTTCGTGGCTGCCTAGTTATCTCGTAAAAGCCAGAGGATTTGAACTGGTGAAAATGGGCATTTTTTCGGGGTTGCCCTTCTTAGCGCTGGGTATTGCCCAACCTTTTGGCGGCTGGCTGTCAGATAAGGTGTTCAAAGGGAAGCGCAAAATACAGGCCATGGTAGTAAATCTGGCCGCAGGCCCGGTTTTATACGGTGTAGTAGTGGCGCCGACGGAAACGGTGGCGATGGCGCTCTTGGTATGCACCGGCTTCTTGGTGGGGATGGCCTTTGGTCCATTGTGGGCGATGCCGATGGAATCGGTAAAACGAAGCTATGTGGGCATGGCTACAGGTGTGATGAACGCCGGCGGCAGTATTGGCGGTATTTTATCCCCCATTATCATTGGCTATTTGGTAGGCATGTCCGGTTATAACGCCGCTTTCGTCTTTATGGGCGGAGCGCTGGTGTTTACGGCGTTGGTAGTGTCCCTGGTTAAACTGCCGCCAAGAGCGGAAGCGTAGTCAGTGAAGTAAAAAACATGACCTTAACCTTCAAAATAGAGGGTTGAGGTCATGTTTTTATTTTGTTGCTGGAAAGTGCAGGGGAGATAGCATACAATTGAAATTGTAAAAAAATGAGAGACGGTTATTTGTGAAAAAGAAGGAGGCGGTGGTTTTGTACCACAAGTATCGCTTGGAAGTTCTTTGGCTGTTATGGGCCGTGTTTTTTCTATGCGGGGCCACTGGGTCGCAGGCCATGGCAGCGAATGCGGCGGATGTGCTGTCGGAGGGCGCGGTATCGGCAGATGTGCGTCAATTAATCGTTGTACAATCCGACAGTAAAAACAAGCAGGCTGGCACGTTGACGGCGTGGCAGAAAAAAGATGAAAAATGGATTGTGAAATATGGGGCAATTACGGTTAACCTAGGCAGAAGCGGCGTGGTTTCGGCCCAGAAAAAGCAAGAAGGAGACGGTGCTACGCCAGCGGGCTTGTACAAGTTGCGCCGAGCTTTTGGCTATGAGCCGTTCTCTATAAGCATGCCCTATATACAGGTGACGGAGCAGCATCGGTGGATTGATGATGTGGCTTCTCCTTTATATAACCAGCTGGTTGTGGGGAAAACACAGGCAAAATCCTATGAGGAGATGCGGCGCAAGGATGAGTTATATAAACTCGGTTTGGTTATTGAGTATAATACCGAGCCAATTGTGTCTGGCAAGGGAAGTGCTATTTTTATGCATATTCGTAAAGGTCCGGGCGTTCCCACAAGCGGCTGTGTGGCAATGGCGGAACAGGATATAAAGAAGATCCTCAAATGGCTCAAGGCGGAACAAAATCCGGCGGTTTTTATTGAGTAAAATAGATTCTAGTCAAAATAACGATTGGGAGGATTTGACTTTTTTATCACGAAAGCTTCAATTAAGTCTTTTTTCATGTCTATTACCCGCTGCAAGCGATGACGGAGTTGCTTTGCAGAGGCAAACCGGCAGAGAAAGTTATGAAAAAGCAATGCGTGCGCCTGAAGGGGGTTAAGTCTTGAATTGGAAATTTATGGCGTCGATTTTTTTTGCTGGCTTCATTTTTTGCGGCTCTGGGGCGGAAGCTGCTGCAGACAGTATCGACAAGGCGCAGCTTCGCAACGTATTTGAACAGCGAATTCGAAGTATGGAAAGCTCGGGGCAGATGCCGATTATTGACGTAGAATTTCACTGCGGCAAAAAAATAGACCTTAAAGCGCTCACTGCTAAGATGGATGCAAATCATGTTGCTTTAACGTGGCTGGGACCGGCGGAAGGTTTAGGGGATGAATATTCCGTACAGGCCAATCAGAGGTTCCCTGAGTATTTTGTGCCCACCCTCATTCATGGTGATGGGCGGCGGTGGCATGGTAAAGATCCAGGATTATTGGATGTACTGGCGGACGACGCTCATACGGGGCGATATTTTGCGATGGGTGAGTTTGAAGCCCGTCATTATGTGTCGGATACAAATGATCGAAATGTGCACCTTCCGCTGACGAGTCCGTCGTTTCATAGGATTTTTCGACTTTCACAAGAAACGGGGCTTCCCTTTTTGATTCATCATGAAGCGGAAGATGTTATGCTGCCGGAAATGGAAAGTATGCTCCAGCAGTATCCACAGGCTAAAGTAGTCTGGTGCCATGTAGGGAGAAACCGGAATTACACAACTTGGAGCCGCTGGATGGGTACTAAAACGGTGCGGGATTTTCTTGAGAAGTATCCCAACTTGTATTTTGATTTGGTGCAATCTCCGCCCAATTCCAGTCCGTTTGGCTATCGCCAGTGTATTATGTATGATATCAATGGGAATACAGTTACGCTAAATCGTGAGTGGAAGAAACTATTCATAGATTTTCCAGATCGTTTTGTAATTGGCAGTGATGTAAATGGAGGTCGGTGGGAGCAATATGACGAAGTTTTCGGCAGGCTGCGTACGGTGGTTTTGCAAGCGCTCCCGCGAGAGGTTGCGGAAAAAATTGCCTATAAGAATGCATGGAAATTGATGAATGGTGAGGAATGGCAGCCATAATACCCAATGAGGGATAGCTCCTTTTTCAATAAGGATGTAGTTAATCATGCATTTTGACGCGGTAAACCGTTCTTTTTCGATGCGGTGCTAGCCTTGGAAATCACGAAAAAAATCTTTTGAAAACGAAAGAAATTTGCAAAGACTATACTTTTGGAGAATAGATTTAAAACCCCAGGCTCTTTATGCTAAAAGAGATGGGGTTTTTTCTTATGCCCAATAGTATGTAAGAATATAAAACTCGAAAGGAAGTACATATATGAAAATTAGCAAAGTAACACCGAGTGAAAATTACTGTCTTACCGTCGTGTTTGAAAACGCGCAGACAGTAACGCTGGATATGAAAGGTAAGCTGCAAACTCTTCGCTTTTCCAGCCTGCGCAACGAGCAGGTCTTTAGAGCGGTTAAGGCAGACGAGAAATCCTTGTATTGGCCCGGCGATATCTCTATGGCGGTCAGCGAGATTCGAGAGTTGAGCGTTAAGCAAGCGGAAGAAAATAAAGATGTACTTCGGCGTTAGGCCGTTGACAATTGTAAAAGCCAAGAGGAATTTACAAATTCTGTTAGAGGATTGCAGGAGCTTTATACATTTATGGTAAATACTATGAAATGAAAAAATGAAATTAGCATAATTAAATATGCAAATAAACGGAAGTGTATAACGTGAACTTTGTGTGATAGGGGAATGAAGATGGACTCACAGTGGATGACAGCGAGGCAGGCGGCGGAACGGTGGGAGGTATCCTTGCGATACGCTCAGCGACTGCTGGCGGGCGGACGGGTACCGGGAGGGAAAAAATACGGCCGGTCTTGGATGATTCCGATTAACACCCCCAAGCCAAAAATCTCGCCTCAAGAGCCGCTGCCGGCTAAAGCCCCGGGTTTATTTCGCGTTTCTTTTTTGTGGGATGGACTTTTACCGGAACAGGAGTTAGATACGGCGGTTCCTTCGCTGAAAAATGCGGCCATGCGCAATCAATATCTGGGGGAAATCGCCTATATGCGCGGCGAATTTGTCCAGGCCAAAGAGTTTGCCGCCAAAGCCTTAGCCTCTGGCCAGCCTATGTGTATTTGCGCATCCTTGTTTTTGTTGCTCGTCGCCATCAGCACTAATGACTTTTCGTTGTACAGCCGGGTTGAAGCGTCTCTTAAAGAACGTATAGAGAGTGACGCGGAAGCGGACGTTGCCGTATTGGCGGAGGCGGTCTTGACTACGGTGGCGGTGGGGATGTTTGCGCCAGCAATGGTACCCGGCTGGATTCGGGAAGGTGATTTTTCTCGCTTGCCGGACGATGCGGTTCCTTTTGGTCTGTACTTGCAGGTGAAATATCTGCAAAACCTGGCGGCTTATCCTCAAATGGCCGCGGTCGCGCAAACCACCTATAATCTCTGCAAGGGGCAAAGTGTGATGATGGATGTCTATTTGCTGCTTATGTGCGGCGCCGCCTGCGTTGGTTTCGGAGACAAAGCGCGGGCGCGAAGTTATTTGATGGAAGCGCTGGAGATCGGGATACCGCATCGCTTTATCACGCCGTTTGTGGAAAATGTTTCTACGTTTAACGGCCTTCTTGAAGAATGCTTACAGCAGCATTATCCTGAGTGGTATGGGCCTGTGCTCGAACAGTGGCAGCGAACCTGGAAGAACTGGGCGGTGTTTCATAATCGCTTTGCCCAGGACCATGTGCCGTTGATTCTTAATCTGCGAGAGTATCGGATTGCTAATTTAGCGGCAAACCGTGTTCCTTATGCGCAGATCGCAGAACAGGAGCGGCTTTCTGTGGGCAGGGTGAGGAACATCATGCAGGAAATTTACTGCAAGCTTTTTGTTCGCAACCGGGATGAACTTGCGGCGCTGGTGCTGTGGACGCCGAAAAAAACGTGACATTTTCATAGCGAAATAGCACTATCTGATTATATTACAAAAGCCTATACTAATGGTAAGTATAGGCTTTTTGCGCTCCCAGATACAAGCATTGCTGTCGTGAATCTTTGCGTATACTCTGTTACTCTGCGTTCGTTCCCCTCAGAAAGGAGGCGATTAGGATGGAAAGTTCACGGCTGATGTCTAGCTTGCTGCGGCAGCCGTACCTGCCGTTGGAAGCGGGGATACTTGGCTTAGGTGGCATGATTTTGGCTATCGCGGCGCTGCTTTTGGAACCGGCGGTGCGCGGTTCTTTTTCCTACTACGTCAATGGCTTGTATGGGTTGTTGCTGGTGCTCTTTGCCTTCCAGATGGTAGCGCTTGGTAAGACTCCTCTTGGAGAGTTTGGGCGTTCGTTTACCTTACTGGCTGGCGGCGGAGCTATCGCTGCTGTGGGGGTTGCAGCTTGCTGCATTCCTTCGTTTCAACAGATTCCGCGTCTAGTGCTGCTGGCTTGTTTTGGCGGCGGCTTGGTTCTGTTGCTGCGGTTGCTGACGGAACGGGAAAAACTGCGCCAGTGGCGGGCGCTGGGAGGGATTTTTCGGCATTTGTTTATTTCCAGCAGTGCGGTCTATATGCTGTCTATGTTGACCGCCTTGATTTTGTGGCGGGAAGAAGGGGCGTTAGCGGGCGAGGCGGCGGGAGTGCTGTCTTTGTATGCAGTCGTGTTGTTCTATTTGGCGGCGGTGTTGCGCAAGATTTATTTTCTTTATCCCGGCTCGGATGCTCCTAAGGCGGGAGGGACGGACCTGTCGGCGGCGCAGGCGGTTTTGCTGCTGTTAAGTCTTTTTATGATCTTGCTGGGGTTGCTGCTGGTGCCGGTGAGCTTGGGGTGGCTGCCGTTTTCTTCTGGCGCTCAGCTTGGCTTGCTAATGGTATTTTTTTCACTGCAGATGTTGGCGGCGGGAGAAACGCCGTTGGGGCCGTTTCCGCGAAATTGGCTGCTTTTGGGCTGTAGCACGCTCTTTGCGGCGGCTGGCATCATTTCTTGCTTGCTTCCCGAATTGTTGGTGGCTCCTTTGACGCTATTGGTGGGAATGTTGAATATTACGAATGGTTCTGTGACGCTGCGAAACTGCTGGCGCACGGCTAGGAAGCCGGGAGAAACGCCTCCGCCGCCTCTGGCGGCGCTAGGGGCGCGTTTGTTCAAAGTCCAGTTGCTCCTGGGCTTGCTGGCGCTTTTGTTCGGAACGTCAATGCTGCTCCCCGGTCTCGTTCCGGAGATGGTGACCGGTTTGATTTTGGCAGCCAACGGCGCGGCGCTGTTCGGTTTGGTATATTTGTTGCTCAAGTTGGAAACGCTTTTGCGATGCTAAAAGGAGGGAAGATCATGTTCAAGTTTGACGAGAAGAAAGCCTATCGAGCACCTGTCAGTTTTTCTGGTTATGACTTTGACCCGGATGCCAAAGCGGTTTACGGCGATGTGACCACTCTGGCGCTTACCTGTGAGACGGAGGAAGAGCGTCTTAGCGCGTACTTGCCGGAAGGGTTTGTCTGTCTGGCGCCGCAACTCCAGATTGTGTATTCCCAAAGCCGCGAGGTGGCCTGGATGGGAGGCTCTGCCTACAATTTGATCATGGCGGGCGTGCCGGTCCGATATCAAGGGAAGCGCGACACTTCAGAAGGCGTGTATGCGCTGGTTATGTGGGAAAATCATACGGTGCCGATTTTGACGGGAAATCTGGCGATGGGGATTCCCAAGGTGTTTGCGGATATTCAAGACTTGCATCGGTATCAAGACTCCTTCTGGACCAATGCCAGCTACGAGGGGCATACCTTCTTGGAATTGGAAATACAGGGATTGAAGGCATGGCCGAGCGAGCAGGCTTCTTTTGGCGAGCAGGTGGTGAATTTGTTCGGTTGGCGCTATGTGCCGAAAGTCGGCGCGCCAGGGGCTGATTTGAGCCAGCCCATTGAATTTCCCCAACGGATTACCACGGTGCAGGGCTGGAGCGGCACCGGCGACATAAAGTGGACAAAGCTTACCCGGCTGCAGCATCCGGCGCACTGTCATATTATCGCGGCGCTGGCGGATTTACCGGTGCAAAGCGTGAGGGCTGTCTTGACGAAGGGCAGCATGATTCTGCAGGAGGGACACGGGCGAGTGCTGGCGTAGGTAAAGCGTGTTTAAGAAAGCGAGGGATGGATATGAAAGGGTATTACGAGGGCAAAGCAGCGGTCATTACCGGCGGCGCTTCGGGCATTGGTCTGGCGATAGGGGAACTGCTCTTGTCGCTGGGAGCGAAAGCGGTGGTGCTGGCGGATGTTAACGCCGCCAAGCTGCAGGCGCAGAGCGAGAGGCTGTCGCAGGCGTATCCTGGCAAGGTGCTGGGCGTAGAAACCGATGTTACGTCCCAGGACAGCGTGAAGGAACTGATTGCCAAGGCGGCGGCTTTTGGCGGCGGACGGCTGGATTTGCTCTTTAACAATGCCGGGATTGGCGCGTTGAAGTCGTTTGAACAAACAACAGACGAAGACTGGAAACTGGCCTTTGACGTAAACTTTTATGGCGCCCTCTACGGCATCCGCGCTGCGCTGCCGATCATGCGCGCCCAAGGGGGCGGGCATATCGCCAACACCGCTTCGGGGATCGTCTTTTCCCCCATGCCGGAGCAGACCATGTACAGCGCTACGAAGTCCGCACTTATGGGGCTGGGCGGTTCGTTGCGGTATGAGCTGTGGGACGACAATATCCGCGTGTCCACCATTATTCCCGGGACGGTAATTACGGGGATTTGGCAAGGAGTCAAGCCTCCGGCGGAAGCGATTACGCCAGCAGAAGCGGCGGCAGGCATTCTCGCGGGGGTCGCCCGCAACGAAAAGATTGTCATTGTCACCGAGCAAGACCAGCAAGGTTCGAAGAACGTGTATGATCTAGAGCGGCAGGAAGCCATTGACACCTATATGGTGAATATTGCCCGCAAACGCAAAAAAGGCATAATGAACGAATATTAAAAGACGGCTTGCATGTGTAGAAAAATAAAATGTGTGCGCCTGAGCGGCTAAGACTTTATGCCTAACTATGTGCGAAAAATGGCGGATATCGGTTTTCTTCAGAGACGACATTGCAGACGGAAGCCTTAAAAGCGGCGCGCGAGCGTGGTGGAGAGAGCGTGACCGCCAAAAAATAGTGATGTTTTCACCTGGAAATGTCACTACCAAATGCAGGAAAAAGAATCTATACTGACTAAGTATAGATTCTTTTTTGTTCTAAAATAACAGCGCAAAGGAAGCGGTAGCATGCGAAAAATAAAAAGAGCCCTGCGGAAAAAAGCCGCCGCCGTGATGGCTCTGGCCCTGGCGGCGCTGCTGCTGACGCCACAGGCGGTATGGGCGGGGGAAACGAGGACTTATACCGGTAGCGAAACAATGCAGATTTTTCCTGGCGGAGCTTTATTTAGCCCAGAGAACTTAGCGAACGTCACTGGCAATACACTTATAATTAACTATGCTAGCGGCATGAATCCCGACTGTGTGTTCGGCGCTTATACTAGCCTTGATGCAAGCTACAACAGCGTTTTTTTACTTCAAGGCCATGTCAATGTCTATGTCGAAGGTGGAGTTTCTGACGACGGAAGTGCTATTGGCAACAGCGTTATCATGAGTGGCGGCAGCGTAGGTGGTGCGGTTATAGGGGGATGGTCTAATAAAGGAAGTGCTATCGGCAACAGTGTTACAATCAATGGCGGCAGCGTAGGCGCTGAGATTTACGGCGGATACACGTATTGTGGCATCGCCACACAAAACACCGTCACAATCAGTGGCAATCCGATCCTGACCAATTCCATCCTGTACGGTGGATTCAAGGCTGGCGCAGCAAGCGATGCATGGACAGGCAATACGATGAACGTTAAAAATTCCGGCATGAGTGCCAGGGGAGTCGTCAACTTCCAGTATTACAATTTTTATTTACCTGTTACCTTTGCCGCTGGCGGCACCATGCTCGGTATAACCAATGGGGCGAATCTTGCCAATTCAACCATTGGTATCAGCTTTCTTAGTAGTGGCGCGACTTTGCAAAGCGGCGATAGGGTGACGCTCCTGCAAAGCGGCGGCGCACTTGCCACCGGCGGCATCAATACCACGGCTACCGGCTTTTCCGGGATTGCGAAAGTCTATGATTTTATTCTGAGCTCCAATACAAACAATCTGTATGCTACGGTATCCAGCACCCGCCAAAATCCGCAGACCAAGGCCCTGAGCGAGGGGCAAGCCAGTACGGCGGCCTTTCTGAACCAGGGCGCGGATATGCTTACCGGCCAGGGCCTGCAGAACGCCCGCGGCGCTTCTTCTGGCAGCGGCGGCCAGTGCGGCGTTTGGCGGCAGCAGCCTGCGCTATGAAACCGGCTCCCATGTGGATGTCAACGGCTTTTCGCTGGTAGCCGGCGCAGCCAGCGAAAAGGAAAACGCCCAGGGCGTTTTTACGCGCGGCCTTTTTGTAGAGCATGGCTGGGGCAGCTACAGCACCTACAACAGCTTCAGCAACGCCGCGTCGGTTAAAGGCGATGGCGATACCCAGTATACCGGCGCAGGCTGGCTGGGACGCTGGCAGAAAAAAAGCGGCCAGTATCTGGAAGGCTCCGTGCGGGCCGGACGGGTGAGTAATAAATTCAGCAGCGGCGACATCGGTGCGGCGGGGACGAACTCCTCCTTTGACGTCAGCGCTCCGTACTATGGACTACATATCGGACTCGGTCAAGAAACGGACCTGGGCAACAATAAAAAACGCGACTTGTATGCGAAGGTGCTGTGGACGCACCAAAACGGCAGCAACGCCACCGTGCAGGGCGACAACTTCCGTTTTGACGCCGTGGATTCCCTGCGCGTCCAGGCCGGGGCCAAATGGCTGCGCAAGACCAGCGAAAATACCACCTTGCGCGCAGGATTAGCCTATCAGTATGAATTAGGCGGCCAAGCCGACGCAACGGTAAACGGCAGCGCCGTGGAAGCGCCCAGCCTCAAAGGCGGTACCGGCATCTTGGAGGTGGGCGTAACCCGGGAAAGCAAAGACGGCAAAGGGCCGACTTTGGATTTCGGCTTGCAGGGCTTTTGCGGCAAAGCGCGCGGCCTGGCCGGTACGATGCAGGCATCCTGGAAATTTTAAATACGAGAGTCCGGTCCAAAGGACCGAGCTTTTTTGCTGTAATGGACGCCGTGTCTCTGCGTATTCTCAAGCAGGAAAAAAGCGTTGCCATCGGGAACCTTTAGCGTAAGTAAAAGTTAGATGGGACACAGGGAGATGGGGAATGGTGGAGCAGGAATGGGAAATGGCGCTTTTTCAGCCGAGAGATGCTGCTGGGGTAGTGGCGTTGTATCAGGAAGTGTACGGGGACTCCTATCCAGTGACGGAAGTGTATGATCCGAAGGCACTGGTGAGGCAGGAGGAAGAAGGAATTACTTGGCGGGCGGTAGCTCGCAGCCATGACGGAGCGGTAATCGGCCATATTGCTTTTTACCGTTCCACACCGCCCAATCCCAAGCTGTACGAATGCGGGCAGCTCATGGTATCTCATGCATGGCGGCAAACTTCAGTGGGCTTTGCCCTGATGGAATACGCGCTGGAAGAAATTCCGCGCCAGCGCGGCCTGAAACAGATTTGGGGCGAGGCGGTTTGTAATCATTTATTTACGCAAATGATGATGACGAAACGAGGCTACCGCGAGACTGGCCTGGAAGTGGCGTTGATGCCGGGAGACGCTGCCAAGGGAGGCGAGAGAACCTCGACGGTGCTGATTTTTTCATCACCTGGAGAAAGCGGCCAGACGGTGTATGTGCCGCAGGTGTATGAAGAAGCGTTTGCGTTGCTGTATGGCGATTTGGAGGAAGTCTGTAACTTTGTCGAGGCGACTGCTTCGCTGCCGCAGGCGGTGAGGACGGAAGGCTCTATCGAGATGTTTGCCGGAGCTGGTGTGGCGCGCTTGTCGATTACTAGAATCGGCGCGGACTTTGAGGCGCAAGCAGCCTTATGGGAAAGCCAGGCATCTGTAGCGGGGACGTTGGTATTGCAGGCTTTCTTGCGGCTGGGGGACGAAACGGTCGGGGCGGCGGTAGAGATATTGCGGCGGCGGGGCTATTTCCTGGGTGGCGTCTTGCCCGGCTGGTGCGGCGGAGATGGTCTGATGATGCAAAAAGTATCCATCGCTGTAAATGAAAAAGCTATTCATGTATATACCAAGAAGGCTAAGGCGATTAAGGCGCTGGTTTTAAAGGACTGGGCGGAAGTGTGTCCGAAATCTTGGGGCGGGGTGCTGCGCCTGGCGGCGACGAGGTGGCCAGAAAAGACGGCCGCCGAGTATCCGCAAAAGGGTCGCTCTTACACGTATGCGCAGTTGGAGGCAGAAGCGACGCAAGTGGCCAAAGGGCTTATGGCGTTAGATATGGAGCGCGGCGAGCATGCCGCTATCTGGGCCTTTAATATTCCGGAATATCTTTCCGTGCAGTTTGGCTGCGCCAGAGCCGGGATGCCGCTGGTACTGCTGAATACCAATTACCGGGCGTACGAGCTGGAGTATGTGCTGCATCACTCCGATACGACGGTGCTGTTTTTAGAAGCCCAAGGCAGCGGCAAAGAGGCGTGGCTAGAGGTGCTTCATTCGGTGCGGGAACGCTTGCCGAAGTTGCGCAAGGTAGTTTTTTTTGGTGCTGTCGGAGCGGCGGATGTCATTCTTTGGCAGGATTTTCTGGCTGATGGAAAGACTGTGTCGGAAGAAGCCTATAGACAGCGGTGCAGCGAGGAAACCTCGCAAGATGTGTTTGTTCTGCAATATACGTCGGGAACAACGGGGGTACCCAAGGGGGTAGTGCATTGCCAACAAGCGTACTTGTACAATGCCAGAGCTTACGGAGAGCGTCAGGGGCTGACGACGTCTTCGGTATTGTGTTCGGCGCTGCCCTTCTTTCATGCGTACGGCAATGCGGTGATTTTGACGGCGCTGTACTATGGCGCCACGGTGGTAGGCGTAGAGCGGTTTCAAGCTCCGGTGGTGCTGCAGGCGATTGTAGAGCAGGGCGTTACCA
Source organism: uncultured Anaeromusa sp. (assembly GCF_963676855.1). Taxonomy (NCBI): domain Bacteria; kingdom Bacillati; phylum Bacillota; class Negativicutes; order Selenomonadales; family Sporomusaceae; genus Anaeromusa; species uncultured Anaeromusa sp. The sequence goes on from NZ_OY781460.1 coordinate 1,147,868, forward strand.
GCTTGTCTGGTACGCCGACGATGTTTGTGGCGCTTTTAGAAGAGTGGGAACGAATTTCCTATGATACAAGCTCGTTATGCGTGGGCGACATGGCGGGAGCTAGCTGTCCGCCGGAGCTGGTGCAGGCGGTGATTGAGAAGCTGGGAGCAACTGGATTTAGCTGTCTATATGGTTCTACGGAAGTGATCATCGCGTCTTTAGCAGGCCCCACAAGACCTCGAGAAGAGCGGGTAAACTATGTCGGCACGGCGCTGCCAGGTCTGGAGCTGCGCATTGTTAAAGCCGGGACGACGGAAGAGGTCCCCCGGGGCGTTGAAGGCGAGCTATGTGTGCGCGGACAGTCTTCCATGCTGCGGTATTATAAGATGGAAGAAGAAACGAAAAAGGCCGTAGATGATGAAGGCTGGTGGCATAGCGGCGACATGGCTGCCATTGATGCGGAGGGCTGCTGCCGTATCACTGGACGCATTAAAGACTTGATTATTCGCGGCGGTGAAAATATAGGCCCTGCGGAAATAGAAACCTTTTTAATGACGCACCCCAAGGTGCTCGAAGCGCAGGTGGTTGGAGTACCCAGCGAATACTACGGCGAGGATATCGTGGCCTTTGTGCGTTTGCAAAAAGGGGAAACCGCCAAGGTTCTGGAGCTGAAACGGTACTGCCGGGAGCAGATTGCCTTAAACAAGGTACCCTTTATGTTTTTCTTTGTGGAGGAGTTTCCCCTGACTGCCAGTGGCAAGGTGCAGAAATTCAAGCTGCGCGAGCTGGCGCTGGAAAATTTGACCAAACAGTAAATGAATAGAGGAGGAGCAAATATGGATGTAAACGAGATTGAAAAAGTGATTCGAGGTATTTTAGCAGAACGAGTACCCGGCTTGAAGGCCGAGGACATTGCGCCGCAAGCGGAACTGTCCTCGTTAGGGCTGGATTCTCTGGCTTTTAGCTGGGTGCTGGCCGACATGGAAGAAGCTTTTGATATTGTGATGCAGGGTTCGGATATTTTGCACCTAAAAACCTTGGCGGCGGCGGTTGAATACGTAGCCAAGCGGCTGCAGAAAGCATAAAGTGTATTGATAAAAGAAAGTAAAAGCCAACAGCAATATTTGCTGTTGGCTTTTACTTTCTTTTTGTATAGTATCTTCCTTAAAAGTGCATACTTTTATAATGAGAGCAATGTGGTTATAATGAGAAAAACAAGCTGCCTTATCATAGCGCGGCTTTAACAGGAGGAATGTAATATGCCGGTTATTACGGTAGAAGGTGCTACGATGAATGTGGAGCAAAAGCGCAAATTAGCGGAGGTGTTGACGCGAGAAGCGGCGGAGATTATGAGCGTGCCGGAGGCGGCGTTTATTGTACTGCTGAAAGAAAACAGCATGGAGAATATTGGCGTCGGCGGGACGCTGCTTGCGGATAGGAAGAAATAAGGCAAAACATAGTGAAGGAGGCGTACTAAGATGGGGAAAAACATTTTAGTTTTGACAGGAAGTCCGCGCAAAGGAGGCAATAGCGAAAAACTGGCGGATGCCTTTATTGCGGGAGCGCAAGAGGCGGGCCATACAGTTATGAAATATGCAACTGCCGATAAAACGATTAAGGGCTGCATTGACTGTAAGAACTGTTTTAAAAAAGGCGTGGCGTGTTCCATTCCTGATGATTTTAATGAGCTGGCGCCGCACTTGGCAGCGGCGGATATGCTGGTGCTGGCAACGCCGCTGTATTGGTTTTCTTTTCCGACGCAGCTCAAAGCGGCGCTGGATAAGATGTATTCATTTTTAATCGCTGAAAAGCCCTTGGTGATTAAAGAATGCGTTTTATTGGTAACCGGCGGTGATAAGGAGGAAAAGGTATTTGAGGGCATTGTTCGCTCGTATCAGCTCATGCTGGAGTTTATGGGTTGGCAGGATCGCGGCGTGATTGTTGTGCCTGGACTGCATGATAAAGACGAGATCCTAAAGACGGATGCGTTGGAACGAGCGAAAAAACTGGGAGAAAGTTTATAAAAAAGAGAAAGCCACTGCACCGTTTTGGTCAGTAGCTTATGGTCCGTCTTTTGAGGGGGCTGCTTTTATAAAGCGCAGGCGGAAGTAGTATTTGGCTGATTGGCTGCGCCCCACTCGCACATGAGCTTTAAGATGGGCAGTAGTGTTTGGGCGCATGTGGTGAGTGAGTATTCTACTTTGGGAGGAATTTGCTGGTATTCTTTGCGATAAAGAAGTTCTTCCGCTTCTAATTCCTTGAGCTGTTGGCTTAGCATTTTATGAGTAATACCCGGTAATTTTCTTTTCAGCTCTCCATAACGGAGGATGTTTTCTTCCGCTAGAATATAGATGATCAGCCATTTCCACTTGCCGCCAAGTACGGATAGTGTGTAGGCTACCGGACAATCAAGATTGAGTTCGCCTTTTTTCTCTTTCATCATGCTCTCCTATAGAAAGTTTCTTTCTTTAAGTATAGTATCTTATGATACGGCATATACTTTCATGAATAAAGAATAGCAGATATAATTAACCTAAACAAGCCTAAAAAGGATGGTGGAAATTATGAATACCTATGAAGCAATTCAAAAAAGACGGAGCATTCGGCGTTATGAAGCGAAGGCGGTGGAAAAAGAAACGATAGAGTTGCTGCTGCGGGCGGCGATGCAGGCTCCATCGGCAGCGAATCAGAGGCCGTGGGAGTTTATTGTGGTGGAAAACAAAGATACGCTGGCTAAATTGGCGAAGGCTCATCCGTATGCATCGCCCATGCAAGAAGCGCCATTAGGCATTATTGTCTTGGCAAACGAGGATGGGGTGAAATTTCCACAGTATTGGCAACAGGATTTGGCGGCGGCTACGCAAAATCTATTGTTAGCCGCCGTCGAAAATGGCCTGGGAGCGGTATGGATGGGAGTTGCGCCGGAAGAAGACCGGATGAAATACATTACCGAATTGTTTCAACTGCCTCCAGGAGTTACGCCCTTTGCTATGCTGGCACTGGGATATTCGGCGGAAAATCAGCTTGTAGACCGTTTCGAAGCAAATCGTATTCACTATGAACGCTATAAAAGCTGAATTTCTGCCAGTCATTAATGAGCCTCCGTCCTGCGAACGATTGCAGGGCGGGGGCTTTTGTATTGCGCAAGTTTCAAAGGTGCTTTTTCAAGGCCAATTCCCAAAGAACTTTCGTGTTTTCATACCGGGCCATTTCATATTCACTACTATAGTAAAATTCCCAGGTTTGAAAAAGGTCGTCTAATTGTGCTTTGTTGAAGAATCGCTTGAACCGGCCTTGATTACAATAATAATTTTCTTCGACAAGAGTCCCCTGGCCGGCTCCGTAGTTCGTGTCTTTTACCGAGTTAACTCGCAGTAGTAAAAAACCATCTTTCATAAGAACTCGCTGAATCTCAGCAACAATGGTTACTGTTTCAAGCCAACGGAAATAATGTAGTGAAAGATCGGCAATAACTATTTTGGCGCTTTGATCCTCAAAAGGTAAGCCTTTCTTCATGTCAAACAGTCTTGTGTCAGGCTTGTTTATAAAAAAATCTAGCTTTTTTAATGCTTCCTTTGAAAAATCGCATGAAATTACTTTATAGTTTCTTTCGTGTAAGTACAACGTATTATTTCCTGTCCCGCACCCCAAATCAATAATAGGAATACAGTTCGAGGTCGATAAAATAGCTGCATATTTGTCCAGCCACAAATCATAAACTGGCTTTTGGTTATTTCGAGATTCATATAATTGATTCCAATAGTTGTTACTCTCGTTCATTGCGATTACCTCCAGAAGCTAAATAACCAGTGGAAGACGAAGACCTGCGGGATTTTTAAAATATTAGATTAGCGGCTTTGCGAACCCGACGGTTTTACTCAAACCAGGCTTCTTTTAACAGCTGAATGGCTGTTTTCATTTCTTCGGCCGGAATTTTAGAGAAATACAGGATAACTTGAGACGGCGAGACTGGCGCTTCGCCCAGATAATAATCCTGCAAAAGCGCAATGCGGCAGCCTTTAGCCAAGGCGCGGTCGTACAATTCCTTTGGTGTTAAAGCGGATTTTACAGTTAGAACCAAGTGGAGGCCGGATTCGGTTTCGTTAATCGCCACCATGGGGCCCAAGATGGTTCGAATATTTTCCAGAAAGAGAGCGTGCTTTTCATTGTAGAGCTTGCGGAGGCGACGGATTTGCCGTTCCAGGTGTCCGTCGGCCATATAACGGGCTAGAGCCAGCTGTTCCAGGGCGGACGTTGTTTGATTGTACAAAGAAGCGCGTTCCCGGTAGCTTTTCAGCAACTGTTCCGGCAGCACCATGTAGCTGATACGGATAGAAGGAGGAATGACCTTGGAAAAAGAGCCCATGTAAATGACAGAGCCCTCGGTATCCAGTCCTTTTAAGGCAGGCAAAGGGCGGCCGAAATAGCGAAATTCGCTGTCATAGTCGTCTTCGATAACTGTAGCCCCTGTTTGGCGGGCCCAGTTTAAAAGCTGTGTTCGTTCACCGATGGGCATAATGTAGCCTGTAGGAAATTGGTGTGAGGGTGTTACATACACTAGGCGTGCACCGCTGCGAGCCAATTCGTCCGTATCAATGCCTTCTTTTTTGAGCCGTACCGGGATGATTTGAAAGCCGCGATCTTCCCAGGTGCGGCGGCCCATTTTGAAGCCGGGTTCTTCAAAAGCAATGCCGTCATGTTCTGGTTTCAGCATGCTGGCCAAGATATTTAAAAGGCTTTGAACGCCTGGGCCGACGATGACTTGACCGTGATGACAGTTGACTCCTCGTGAACGAATATAACCGACAATTTCTTTGCGCAGCTCTACTTCTCCTTGGAGGTCTCCATAACGCATTAGACGGCTTGGATCCAGGAATGTCTTGTTGACATAGCGCTTCCAAAGGGAGAAATCAAAGCCATCTGCATCCATTTCGCCGCTAGCCAAGTCATACTTGAAAATTGGTTCTCCCGGAGACTTTTCTTGGGGGGCAGCGCCTTGCGGCGCAGGCGAAGGCCAGGCGTTTTCTACGAAGCGGTTAACGGCATAGCGCGTACGGTTGCCATTAGTGATATATCCTTCGCAGAGAAGCTGCTGGTAGGCTTTTTCTACCGTGATTTTGCTGACGGACAAACTGTCCGCAAGGAAGCGGATGGAAGGGATTTTTTGGTCTTCTTTTAAATTATTCTGCTCAATTTCCGTGCGAAAATAACGATAAAGTTGCATATAAAGAGGCTCTTTGCTTTCGTGGTCAAGCAGTATTAATTTAGGCATTTTCCTCTTCCTCTCTATCTGTGCTTATTTTAAATATAGATTCTGTATATTTTAATGGTATCAGATTTGCTTTATAATACAACCATGTTTTTATATAAAAGGAAGAAAAAGCGTTAAATTAGTTTGACAGGAGGAATTTTAAATGAAAGCACCCGCGAAAGCACTTACGATAGCTGGCTCCGATACAAGCGGCGGCGCCGGACTGCAGGCCGATCTTAAAACGTTTCAGGAATTTGGCGTGTATGGCATGACCGCCATTACAGTTCTTGTGGCCCAAAATCCTGACAACAACTGGGCTCATGACGTATATCCATTGTCTTTGGACGCCTTGGAGGCGCAAATTAATACGGTTTTTGGCGGAATTGGCGTAGATGCCATGAAGACAGGCATGCTGGGGACCGTTGAAATTATTTCTCTGGTAGCCCGAAAATTAGAAGAATATGCGGTGAAAAATGTTGTCATTGACCCGGTGATGATTTGCAAAGGAACGGATGAAGTATTGCATCCGGAAGCGGCTGTGGCCATCAGCCAGATGCTGGCCCCGAAGGCTACGGTAATTACGCCGAATGTATTTGAGGCCAGTCAGTTGAGCGGCGTGCGCATTCAGTCTGTGGAGACGATGAAGGAAGCAGCCGTTAAAATCCATGCGTTAGGCCCTAAGTACGTTTTGATCAAAGGCGGCTCCAAGCTGGGCACGGACAATGCGATTGATATTTTGTACGACGGCAAGGAGTTTACCGTATTTGAAACGCCGAAAATTAATACGACCTATACACATGGCGCTGGCTGCACCTATGCTGCTGCGATTACAGCCGGTTTGGCCCAGGGCCTATCGGTTCCGGAAGCGGTAGGGAAAGCTAAAGATTTCGTTACCCAAGCAATTCAGCATGGTTTTCCCATCAACTCCTATGTGGGACCGACGTATCATGCAGCGCATCGCTTGGCTGAGGTCTAAGCGGGGAAAGGTGGCAGAAATACGATGGAACAAAATTCTTTAAAGCAAACGAAATACTTGGTGTATGCAGCGCTAGGCATTGCACTTGTTTTTGTGTGCACCGTGTTTGTTAACGTACGTCTTCCTATTGCAGCTAATGGCGGCTTGATTCACCTGGGAAATGTGCCGCTCTTTATTATTGCGATGCTTTATGGCCGTTGGTTGGGAGCGTTGGCTGGCGGTTTGGGCATGGCCTTGTTTGACGTAGTTGGCGGCTGGTTTTTATGGGCGCCCTTTACGCTTGTTATCGTAGGGCTTATGGGTTATACAATCGGCGCTTTGTGCGAGAAAAACCAATCTTTTACTACGTATGTACTTGCATTGGTTGCGGCTTGCGCTATAAAAATTCTCGGATATTACGGCGCAGAAGGAATTATTTACGGCAACTGGATTGCACCGATGGTTTCTGTGCCTGGAAATCTTGTGCAGATTGGATTAGCGTCAGCGATTGTGCTGCCGGTGGTGCAGAAGTTGAAAAAACATGCAGTGGCTCTTTCTTGGGCGGGGAGCCGTCGGTAATAAAAGAGCGAGGACGAAGCACAGAGGAACAAAAAAATAGTTTAGACGTAAAAAGGGTCCGCACTTCTTGCGATTCAAGAAGTGCGGACCCTTTTAGTTAGTGAAAGCGGTTAACTGGTCGTTGCCAGTTTAGTCCAATACTCTGGGCAGTCGAGGATGTTTTTGGCGTTACACAAACGTACTTCTTCTTTGTGAGCAAACAATTTATCGAATAAGGTTTTCATAGAGAACACTTCCTTTGATTGGATTAGAGATTATTGATAATGATTATCTCTATCTGCAGTATACAATAATAATTATTATTTGTAAATAGAAATTATGACGATGAAATAAAAAATTTAACGACTGTACAACGGAATAGGTTTTTTAGATTTATACAAATTATACTCATTAATAAGATAAGTTAAATGAAAATAATTATTGACAAAGAAAACGAATGAGAGTTAAAATATCTTTAAATAAAGATATTTTCAGGAGGTGCTAGGATGAGTGGAAAAGCTGTGCTGGAAGAAAATCGGCAAGCTTTGCGATTGTATATTGCTTTGACGCGCACCTATAAGAAGCTGTTGGCAATGGATTTGCAAAATATTGCAGATTATGGCCTGAATCCGACAGAGTTTGGCGTGTTGGAGTTCCTATATAATAAAGGGCCGCATCCATTGCAGCAGATAGGAAATCATACGCTGATAACCAGCGGTGCGACAACGTATGTCATTGATAAATTGGAGAAAAAAGAACTACTTGTCCGCAAGCCGTGTGAGAAGGATCGGCGTATTATTTATGCGGAGATTACGGAAAAGGGACGGGCGGAGATGGAAAGAATTTTGCCAAGCCATTATCAAGCGTTGGCGGATGCCATGACCGAGCTGACCGCGGCAGAGAAAGAGCAGGCGATAGCGTTGCTAAAGAAAGTTAGCTTTTCGGAAACATAATTTGTTTTTATCTAGGTATCTTTAAATTAAGATTTGAAAAGGAGCGAGAACTATGAAATTCACAGAGTTAATTCAAAAAGGTTTGGAAAATTATAAGGATGAAGTGCTTTTGGTGGCTCGTCTTGCCATGGGATTTATGTTTATTTACGTGCATGGCGGTCCGAAGGTGTTTGGTGGTCCGGAAAAATGGTTGGAAGTGGGCTCGATGCTTAAGGTGCTTGGTATTACTACGGCCCCGGAACTGCTTGGGCTGATGGCTGGGCTGTATGAACTGGTAGGCGGTATCCTGATTGCTTTCGGTTTGTTTACCCGTTTGGGAGCCGCGTTGGTGTTGTCTAATTTGCTGATGGCTTCTCTGGTCATGTATAACCTGAAAGGCCTCTCAGGGGCCGCGCCTGCTTTTGAAGACGCTTTGTTTATGCTGGTACTGCTGGCGGTGGGCGCAGGAAAATACAGCTTGGATCACAAGTGGTTTTCTAAGGGTTAAGCGAGTAAATTTAAGGCTTCTAAAGGAGAGAAAGCAGATGACTAAAAAAACAAAAGCCCCCGTTCTTTTTGTGGGGCATGGCTCACCGATGAATGCCATTGAAGATAATGAATTTACGCGAGGCTGGCAAAAAATTGCCGCCTCTATCCCTCGACCGACTGCAGTTTTAGCGGTATCGGCGCATTGGTATACGGCAGGCAGTCGGACCAGTGACGCCGAGACGCCGGAATTGATTTATGACATGTACGGATTTCCTGATGCGTTGTACCAGGTGAAATATCCCGTGCCGGGAGCGCCGGAGCTAGCTAGAATGACGCAAAAATTACTGCAACGCCATGTGGCGCTAGATACCGACTGGGGGATTGATCATGGAACATGGTCCGTGCTCTGCAAGATGTATCCAGAAGCAGATATTCCGGTGTATCAGCTTAGCGTGGATCATCAGGCAAGTGCGGAGGATCACTTTCAGATGGGACAACAGCTGCGTTCCTTGCGGGAACAAGGCGTGATGATTTTTGGCAGCGGCAATGTGGTGCATAATTTGGCACGCCTAGACTGGGAGAAACGTGGCGGCTATCCTTGGGCCGTTGAGTTTGACGGCTATATTAAAGAGAAAATCTTGGCAAGAGAGTATGAAAGCGTTATTCACTATAAAAATGCCGGTCCATCGGCAGAGTTTTCTTTTTCGCGGCCGGATCATTTTTATCCGCTTCTTTATGCGTTGGGGGCTGCCGAGGAAAGTGACACGATTTCCGTCTATAATGATGCTTGCACCTTAGGCTCCATATCGATGACTAGCTATTTGTTTGCCTAAAATAGATTGGGAGGTGACGTGGGTATGAGTCAGACGAGAAAGGTGAAAAAAATTATTACAGGGGAGCAGACGGTTGACGGCGCCGGTGTGCGCTTGGTGCGTGTCATTGGCCGCAAAGATACGAGGGAATTCGATCCCTTCTTGATGCTGGACGCCTTTGATTCTCACAACCCTCTGGATTATATTAAAGGCTTTCCTTGGCATCCGCATCGCGGTATTGAGACAATAACGTACTTGATTCAGGGGGATATTGAACATGGCGACAGTCTAGGCAATACAGGCAGTATTTTAGATGGAGAGTGTCAATGGATGACAGCGGGTTCCGGCATCATTCACCAGGAAATGCCTAAAGCCAGCGAGCGTATGCTCGGCGTTCAGCTGTGGTTAAACTTGCCTGCTGCCGATAAGATGACGGCTCCGCAATATCATGGTATCACCCAAGAAGAGATATCCGTAGTGAACGAAGGGGAAGCCCGAATTCGGGTGCTTGCGGGGATGTACAAAGAAACACCGGGCGCTAGAGAAGGGGATTTCGTGAAACCCTTGCTGTTGGATGTAGAGATCAACGCTGGGGCGGAGTGGACGCTGCAGACAGACCCGGACGCGTCTTTGTTTATCTATATTTTTCAAGGTGAAGGTACTGTTGGGGAAGAGGAAGAAACGGCGGTGGCGGCAAAGCAGGCGGTCTTATTTTCCGAAGGTGCTTTGTTACAGGTGAAAGCGGCGGAGTCTGGTTTGCGGTTTTTGCTGGCAGCCGGGCGGCCATTGCAAGAACCCATCGCCTGGGGCGGGCCCATTGTGATGAATACCCAAGAAGAACTGGATACGGCTTTCCGTGAATTGAAAAACGATACGTTTATTAAGTGACCGGAATTGAGAAGCAGGAGATGAGACTGTGAATAAAGCCAAACTAAAGGAAGCCGAAGAAGAATTTATCAGGCGTTATCCTGGCGGGTTTTCTCATCCGCAGATGTTGGCGCTCACCAAGAAGCATAAAGTGGAGAGGATGAAAGAACTGGCGCAAAACAGCTTTTCTCCGGAGGCTTTTGGGAAGACAGGAGCTATCGCAGAGTCTATGAAAAAGCTGGTCAGCCAATCGTCGTTGATTTCTCTTTTTGAAAAACCAAAGTTCAGAGACTGTATAGCTGGCCTGAATGATGGAGAAAAAGAGCAATTAGAGCAAGGCCTTCGGAATTTTTTGCATGGCGACCAAGAACAGGGCTTTGAGCAGATGACGGAGCTGCTGCGCACCTATAAGCTGGCAAAGTGGCCATTGCTTACGGTGTATGGTATTTATTATCGACCTGAGGTGGAGGTCTTTGTCAAGCCGACGACCGCCAAAGGCATTATCGAGTATTTTGAACTGACCAGCCTAAAATACAGTCCAAGTCCGACCTTTGCCTTCTATAAGGCCTTTCGCGAAGAGATTACACAAATGAAACAAGCCGTTCATCCGTCGTTACAGGTGGATCATGCCGCCTTTTGCGGATTTTTGATGATGACAATGGAAACATAAAATTAGTGCCGCAGAACGAAAGAGAGCCTTGCGACGTCCTTTTAGGCTAGGGCGTCTCAAGGCTCTCTTTCGTTCTGCGGACTATGTTGCTTCTCCAAATCACAGTCGTAAGTAATTGAGCTTTTAAGCGCTAGCCAAGCGATTGCGCAAAGGCAATGTGAGTGGCAGCGTCGCCAAAACAATGCAGGCTAAAAGAAGAACAACTTGTGAAAGACCGATTACGTCGCCAGCCAAACCGTAGAGAAAGGGGGAGATGGCTCCGGAGCCGATGGTCATGGTATAGAAGATGGCAAAGGCTTTTTGGCGGTGTGTAGGGGGAACCAATTCCGGTACGCTGCCATAAAGAACAGATGAGGTTCCATTTAGAGCGACCCCCAAGAGCGGCGCCAGCAGGAGGGTAGGCAAAAGAGGCAGAAACAGCGTGCTGACAATGCAAAGAGCGGTAACGATTTCCGTCAAAATGACGGAGCGGAGTACGCCGATGCGTAGGGCCAAGCGGCCGCAAGCCAGCTTGCCGCAAGCGCCGCCAGCGAAAATAAGTGACAGCGCAATACCAGTATCGGCGATGCTGCCGCCTTTTTGCTGCAGCAAGAAGGGAAAGAAAGTTAAGAAGCCCATGCGAGTGGCGCTATCGATGACACCGATGGAGGATAAAGACCAAAACGGCTTATAGTTGAGCCAGCCTCCTATGGCGGTGGCTGGCTGCTCGGACGGTGCAGAGGAGATTTTAGAGATAGAGGGCTTTTGGTGCGGGAAATAGAAGAAAAGCCAGCCTGCGATACAAAGTGTGGCAACACCAGCTGCTTGGGCGGCGCTCATCCAGTTAGATTGACTGACAATAAAGGCGCCTGTAGCCGGCAATGCCAGTTTGCCTAAGTCTCCTGCCACATTAAAGGTGCTAAGCGCTTTGCGCCGTAGGTCGATTTGTTCGTAGGCGTCCGAAATTAAGGCGGAGGACATAGGGTGCTGCGTGCTGGAACCAAGGCCGCCAAGAATTAGCATGACTCCCACAAGGATGATCGTATCAACATTTCCTAAACACAACATGGCTATGCCTAAAAGCAGCGTACCCCAGGCCAATAATTTTTCTGTACCGAAGCGGGGCGCTAAAGACGAGGCGGGGACTTGCAGGCTGGCCATGGTACCGGAAAAGAGTGTTTTTAGGATGCCGATTTCGGCAAAGCTTAGCGCAAACTGCGCCTGCCATAAAGGAAAGAACAGATAAAGCATATCAGAGCAGCCGTCATGAATAAAATGAGCTAAGCTGCCGGCCCATAACGATTTGGCCGGTTCTCTAGTTTTTGGTTCGGCAGAGGTATTGGACATAAATATCTTCCTTTCTCCGTAGACTGAGGCAGGTATGTTCTTTTACTACTATAAACCTGTCTGGCTTGGTTCACAACTAACATAACGCTGACAAAAGGAAAAAGAAAACGCAGTTATAGGAGCAGGCATCCCAATTTGCAGGTATTTATTTGACGGACGAGAAGTTCGTTCTATAATAACTATAGGAAAGTTGTAAAAAATATTTGAATCAGAACGGGGGACTCAGGTTGCGTAAAGGTATAATTGTTTTATTGTTGCTGTTATTGACGGCGTCAAGTGTTTGGGCTAATGGGAACGCGGTTCAAGAAAGAGCCTATTTCCCGCCGGTACTTATGTATCATGATATTAAAGTGAAGCCCATTAATGGCTTTGATGTTTCGGTGGAGGATTTTCAGGCGCAGCTGGCTTGGCTGGAGCAAGAAGGCTATCAGAGTTTAAGCATGGATGAATTTTTGCAGTATGTTGACGCGAAGCGTCCGTTTCCTGAAAAAACAGTGTTGATCACCTTTGATGACGGCTATGAAGGCATTTATAAGTATGCGGCGCCTGCGCTGGCAAAGCATAAAATGAAAGCGACTTTTTTCATCTTTAAAAAAGGCCTTAATTCCGCGTTAACAGGCTATCCGTATATAACCGACAACCAGTTGCGGGAACTGTCCGCTAATCCACTTTTTTCTATTCAGTCGCACACGATGACCCATGCCGATCTCAGTGCGATCTCCAAACAAGAGCTGCAGTATGAGTTGAAGGCTTCAAAGCAGTTTATCGAAAGCGTTACCAATAAACCTTGTCGTACCATTGCTTTTCCTTTTGGCCATTATAACAGCGAGGTTCTGCAAACCGCCAAAGAAGTCGGCTATGACGTCGCTTTTTCCGTGTCCGATTTGGGTTTGCAGGGGCAAGCAACCAAGTATAGCATCCCGCGCATTTACATGGGCGTAGCCCTGGGGCAAAATAAGATGGAACTGTTCAAAAAGTATTTGCATACCTATAAAACGATGCCGCCGGAGGCTTTTAAAGAACGATTTGGAGATTTGCCGCAGTGAAAAAATTTACTTCCTACCAAATAGCTGAAGAGCATGAAGGTTTGACGCTGGAGGCTTATTTGAAACAAGTTTTGCAGTATTCCGGGCGACGGCTCCAAAAGCTGACAAGGCAAAAGGGAATTTTGTTGAACGGCAAGGCCGTGTTTTTGCAGAAAAAAGTAAAAGCCGGCGATAGTCTGCGGGTATTGCTTGCTGAAGATGTTTCGTACGGCGCGCAGCCGGAAGAAGGCTGCGTGGATATTCTTTATGAAGATGAGTATGTACTTGTATTGAATAAGCCTGCAGGGCTGTTGGTGCATCCCGCAGGGCGGACGATGAGCGGTACTTTGGCGAACTATCTGGCTTATGAACTGCAGCGGCGCAAGGAACTCTGCGCCATTCGGCCGTTGCACCGCCTTGACCGGGATACTTCCGGCTGCATCATTTTTGCCAAAGATGCGCACAGCCAGTTCTTGTTGGAGCAGCAAATGAAGGAGAAACGGCTGCAGCGAATTTACTGGGCTTTGGTAAACGGCGCGGTATCGACGGCAGAGGGAACCATTGACGCGCCTATCGGCGCGCATCCCAATCGTCCGAACCGGCGGGCGGTGCGCGAGGACGGCGAGAAGGCGGTTACGCATTATCGCACGCTGGAACGCTATGCGGCGGCCTCGCTGCTGGAGCTGACGCTGGAAACCGGACGTACTCACCAGATTCGGCTGCATGCCGCACATGTAGGCCATCCCCTTATTGGCGACGGCATGTATGGAAGGCGGGCGTCCTGGATGCCCCGTCAGGCGCTGCATGCGGCCTGCGTGCGGTTTTGGCATTGCCAGGAGCCGCGTGAAATTACCGTGCAGGCGCCATTGCCGGACGATCTTGAAGCAGCCCTTGCGCATTGCCGCCATGTGCGGCGCGAAGCGGAGGAGGTGGCGCCTTGGATGCCTTGACGGTTGTTTTTAGTGTTTTTGCGTTGCTATGCTGTATCTGGGTTGTTTGGAAGCTTGTTTCCCGGCGAAAAAGTCTTCCTTGTCCGTCTTGGCTGTACCGCATGGTGGAGATGGAAAATTCTTTAGCGAAAAACAGCCAAGCCAAGACAATTCTCGCCGGCTTGGGCGTTGCCGAAGGCATGACGGTGTTGGATGCTGGCTGCGGCCCGGGGAGGGTTACGCTTCCTTTAGCCAAAGCGGTAGGCGCAGAAGGCAAGGTTATCGCTGTTGATTTGCAGCAGGGTATGCTGGATGTGGTACAACGCAAAGCGCAACAAGAAGGCCTTGCCATGATTGAATTTGTACAGCTTCCCTTGGGAGAAGGCAAGCTCCCGGCGTATCAGGCAGACCGTGCGGTCATGGCGGCGGTGCTGGGGGAAATTCCCCAGCAGGCAGCGGCTTTGCAGGAACTATTTGCAGCTTTAAAGCCGGGGGGCATTCTGGCTATCGCCGAAACGATTTTTGACCCCCATTACCAGCGCAAAGCGCATGTGCTGGACTTAGCTCGGGCTGCTGGTTTTTCGGAAGTCGGTTTTATGGGGGACTGTCTGGCCTATACGGTATATTTACAAAAGCCATCATGATAAGTGAATTCGCTCTTTCCATAGTGGGAAGGGGCGAATTTTTTTGTTAAGACGATGCTGCTCGGAATTGTCAGTCGCGTTGTATGTGGGGGAAGCTTTGTAGATACTTCGAAAATTAGCTGTGAATGGCAGCCGTCAAAGTTTTTGCGACAAGATTTCCGCAAGCCTCGCAAACCGGGGCGGCGACGGCAGTTCCGCGAACTCGCTGGCGCTCAGACATACGGAACTTTTCTCCGACGCCTCTACGGTTTGCGTCCTACGGACCGTCTTGCTCCAAAAAAGTCGCAAAAACAACGGCGGCTTATCTTCTCCTGAGTACCCTCCGATTCTCACCGCGACTTTTGTTCAATCCAATCGTCCCTCCCTTTACTCCTGTTGAAAAATACCGTTCCCCTCTGGCTTTTCTCGGTTTCGATGCTTCTGCCATCTTCTTAGTTACAAATATCCGATTTTCGTATAGAATAAACGTACTGTATATTCTATTTAGCGTATGAAGGGAATTGGCACATGCTTCAAACTGCGAACCGCTCAACAGACCTGCGGACCTTGAAAGGAAAGCTGGTAGCGGCTTATGACTATGTATTGACTCATCATGACTCTGATAATGCGACAAAAATAAAGCAGTTGGCGAGCAAACTGGAACAACAAGAGTTTGCCATTGCTTTTTGCGGCCATTTTTCAGCGGGAAAATCTACGATTATCAACCGCTTGGTAGGCGAAAATCTGCTGCCGGCTAGCCCGATTCCGACTAGCGCCAATTTGGTAAAGGTCAAGGCGGGCGAGGCTTATGCCAAGGTGGTTTTTAAGAGCGAAAAACCGCGCATGTATTTGGCTCCCTATGATTACGAGCTGGTGAAGCAGTATTGCAAGGACGGGGACCAGATTCAAGAGATTGAGCTTAGTCAAGCCGACTGCCAGCTGCCGCCGCAAGTGGTGGTTATGGATACGCCTGGCATCGATTCAGCGGATGACGCGCATCGCATCGCTACCGAGTCGGCCATTCATCTGGCGGATTTGATTTTTTATGTCATGGACTACAACCATGTGCAGTCCGAATTAAATTTTATGTTTACTAAAGAACTGACGGAAGCGGGAAAAGAGGTTTGCCTGGTTATTAACCAGGTAGACAAGCACTTAGAGCAGGAGCTTTCGTTTGCCGATTTTCAGGCCAGCGTGGTAAATTCCTTTGCCTCCTGGGGCGTTAAGGCGACGCATATTTTTTATACTTCTCTCAAAAGTGACGAGCATGCGCATAATCAGTTTCCGGCGCTGCAGGCGTTTTTGGCGGAGCGGCTGCAGGCTAAGGACACGCTGTTGTTGCAATCGGTATTTCATTCCCTGCAAAAAATCGTCGGTGATCATTTGACGGCGGCGCGGAAAAAAGGCGAAAATAAATTACAGTCGGCCAGAGAGGTCCTGGGGGAACTGCCGGCGGCGGAGCAAGAGGAACTGCTGGCGAACTATGACAAGCTGTTGGCGGAAAAGAACTTGCTGGGCGAAGGTCTGGAAAAAGCAGAGAGCCAGTTTGACCTGGAAGTCAGCAAAATTATGCAGAATGCCTATTTGATGCCCTTTGAGACGCGGGCGCTGGCGGAAGCGTATTTGGAAGCCTGCCAGGCGGGTTTTAAGGTTGGCTTTTTGTTTACCAAACAGAAGACGGAGACGGAACGGGAAAACCGGCTGGAGCTTTTTTACCAGGGCGTACTGGAAAAGATAAAATCCCAAATAGAGTGGCATCTGCGCGAGTTCCTGGGGCGCTTCCTAAAAGAGCGGCGTATGGAAGACAAGGAATTGCTCGCAAGGGCGCAGCAGTTTACGGTGCCTTTGGCCAAGGAAGCGCTAGTGGGCGCGGTAAAGCCGGGCGCTCGTCTTTCCGGCGAATCGGTCATCAATTATACGGAGAGCGTGGCCAATGAAATTAAGCTTGCGGTGAAACGAAACCTGGCTTCTTTAGAAGTAGACATTTTGGAGGCTCTCCAAGAGCGTACTGCTGCGCTGCAGGTGCGGCTGTCCCAAAAATCAGCCGGGTTGGAGCGTTATGTCGCCGCACTGGAACAGCTGAAAAAACAGGAAGCCGCCGCTAAGCTGGCACAAGCGGAAACTGATAAGCTGCTTAGCCAAGCGAAGGAAATTACAGAAGAAGCGTTTTGCCTGCTGGCACAGAACGAAGAGGAGTTTGACGTTGTTTCGCCGCAGACCGGACAGGTGGAACTGGTGAAAAAAACGCCTCCTCGCGTCCAAACCATGCCTAAAGTAACCGAGAAAAAAGCGGCAGCCATTGAGGCGGCGGACCGGATGAAGCAGACCGCAAGCAATCTCAAGGAGACGGCGAACCTAGTTCAGGCTTTGCCTGGTTTTGCTAAGCTGGCCAGGGAACTGGAGGGAAAGGCGGCGCGGTTGGAGCATAAAGGCTTTACCGTCGCACTCTTCGGGGCGTTCAGCGCCGGTAAATCTTCCTTTGCTAATGCCCTTCTCGGCGAGAAAGTGCTGCCTGTTTCGCCTAACCCGACAACGGCGGCGATTAATCAGATTAAGCCGGTGAACGAGGCTTGCACGCATGGAACGGTGCGCGTCAAGGTGAAGGATGATCACTCCTTGCTGGATGATGTCAATCAGGCGTTGCGTCTGTTTGAAGTGCAGGCGGCCAGTCTGGCTGAAGCCAGGGAAAAGGCAGCCTCTTTAGGACAGGGCGCGTCGGTTGGGGCAGCGGAAAAAACCAGCTATGCTTTCTTGCAGGCCTTTGCGCGCGGTTATGCCGCCTTTGGCGAGCAGCTGGGGGCTGTGCTGGAAACAACCATGGCGGAATTCGGTGACTATGTGGCGGTGGAGGAAAAATCCTGTTTTGTAGAATGGATTGACCTCTACTATGACTGCCCCTTGACTCGCAAGGGCATTACGCTGGTAGACACGCCAGGGGCGGATTCCATCAACGCCCGCCATACAGGAGTAGCCTTTGAGTTCATCAAAAATTCGGATGCCATTCTCTTTGTTACGTACTATAATCATGCCTTCTCGAAAGCGGATCGGGAGTTTCTGATTCAACTGGGGCGGGTAAAAGACGCCTTCCAACTGGATAAAATGTTCTTTATCATCAACGCCATTGATTTGGCGGACAACGAAGAAGAAAAAGAAACGGTCATGGCCTATGTGCAGGAGCAGCTTGTTAAATACGGCGTTCGCAATCCCCATCTGTACGCCTTGTCCAGCCTGCATGCCTTGAAGGAAAAACAGGCCAAGACGGCGGCAGCTCCATCGGGAATGCCTGTGTTCGAAGAAGCTTTTTATCACTTTATCGCCAACGATTTGGCTAACTTGGCAGTCGCGGCGTCTGAAAATGAACTGCGCCGCGTTGGACAACGCGTAAGCGCTCTTATTGCCAGCGCCCGCGAGGATGTATCGGTGAAAGAGCAAAAACGGGCCAAGCTGGAAAGCGAACAAGGCGAGGTTGCATCCGTTTTGGCGCAGCAGACCGCGCAATCGCTGCGCTGCAGTCTGCTGCAGGAAATGGAAGAGCTCCTTTACTATGCGAAGCAGCGGGTATTTTTGCGATTCAACGATTTCTTCAAAGAGGCGTTCAATCCGGCGGTGCTGCGAGAAGACGGGCGGGATTTGAAAAAGGCGCTGCGGCAGTCTTTAGGCGAGCTGTTGGAGCAGGTCGGCTTTGATTTAGCCCAGGAGCTGCGCGCTACTACGGTGCGTTTGGAGCGATTTTCGCAAAAACATGCGGCAGAGTATCAGCAGGGTCTTGCCGAGCGACTTGGGGAAATCAATGCCGATGTATCCTTTGCCGAGTTTGAACTGGAAAGCAAAGAATATCTTGAATTTGCGGCTGCTTTTCAAGACGCGCCCCTAGAAAAGTTTAATAAAGCACTGGCTTGCTTTAAAAATCCTAAAGCGTTTTTTGAGCAAGGGGAAAGCAAGACCATGGGGGAAGCGCTCTATGAACTTCTTAGCGTACTGGCCGATGAATATCTGCAGAGAGAAAAAGGCCGTATGCAGACGAGCTATGATGCAGTTTTAGAGGAAGAATTTGCCCGCCTTATCGGGCAGATGACGGAACAGGCGGCAGAATTCTATTTGAGCCTGCTGTCTGCTTTGGACGGCGGCGTTCCGGTAGAGACGCTCTTGGATATTCAACAGCGTTTACCCCAAGAATAGTACAAAAGTTGATAGTTTTTTTATATGAATCCTGCGGCTGTTTATGGTACATTGAAGGCAATTGAATATTCTATACAGGTGCCGGATGGAAACCGGTTAAAAGGAAAACAGGTGCAATTCCTGTGCGGTCCCGCCGCTGTAAAAGAGGAGTTCTCGCTTAAGGCCACTGGGAAACCGGGAAGGCTGCGGGAATAAAGATGCTTGAGTCAGAAAGCCTGCCTGTATGTCGCCATTGACTCTACGAGTGATAGAGGGCATGGACTTTTGCAGGTTTTTCTGCTTTTTTCGCCCTCTGACATGTAACAGAGGGCGATTTTATTTCTCTAAGGGCGGAGGAAGCTGCAATGAATGTAGTAGAAAAACGGCTTAGCTGTGATCATTCGGAAAAATATCTGGTGAGCTTGGCAGACGGTCATACCGTCGAAACGCTTTACATGGTGGATGAAGCGAGACGGTTGACTTTTAACAGCACGATATGTATATCTTCGCAGGTAGGCTGCCATATGGGCTGTCGCTTTTGCGCCACAGGCAGGCAGGGCTTTATCCGCAACCTGACGGCCCAGGAGATTGTCGGTCAGGTGGAGCTTTGTAATCGAACACGTAAAAATGCCAAGCAAACTTCCCTGGAGGCAGTGGTGTTCGCCGGCATGGGCGAGCCGTTGCGAAATTATAAGCAAGTTAAGACTGCCATTCTGCAGCTGCGTTCCCGCTTGGGGCTGCGGCAGTTTGAACTGGCTACGGTGGGGATTGTGCCGAAGATCTATGAGATGATTGAGGATTTTCAAGGCAGTGATATCTCCATTCGCCTGAATCTTTCGCTGCATGCTTCGACCGATGTGCAGCGCAGGCAGATTATTCCCATGACGCAGGAATACGGCATTGAGAAGATTATTCAGGCGGCGGCGGCTTATGCGGCTGCCTTTAACACGAAAGCGCGCATCCGGTACATGCTGTTTCGTGGTTTCAATAACACCGAAGATGATGCGGCCCGCCTGACAGAGCTGTTGCAGGGGAAACCGTTGAAATTGATTCTTTCACAGTATAACGAGAACAATATAGAGGGCCTGACGCCGGCGAATCGCTTGGAGGTTTTGGATTTTTATAATACAATGAAGACAGCGGTGGATGCGGAGATTTTTCATAATTTTGGCAGCGATATTCAAGGCGGCTGCGGACAATTGAAGCAAACCGCTGCGGTATAAGGTTTTACCATAGTGGAAACAGGAGAAGCAATCAATGAACAAGGTGATTTGCGTCTATAGCTCTTCCAGCAGAACCATTGATCCGGTGTATTTTGATGCGGCGCACCATTTGGGACGGGAAATTGCGGCGAAGGGAGACTATTTTCTTTTTGGCGGCGGCATCACTGGGCTGATGGGAGCTTGTGCCAAGGCGGTGCATGAGCATCAAGGACAGGTGATTGGCGTGATTCCGGAAGCCTTAAATCTTGACGGCGTTGTCTATGATAAATGTGACGAACTGGTGGTAACCAAATGCATGCGCGAGCGCAAGGCCGCTATGGATGAGCGCTCCGACGCTTTTATCGCGCTGCCCGGAGGCTATGGAACCATGGAAGAGGTTTTGGAAATCATTACGCTCAAGCAATTGCGCTATCATGATAAACCCATTGTCATTTTGAACATCAATAACTTTTACGATAAGTTGCTGGAGCAGTTTGAGATTGTTATCGATCAGCAATTTGCTAAAACGGTTTGTAATGAATTGTATTTTGTGACTGAGGAAATTTCGGAGGCTCTGCAGTATATTGACGCCTATGAGTCTCCTGTATTTGCAGAACGGTGGCTTACGGACGTAGAAAAATAAAGTCTGCCAAACAAACGACCCTGACGCGTTAGCGCGCCAGGGTCGTTTTGTTTGGTAATAAAGATCTTTACTAGCGATTCGAGAAGAGAAATAAGACTGTCAGCAGAGACAGGAACATGCCGGGAGCGGTGCGTTTGGCGATTTCCAGAGGATTTACGTTGGCGATGGTTGCACAGATAATGGTTGCCCCGGCTACTGGCGACATGGTGCGTCCCAAAGCGCCGGAGATGGTGGCTAAAGAGCCCATATCCGAAATGGTGAAGCCAAATTGCATCGCGTGGGGCGTTACGGCGCCGTTGAAGGCCAGGGCGGCGGCGTCGCCGGAGCCGCTTAAAATTGCCAGCAAATAAGGACCGAAGGTGGCGGCGTATCTGGCAATCTCTTGAGATTGTTTCATTTGTTCAATCAAGGCGCCGGTCAGGCCAATGATTTGCATGCCTTCGGTAAAGACAGCGGCGGCAATAATGATGCCGATAATTTCTCCATACGATTCGCCCATGCCTTTAAAAAAGATCTTGGTAATTTCCTGAACGTTGCCTAAGGTTACGACAAAGCCGAGAATGGCTCCGATAATCATGGCTTGCGGCACGGTAACCGCAGGCAGAAGAGCAAGCTGTTTACTACCTAAGACTAATAAAGCAAGGGGAACGATAGGAATCAAGGCTTTGATAAAATTGACGCGCTGCACTTCTGCGTCTGCTGCAGCACTGGCAGGAGCGGTTGCCTGCGGTCCTTCATGGCGAAGATGGCAAACAACGGTCAACGTAACGGAAGCGACGGCAAGAGCGACAAGCACCGGCAGCGTATGACCGGCAATAACCGCCATCACATCCATCTGGGCCAGCTTAGCGATAAAAGGATTGTGAACAAGACCGGGGCTCATGAGGCTGCCGAAGGTGCCGACCATGACGCAGGCGGCGGCCATGGCAGGATGCACGCCGGATTTGATTAGGGTAGGGATTAATATCGCGCCGACCGCGGCGGCGCAGCCAGCCGTGCTGGGCAAAGCGATAATGAGGGCTCCTATCCAAATCATTATCTCGTCCTCCTCAAATTTATAAGTTGGTGAAAGGCAGTGGCTTTAACCGGCAGATTCAAATAACCTGACTGATGTGCATGGCTTTGAATTTGCCGCCGCTTTGGGAGGCGAGCTTATTAAGCTGGACAAGGCAAGTAGGACATTCCGTCACTACGACTTGGGCGCCGGAATTTTCAATATGCACTTTCTTTTGCTGCAAAATTGAATTGGCGATATCCGGATAATCGGTGTGGAAAGAACCTGCGCCGCCGCAGCAGGTGTTGGAGCCTGTCATTTCTACATACTTGCCGGTTGCTTTTAGCAGCTGCCGGGGCTGGCTTTTTACGCCTTGGCCGCGTCCTAAGTGACAGGGTTCGTGAAAGGTCAACGTCGTGTCAAGCTGCTGACGGGGTTGATAGCCGGCAACGCAGAGATATTCGCTGAAACTCATCACTTTTTTACTGAAAGATTCGGCTCGGTCTGCCCAGGCAGGGTCGTCAGCCAAGTGTTTGGCCAGGTGTTTGAGGGTGCCGCTGCAACTGGCGCAGTCGCTGACGACTACGTCCGCTTGCTCAAAAAGAGCAATGTTTTCTTTGGCCATTTCCAAGAAGTCCGCTTGTTGGCCGTGAGCGAGATGAGGCAGCCCGCAGCAGCGGTTATCGAGGATCAAGGGTTTGCTTACAGAGCCAAGTACGCGCAGCGATTCGGCAACAGCGTCCGGAAACATCATGCGTAGGCCGCAGCTTTTAAAATAAGCAACTCGCGTTTGGGCATTCAATTGCACCGGAGCGTAAGCCTTGGCGCTGCCTAAGGCGGCGGGGCCTGCGAAAGAAGCCAGGTACTGGGCGCGAGTGAATTCCTGGGGCGCCATGCCGTGAGGAACGAGGCTGTTTAAGCCTAAGGTTCGAACTGCCTTTAACGCTCCGGCGGAAAATTTGACGAGCGACTTGGTTTTCAGCAGCGTGCCGAGGGCTTTATATTTGCCGCCTGGGGTGCCTGTGGTATCGGCAAAATGCTGCCGTAAGAGGATCATAGCGTCATCGGTGGCTACTTTGTTCGGACAATTGTCGACGCAGGTTCGGCACAGCAGACAAAAGTCGAGGGACTTTCTGACGGCAGTCGTCGGCTCTACGACGCCTTGCAGCAGGCCGCGGGCCAGGTTGTTTTTACCGCGGGCGCTGGACGATTCGATGTCTTTCGTCTGAAAAAGGGGGCAGACGGTCAGGCAGGTGCCGCAGCGGTCACATTGCTGTACTATATGTTTTACTTCGTCCAAAGATGGCTGATTCGTTGGCAGAGTCATAGTTGAACCTCCTTACTCCCAAATTTTTCCCGGGTTCAGAATGCCTTTGGGGTCAAGAGCTTGCTTGACCAGCTTTAAGGTGTTTACGCCGGCTTCGCCCAGGGCTTTTTTTAGGTACGGGCGTTTGGTGAGGCCGATGCCGTGCTCTCCAGACAACGTGCCGCCAACAGCGAGGGCGGCGTCAAAAATTTCATTGATGGCTTGATGTACGCGTTCCTCCTCTCCTTCTTTCGCTAAATCGCAAAGCACAGACGGGTGGACGTTGCCGTCGCCGGCATGGCCATAGACGGCAATGGTCAAATTGTATTTTTTGCCGATTTGGCGGATGAGGCGCACCACTTCGGGAAAGGCGTCGCGCGGTACGGAAATATCTTCCCCAAAGCGGTTGGGCGCAGCGGCGCCGATGGCGGAACTGAGACCGCGGCGGATAGACCAAATGTCGTCGACTTCCTCTTGAGAAGAGGCTACGCGTACTTCCAGTACTTCGTGCTTTTGCGCGATGGCTTCGATTTGGCGCGCCTGCTTGTCGAGGTCTGCGTCGGTTTCGCCGTCGATTTCCAAAACAACGCAGGCTCCAATTTCCGCCTTGATGTCAAGGTGGCGGTGTTTGGCTACGGCTTGAATGCTGATTTTGTCCATTAATTCCGCCGCTGCCGGCACGACGCCGGAGGAGAGCATGCTGTGAATGGTGTTGCAGGCGTTGTCCAGCGTGGGAAACATTAACTGCAGGGTATTGCGCTTTTTGGGCATGGGGATAAGACGGAGAAGGATCTTGGTGATAACGCCCAAGGTTCCCTCCGAGCCGGTAAAGAGCTGTGTGAGGTTATAGCCTGTTACATTTTTGATGGCTTTGCCGCCAGTGTGGATGACGCTGCCGTCTGCCAAGACGACTTCCAAGCCCATGACATAGTTGCTGGTGACGCCATATTTTACAGCCCGCATGCCGCCGGCATTTTCGCCGACATTGCCGCCGAGAGTGGAGTATTTCCAACTGGCCGGATCTGGCGGAAAGAACAGGCCTTTTTGTGCGCAGGCATTGTAGACATCAATGGTGCGCACTCCCGGTTCCACGGTGACCATCATATTTCGCTCGTCAAGCTCCAAAATGTTGGTCAGGCGATCCATTGCCAAAGAGATGCCTTGCGCTGCGGGAATGCTGCCGCCGGTGCGGCCGCTTGCGGTGCCCCGGGGCGTGACGGGGATGCCGTATTCATTGGCAATAGTCATGATTTTGGCTACGTCTTCCGTAGAGCCGGGGCGCAGGACCAGGGTGGGAATGTTTTGCGGCGACATGGGAATAAACGAAGAATCGTAGGAATATCCAAAACATTCGTGAGTGGCCTCAATACAATGCTCTGCGCCTACAACGGCGCGGAGCTTTTCTTTGACTTCTTTCGCTATCATACAAAATCCCTCCGCTTTCGCTTGGGTCCGACTGGTTTGAAAGCCGAACTTTTCTGTGCTTACCGTAACATACTCGCAAGAAGGAAGGGAAATATGGGATTTCGATAAGATGATAGGTTTTGCCTATAAGAGCAAAAAGAAAACGCCTTCCGCAGAAGGCGTTGGTAGTGGCTGTTTATTCGCCAGGGACGACAGGTTCTGGTATAACCCGGTAGCGTTGGGCGATGAAATCGACAAAAGCCTGGGAGGCATTGGATAAGTATTTGTCTTTTTTCCAGGCCAGGCCAATATCAAAAGTGATGGGGTCAGCCAGCGGAACAAGGCCGATTTGCGGCTGGTTTTTAACGACCATGTTCATCAAAAAAGAGATGCCAGAGCCGTTGGCGATTAATCCTAAAATCGTTTTAATTTGGTTGGAGGTAAAGATGCGGTTGGGAACAAAGTGTTGGCGCAGGCATTTACTTAGCACTACTTGATGCTGATAGGCCCGCTCATGGAGGAGAATGAAATTTTCATTTTTTAGTTGATCAAAACGGACTGCTTTTTTTTCGCGCAGCGGATGCTGCAAGGGTACGCAAAGAACCAGCTGTTCTTGCATGATAGGAAGCAGATGTAAGGAATCCGATGTTTCCGGCAAGATGATCATGGCCAGATCTAGTTCGTCGGTTTCCAACTTGGCAGCGGAATCTAAAGAAGAGGTTTCTTCAAAAGCGATGAGTTCAAGGCCGGGATGGCTTTGGCGGAAGCTGGAGAATATTTCAGGAAATAACTCGGATTCGATCATCGGCGGGACGCCAACCTTTACCATGCCTTTGCGCAGTTTTTTGTAGTCTTGAATTTCCTGCACTCCTTGGCGAAAATCATCTAAAATCCTCTCCATACGGGCGAGGAAAACTTGACCTTCGACGGTTAAAGCCGCTTTTTTCTTGCGTCGGTCAAAAAGCTGCACGCCGATTTCTTCTTCCAACTTGCGAATGCCTTGGGTGATTGAGGGCTGCGCTACATGCAGGGATTCGGCAGCGCGGGTAAAACTGTTCAATTTTCCTACGGTGCAGAAGTACTCAACTTGTCGCAGTTCCATGATGTTCCTCCGTATATAGCATGCCACTTAGCTAGGCGGCTTTTTCTTACCATAGCAAAGGCAAGTCGGTTGTGTCAAAGGGTTGGCTTGTGCAATAGGTATTGCTGGAGTAAAAAAGTAAATTTTCAGAATAAACATGCAAAACCAATAGGGGTTTTGCTATTTTTGTCGAAGGTTTTTATAACAGAACAAGTGGAAAGGGGGGGCGGCGGCCATGGAAGAAGGAAAACGGGAGAAATCTCGCAATACCGGCTTTATCAAGGCAATTCAAGGAACGGTTGTGGATGTTGAATTTTTAGGTGCGCTGCCCCC
The DNA here is from genome assembly GCF_963676855.1 of uncultured Anaeromusa sp. Lineage (NCBI taxonomy): Bacteria > Bacillati > Bacillota > Negativicutes > Selenomonadales > Sporomusaceae > Anaeromusa > uncultured Anaeromusa sp. The sequence goes on from NZ_OY781460.1 coordinate 1,173,405, forward strand.
TGTTCATTCGTTGTTGCAAACTGGAAATAGCGGCAAGGTGTTTGTGGAAGTATTGGCACATATGGAGGAGGGGAAAGTCAGAGGTATTGCCTTGACTCCGGTCGGAGGCCTTAGTCGGGGCATGGCTGTGTTTGATTTAGGAAAGCCGCTGCAGGCGCCGGTGGGACCGGGAATTCTTTCGCGGATGGTAAATGTGTTCGGCCAGAATATTGACGGCAAAGGGAGCTTGCAGGAGCTGGGCTGGCGTTCGATTCATCAGCTGCCTCCGCAACTGCAAAAACAATCGACACGGACGGAAATTTTTGAAACAGGCATCAAGGCCATTGACGTGTTGATTCCGCTGGAACGGGGAGGCAAAGCCGGCTTGTTTGGCGGCGCCGGGGTGGGGAAAACCGTCTTGCTGACGGAAATGATCCGCAACATGCGTGGCAAGCATCAAGGGGTCAGCATTTTTTGCGGTATTGGCGAGCGCTGCCGCGAAGGGGAAGAATTGTATCGGGATATGGAGCAGGCAGGAGTGCTGCCCAGCACAGTGATGGTTTTTGGGCAGATGAATGAGCCGCCGGGCTGTCGCTTTCGGGTAGGCAATGTAGCCGTGACGATGGCGGAATACTTCAGGGATCAGGAACGGCGGGACGTATTGCTTTTGATTGACAATATTTTTCGTTTTATTCAGGCGGGCGCGGAGATATCGGCTCTGATGGGGCAAATGCCATCTCGTTTGGGATATCAGCCGACGATGAGTACGGAGCTGTATCAGTTTGAAGAGCGGATTTCCAGCACGGCTGCCGGCGCTATTACTTCACTGCAGGCCGTATATGTGCCGGCGGACGACTTTACCGATCCGGCGGTGGTTAGCACCTTTTCCCATTTGTCCGCATCCATTGTGTTGTCAAGGAAGAAAGCCAGCGAGGGCCTGTATCCGGCTATTGATCCTTTGCAATCGTCTTCCCAAATGCTTGCGGCGGACATTGTGGGACGGCGGCATTACCTTTTGGCTCAAGAGGTGCGGAGAATTCTTGCGGAGTATGAGGAACTGAAAGACATCATTGCCATGTTGGGACTGGAAGAAATCTCGCGCGAAAACCAGCGCGTGGTCCGGCTGGCGCGCCGTCTGGAACGATTTTTGACGCAGCCTTTTGTTTCTACCGAGCATTTTTCCGGGATGCCAGGCAAAGTGGTGGGCTTGGAAGCGGCGCTGGCTGGCTGCGAATGGATTTTAGCCAATGATGCTACGGAGCTGCCGGAAAGTGCGTTTTATATGCTTGGCTCTCTCGACGAACTCCGGGAGGCGGCTCCCGCCAAAACGAAAGCAGGTGAAGTTTATGCTTCTTAAGGTGATTTTGCCGCACCAGCGCCTGCTGGAGCAAGACGGCGTAAGGCGCATTGTCGTAGAAACGAAACAAGGGTCCTTCGGGCTGCTGCCGCGTCGGTTAGATTGTGTTATACCGCTGGCATACGGAATTTTGCTGTATGAGACGGAACGGGGGGAGCAATATGCGGCTGTAGGCAGCGGCTTGCTTACCAAAATAGGCCGGCAGGTAGTGGTTGCAGTAAATAAAGCCGTGTGCAGCGGCGAGCTGCAGCGATTGCGGCAGCTGCTGCAGGAGCAGTTCCTGAAAGAAGATGAGCAGGAAAAGAACATTCGCCTGGCTCTGACGAAACTAGAAAGTGCCTTTATACGACATTTTTTGGAGTTGAAGCGCCATGGATGAAGAGAAAAAAGCTAAAAATAATGAACGGAAGAAATGGGAAAAGACCATAGATAGGCAAGCCAATCGAAAGCTGAAAGCCAAACGCCAGAAACCCCATAACGCCTGGCAGGGATTTGGTCTATTTGGGCTGATTGGCTGGTCTGTGGCGATTCCCACGTTGTTAGGAGCGGCTGCTGGAGTCTGGCTTGATGAAGAATATCCTCAGACTCGGTCTTGGACATTGACTTTTTTACTGGCGGGCCTGACTTTAGGCTGTTTTAACGCCTGGTACTGGCTGGGAGTCGAACGTAAGAAAATCAATGAAATGAAGGATGATGAATGACATGGGCAATCTGCTTGGGTCAGTAATTGCCGGAAGCATGGCGGGAGGTTTGTTTTTCGGTGGTTTGTGGTGGACGGTGCAGCAGCTGGCGCATACGAAGCATGCCAATTTTTTACTGCTAGTTAGTTTTGTTTTGCGTGCTGCGGCGGTGATGGGAGGAGGCTATGCTGTGTGCGGCGATGATTTTTTGTTGATTTTCGGCTATTTAGGCGGATTTATCATCAGCCGCAGTCTGGCTCTACGGAATTTGAAGGAGGGCGTTACTCCGGCATTGAACGGAAGAAAGGAAAAAGGCACAGTATGAATATGACGCCAGATACTGTGATTTTTTGGCACTGGGGCTGGGTTACGCTCAATGCTACGATTTTGACAACGTGGTTGCTTATGCTGGCTCTTACCGGCGGGTCTTGGCTGGTAACGCGCAATTTGTCCGATAAGGTGACCGTTACGCGGTGGCAAAACTTTCTGGAAACCATCATTATCTTTCTGCGCCGGCAAATTCGGGAAGTGGGCCTGGAAAAGCCGGAACGCTACTTGGCCTTTCTGCTGACCCTTTTCCTTTTTACGGCTTTTTCCGCTCTGTGCAATATTATTCCGGGCTATGAAGCTCCGACATCATCCTTATCGACAACCTCTGCGTTAGCGCTCTGCGTATTTATCGCCGTCCCGGTTTTCGGCATTATGGAAAAGGGCGTTGGCGGTTATTTGAGACGCTACTTGCAGCCGCATCTGCTGATGCTGCCGTTCACGATTATTACTGAATTGTCGCGAACGCTGGCGCTGGCCATTCGCCTTTTCGGCAATATGGCCAGCGATGTGATGATTGTCGGTATTGTTATTACCGTAGCGCCGCTGTTCTTTCCGGTTATTCTGCAAATTCTCGGTCTTTTGACCGGTTTGGTGCAGGCCTATATCTTTACGATTCTGGCTATGGTGTATATTGCCGCCGCTGTGAGCGGCAAGGAAGGATGAACAGTGAAGAAGGAGGTTTTGGCACATGGATGAGTTAAGCTTGATTGCGGCCCTATCTATTTTTATGGCTGGTTTTACCATGGCTGTCGGCAGTATTGGGCCGGCCATGGGGCAGGCCAAAGCCATTGCCAGCGCCCTAGCGTCTATTGCCCAGCAACCGGATGAGGCTGGCACCATTACGAGAACGCTTTTTGTGGGGCTGGCGATGATTGAGTCAATGGCCATTTATTGTTTCGTCATCTCTATGATTCTGATTTTTGCCAATCCATTTTGGAAATTCTTTGTTGCTAAAGCGGGAGGCTGATTATGCTGATCGATTGGTTTACCGTTGTGGCGCAGATGATTAATTTTTTGTTGCTGCTGTGGTTGTTGAACCGCTTTCTCTATCGGCCAATTATAAGTGCGATGGATAAGCGAGAAAAATTGCTTGCTGAAAATTGGGAAGCAGCGTCGACGGCAAAAACACAAGCCGAGGCGGCGCGGCAGTTGTTTGTGGAAAAAGGAAAAACCATAGAATTACACAAGCAGGCATTGCTAAAGACGGCCCAAGAGGAGGCTGGGCAGGAGAAACAACAACTGTTGGCGTTGGCTCGAAGCCAGGTGGAAAAGCAGCAGACGGAGTGGGAGCGCTCCTTGGGAAAGGAACAAAGGCAAATGCAGGAACGACTGCAGGAGGAAATTCAGCAAGAGGTGTTCGCGTTGGCGGAACAGTTTTTGCTTTCTTTTGCCGATGCTCACTTAGAAGAGGAAATGCTTGCCGCTTTCTTGCGGCGGTGGCGGCAGGAAATAGCGGACGGAACGTTTTCGTTGGCCAGTCTTCAAGAAAAAGCGCCTGCAGTTGTGATCGTCCGCAGCGCTTTTGCGCTGTCGGAGCCGTCGCGGCGTCAATTGGAAGCGGCGTTCCGGGAAGCCGGCCTGCAGGAACCTCAAGTTTCTTTTGAAGGCTGTGCGAAACTGGGGTGCGGCTTGGAAGTGCTTGTTAATGAGCAAAAATTGTCTTGGAGTCTGGATAGTTATCTGACCTCATTGCGCCAGGAGGCGACAAAGCTGCTGGCTACTACGGGGAGGGAAGAGGCTCATGGAGGCGGAGAATAAAGGACTGCCGGCTGTTATGAAAGAAGCTTTCGCTTTGCTGCAACAGGCGCGCCAAGAGTGTCAGCCTTCCTTGGCCCTGGAACAAATCGGACTTGTCCGGTCTGCAGCTAATGGCGTGGTCTGGGTGAGCGGTCTGCAGGATGCAACCATGGATGAATTGGTGGGATTTTCCCGTGAGGCGGTGGGGTTGGTTTTTGACATTACGGAAACACGGACAGGGGTAGTCATGCTCGATGCTGAGGCGAGCGTGGAGGCGGGCGACGAGGTGCGACGAACCGGTCGAGTTGCAGATGTGCCTGTAGGTGACGGTTTGTTGGGAAGGGTCATTGCTCCCAGCGGTAAGCCGCTGGACGGAAAGGGGCCTTTGGCGTTCGCCAGACGTCGGTCGATTGAGAAGGAAGCGCCGCAAATTTTGCAGCGAGCGCCGGTTGCGGTCCCTCTGCAGACGGGAATTAAGGTGATTGATACCATGATTCCCATCGGTAGGGGGCAGCGGCAGCTGATCATTGGCGATCGTCAGACTGGAAAAACATCCATGGCCATTGATACGATCATTAATCAGCAGCAAGAAAATGTTCTTTGCGTATATTGCGCTATTGGTCAGCGAGGCTCTGCCCTCGCGAAGTCCGTTGCGGAACTGACGGCCCGCGGCGCCATGGCCTATACGGTGGTTGTCGTTACAGAAGGAAACGATGCGCCAGGCATGCGCTACATTGCGCCTTATGCAGCCACCGCCATTGCCGAGGAGTTTATGGAGCAAGGGCGGGATGTGCTTATTGTCTATGACGACTTGACCAAACATGCCCAGACGTATCGAGAAATATCGTTGCTGCTACGTCGGCCACCGGGACGTGAAGCCTTTCCGGGAGATATTTTCTATATTCACTCTCGCTTGCTGGAACGGGCTACCAGGCTGCGCGCCGAGCTGGGAGGAGGCTCGCTGACGGCGCTGCCGATCGTGCAAACCGAGGTGCAGAACATTGCGGCGTACATTCCCACCAACCTCATTTCTATTACAGACGGTCAGGTGTATTTATCTCCCGAACTGTTTCAAAAAGGCATTTTACCGGCAGTCGATGTGGGTAAGTCTGTTTCTCGCGTGGGCGGCAAAGCTCAACTGGCTGCATATCATTCGCTGGCCGGTAGTCTGAAGCTGGCGTATTCGCAGTTTGAAGAGCTGGAAGCTTTTTCGCGCTTTGGTACCCGCGTAGATGAACGCACTCATAAGGCCCTTGTGCATGGACAGCGCCTGCGGGCGTGTTTGAAACAAGCACGGGCGCAATTAGTAACGGTGTGTGAACAGCTGGGGTTGTTGCTGGCGCTTACGAAGGGACTCCTTGACGCCATTCCGGAAAGCCGCCTGGCGGAGGCCGAAGAGAGGGTTACAGCGGCCATGGCTGGCTTGCCGGAAAATGTGCGCGTAAAGATTGCTGCAGGGCAAGCGTTGGCGCAAGAGGATGAAGCGGTTATCCTTTCTCTGTTTCAAGAGAGGCTGGCTGGTTTGGAGGCGGATCATGACACAAAGGCTGGGGATTCTGCAACGTAGGATGAAAACGGTCAAAGAACTGCAGGACATTGTGGATACGATGAAAACGATGGCCGCTCTCAATATTAACACCTATGAAAAGGTAGATGCGTCGCTGGCGGAATACTTTCGAGTCATTGAAATGGCGTTTTGCGCTGTTTTGCGTCAGTACCCGCTCGCGAGCTTAGTGGAACAGAAAAAGTCTCGTTCCGGTCAGGTGGGGCTGGTGATTTTTGGCTCTGACCAGGGGATGGTAGGGCAGTTTAATGACTGTTTGGTTGCTGCAGTCGTCAAAGAGGCTCCGCTTCAGGACGCGTCGTGTTTTGCCTGGTGCATGGGAGAGAAAATGGGTCTTAAGCTCGAAGAAGCCGCTTTGCCTTTGACAATAAGCCGACTGGAACGAGTTCCTGATGTGGCGAGCAAAATTACTAGACTCATGGAGAGCATGCTTTTGGATATTGTGGCTAAACAAGAAAAGGATGGTTTGGCGGAATTGCTTCTTTTTTATAACCAGGCACAGCCTGGCGGTCGCTACAAACCTACCGTTGAGCAACTGCTGCCGATTGATGCGGTATGGCTGCAGGCACTGAGCGAACGTTCTTGGCCGACCAATCGGATTCCTGAAATTATTGCCGACGACGGGGCTGCATTGGCACGGTTTACGCAAGAATACTTATTCATTGCTCTGTGCAGGGCGTGTGTCGGCTCTATTATCAGTGAAAATAACAGTCGTTTGCTTGTGATGCAGCAGGCTTCCAAGAATATTGAACAAATGTTGGGGGAAATTGCCGTCGAGTATCATGAGGAACGCCAGAATTTAATTGATGAAGAGCTTTTTGACATTCTTTTTGGCTACGTTGCGGCAGAAAGTAAGCCAGGCTGTGTAAAAACGTAGAAATACGTTATCCACAGCCTGTTTTGTATATTTTTCCGCTTTATCTGCAGTTACTTCGTTTTATTCTTCGGTTTTTACTTTTTGCTCCATTTCCAGGACGCGTAAAGTAATTTTCATGACCGAATCGGGATTGAGGGACATGGAGTCGATGCCTTCTTTAACTAGAAATTCGGCAAACTCCGGATAATCGCTGGGCGCCTGGCCGCAGATGCCGCTATGGCGGCCGTTGCGCTTGGCTCCCTGAACGGCCTGGGAAACTATACGCAGCACGCCGGGGTCGCGTTCGTCAAAGTCATGGGCTACAAGAGAAGAGTCGCGGTCCACTCCAAGCGTTAACTGGGTAAGGTCGTTGGAGCCAATGGAAAAGCCGTCAAATACTTGGCTAAACTCATCAATCATCAACACATTGTTGGGAATTTCACACATAACATAGACTTCCAGGCCGTTGTCGCCGCGGCGCAGGCCGTTCTTAGCCATTTCTTCCAGTACCTTTTCCGCTTCGGGAACGCGGCGGCAGAAGGGAATCATCAAAATCAGATTGGTTAGTCCCATGATTTCGCGTACGCGCTTCATAGCTCGGCACTCCAAGGCGAAGCCTTCCCGGTACTTGTCGTCGTAGTAACGGGACGCGCCGCGGAAGCCGATCATGGGATTTTCTTCAGCCGGTTCAAAGCCGGCACCGCCGATCAGGCTGGCGTATTCGTTGGTTTTAAAGTCGCTCATGCGTATGATGACCGGCTTGGGATAAAAAGCCGCTGCAATGGTGCCTACGCCGCAAGCAAGCTTTTCTACGAAATATTCTGTTTTATCTTCATAGCCGAAAGTAAGGTCGTCGATCTTGCGCAGTACTTCTGCATCGGTAATGGCTTCGGGATGAATCAAGGCCATAGGATGAATCTGAATGTAGCTGTTGATGATGAATTCCATCCGTGCCAGACCGACACCGTCGTTGGGAAGCATGGACATAGAAAAAGCCAAGTCTGGATCTCCTAAATTCATCATGATTTTTGTGCGAGGCCGTTTTAGATCCGTCAAGTTGATGGTTTCCATGTGAAAGGGCAGTAAGCCTTGATAAACCTTGCCTTCTTCGCCGGTAGCGCAGTTGACGGTTACTTCTTCGCCGGTATGGATGACTTCTGTGGCATGGCCAGTTCCTACCACGGCGGGAATGCCAAGTTCGCGGCTGACGATGGCGGCGTGGCAGGTGCGGCCGCCGCGATTGGTCACAATGGCGCCGGCGGTTTTCATTACCGGCTCCCAATCCGGAGTAGTAGTATCGGTTACTAAAACTTCACCCGGTACAAACTGGGCGAGTTGCGAGGTGTGTTTGATGATGCGCGCCTTGCCGCTGCCTATTTTTTCGCCGACGCTTTTACCTGTAGCCAAAAGCGGCCCGTGGCCGTCCAGATAGTATGTCTCCAAAACGTCGAGGGATTTTCCGGAACGAACTGTTTCCGGGCGGGCTTGTACAATAAATAGCTCGCCGCTCAGGCCGTCTTTGGCCCATTCAATATCCATAGGGCGGTTTTCGCCGGCTTTTTTGGAATAATGATCTTCAATGGTTAGGGCATATTTGGTCAAGGTGAGGATATCCTCGTCATTCAGACAGAAGCGGCGACGATCCGCCTCCGGTACTTCGATGTTGCGCGTCAAGGCTTTGGAGCCGCCCAAGCCGTAGACCATTTTAATGCGTTTGTCCCCGAGATTCTTGCGGATGATCGAGCGGTAGCCTTGGCGGAAGGTAGGCTTAAAAACGTAGTATTCATCAGGCGTGACGGCGCCCTGGACGATGTTTTCGCCCAAGCCGTAGCAGGCGGTGATAAAGACCACATCGCGAAAGCCTGTTTCCGTATCAATGGTGAAGGTTATACCGCTAACAGCTAGATCGGAACGAACCATTTTCATGATGCCGATGGACAAGGCCACCTTGAAATGGTCAAAGCCGTTGTTTAAACGGTAGGAGATGGCGCGGTCCGTAAAAAGAGAGGCAAAGCATTTGAGGCAGGCTTCGCGCAAAGCGTGTTCGCCCCGGATGTTCAAATAGGTTTCCTGTTGGCCGGCAAAAGAAGCTGTCGGTAAATCCTCTGCAGTGGCCGAACTGCGCACTGCCACGTCGGTGTCAGGACCGTATTGGGAGCAGAGCTGCGCATAGGCGTTTTTGACTTCGGTCCAAATCTCTTCTGGAATACCTGCGTTTAAGATCAGATCTCTAGCCCGCTTGCCGCACAAAGCCAACGCCGTCACATCATGCGTCGTAACTTCTGACAACGCTTCTTGCAACGGAGCTAGGATGCCGCCGTCGCTCAAAAGCTTCCAGTAAGCTTCGGAGGTAATGGCAAAGCCGTTGGGAATCTTGATTCCTTGCAGGGTAAGCTCTCGGTACATTTCCCCTAAAGAAGCGTTTTTGCCGCCTACAAGCGGCAGGTCTTCCAAAGCGACTTCTTCAAACCAACGTATAAAACGTCCCTTTTGCACCGTCATTACATTCCCGCCTTTCTTTAGAAACCCAATGATGAATAAATTTTCTGATAATATTATTATATATCGTTAATTGCTTCTGCGATAGAGCAAGTGTATAATCGTTTCAGGTAAGCCGGAGCTTTTTCGGTGCGGTAGTTTAGGGAGGACGAAGAGAAGATGCCGAATATTATTTTTGATGTAGATGGAACGTTGTGGGACTCTACGGAAGTAGTGGCTCAGGCTTGGAATAGAGCGATTGCCGAAGTCGGCGGGACAAAGACGACGGTAAGTGCTGCCGTCTTAAAGAGGGAGTTTGGCAAGACGATGAAGGTTATCGCTGACAATCTGTTTCCGGACGCCGACGAAGTAACTAAAACGTTGCTGATGAAAAAATGCTGCGAATATGAGCACGAGGCGCTGGAAGAAAATGAAGCAGAGTTATTGTACCCGGCGGTTGTGGAAACCATAAAAGAACTGGCACAGCGGCACCGTTTGTTTATCGTCAGCAACTGCCAGTCCGGCTATATTGAACTGTTTATGAAAAAGGCCGGCGTAGAAGCATATATTGAAGACTGGAAATGCTTTGGTGATACAGGAAAAGTCAAAGGAGAGAATATCCGGCTTCTCATGGAGCGGAACAAGCTAGCTGAGGCCGTGTATGTCGGCGATACGCAGGGAGATTATGAAGCCACGCAGTTGGCGGGCATACCGTTTATCTTTGCCCAATACGGTTTTGGCAGCGTGGAAAATGCCGTGCAGGCAATTGAATGCTTTGAGGAATTATTGCCGTTGTTTTCGCAAATGAGATCAATATTTCCCCAGGAGTTTTTTGAAAATTAGCGAAGTATCTTCTTAGTAGTTGTTATCTAAGAGATTTCTGATTTAGTGAGCGCGGTAGGTGCATAAACCAGTAGTTGCTTAAGCATAAAGGAGTAGTTGCAAGTGCGTGATGCAAGAAAAGGCCTAATGAAACGAAAATGGCTGGCTTGGGCGCTGCCTTTGCTTCTTTTAGTTCTGGGTTTAAGCGTGACCTGGCTGCAAGTATCCATGATGCAAGAACGGGAGAAGGAAGTGGTTCGCGAAGAATTTGAAATACGGACTGGAGAACTTGTTGCTGGTCTGGAACGACGTATGGTGAATCATGCGCAAGTGCTATTAGGCGTTGCTGGAGTGTTTAATGCTGAGGAGCATGTAACAAGAACGGGATTTCAGCGGTACTACAACAGTCTTCGTTTAAAGGAAAATTATCCGGGTATTCAAGGCATTGGTTATGTAGAGTTGTTTGCGGCTGAGAAAAAAGAGAGACATATTGCAGAAATTCGGGCGCAGGGCATTGCTGATTATGATATTCGGCCGGCTGGGGAGCGGGATACGTATTCTTCCGTGGTGTATGTAGAACCGTTTGATTGGCGGAACCAGAGGGCGTTAGGGTTTGACATGTTGTTGGAGCCAATCCGGGTGAAGGCGGCGATGAGGGCGCGTGACGAAGGGCGCGTTGTGATTTCAGATAAAGTCGTGTTGGTGCAAGAAACAAACCAGGATGTGCAAGCAGGGGCGCTCCTCTTTGCTCCTCTGTATCAGCAGCGTGACTATTTGCCTCAAGCGCTGGAAGATCGCCGTGAGGCGCTGCGCGGCTGGGTATATATTCCGTTGCGAATTGGAGATTTTATAGATAGCTATTTACGGCAAGAATATCCGGAGTTATCAAAGCAAATTATTTTGCAGATTTATTCCGGCGGTGAGATGAACGCGGAAGAGTTGATGTATCGCTCTGGCGGAGATGATACTGCAGCGGCGCAGATTCCTGCCATTATACGCCGTGTTAAAGTGCCGGGCGGCATGTGGACGGTTTCGCTCACTCCTTTGGCGGCATATGGAACTGGCTGGAAAATTGACGAACGCTCTTCAACAGTAGTGTTTGCAGGTGTTTGTTTAACACTGCTGCTTTCCTTGATGAGCCATTTGTTATTGAAAAACCATATGCGGGTGGAAGCTGCCTTGCAAGAAGCAACTTTGGCGCATGAACAAATGGTAGAGAAAGAAGAACAAATACGTTATATGGCTCATCATGATATATTGACAGGACTGCCTAATCGCGCTTTATTCATTGAGCGAGCCGAGTTGGCTTTCGCGCTGGCCTCTCGCAATCAACGTTCTGTCGCGGTTCTATTTATTGATTTGGATCGCTTCAAACCGATTAATGATCAATATGGTCACGACGCAGGCGATGTGGTGCTGCGGACGATCGGAAAGCGCTTGCAGTCTATGCTGCGGGCTTCCGATACGGTTTGCAGACAGGGGGGCGATGAGTTCGTGATTCTGTTGTCCGAGTTTAGTGAACGGGATAAATTGGAGAATTTGGCTTATAAATTGCGAACCGCTATTGAAGAGCCTTGCGATGTAGAAGGAAATCTGTTAACGGTTTCCGCCAGCATTGGTATTGCGCTGTACCCGGAGCATGGAGAAACCGTCGAAACGGTGATTCAATGTGCCGACGCAGCCATGTATCAAGCAAAAGCTAATACGACAAAGCCGGTTTGGTTTGCCTCAACGTAAATGCAACAAGGCCCAATTCTCGAAACGAGAATTGGGCCTTGTTTGTTGCTGTTGGTAGTTTGAAGGGCTTTGAGGTTGGAAACTTTACGTTCGTTCTTAAAACCTGGCGACGCAGGCCAGACGGCAGTTCCAGCAGTTGGTTAACTCGTGACCGCGATCCGATACCGTTCCTACGTGGCTGCGGCAGCACTTTTGCTCCACAACGGCTTGACCGTTTAGGGCTTTTGTGGGACAAGCATCCAGGCAGCGGCGGCAATCGTCGGGACAGAGTATTTCCGTATAGGGCGGATCGCTAGGCAGTTCCAGTTCTGTCAGGATGGTAACCAAGGTAATGCGGTTACCGTATTTTGGCGTTAAAAGCATGCTGCTTTTTCCTAGCTTCCCTAGTCCCGCCTTTACCGCAGCATGGCGATGTGACAGGATACCCATGCCGTGCTGCCGTTCTGCTTCCCAATGAAAATAAGGAGCGTCCGCCGGAATAGCCAACGACAGTGAACCTTGTTCTTCTAAATGGAAAACTACTTTTTGCGCCAGCGCGTCAAGCTCTTGGATAATCGTGGCGCCTTGCATGGTATAGACTGCTTTGTTGGCGGATAAAATCGTTCCTTTGGATAACGCTTTGCCCAGTACCATAACCGTTTTGGCCTTAGGCATAATATCGGTAGGATGAAAGCCGGCCGGAGCTTCTGCAAAGTCAGATGTCGAGGCGAATCCTACTATGTGTGCTCCTTGGGACAGGGCGTAACTACGAATTTGTTCTTTCAAGAAGATCATACCTTTCTCACAAGATTTTCTTCATGCACTGGCTAGAGCAAGGGCAGGCCTGGTCCAGTCCGGATTGAACAAGCAACGGTTGCGGAATTTCCTCACGGGAAATAGCTTGAAAACCCAAGCACTCAAAATAAGCAGTTGCTGTTTCGGTGAGAAGGTACAACGTTTTCCGTTTCTGCTCATGGAGGTGATCAAACATAGCTTTTACCAAAGCGAGGCCTACTCCTTTTCGGCGCCAGTCTTGGGTTACTGCGAAGGAACGCAGCAACGTGGAGGCAGCATGGTATTGCGCTCCCAGGACGCCGATGATTTCGTTTGTCTTTGTTTCGGCCACTAAAAATTCGGCGGATTCTAAGGAGATGCCAATGATAGGTAGGTCGCTTTTTTGAAGCAGTTCTTCAAGGATTGGCAGATCCGCAACGGTAGCTTGGCGAATGTTGTAATCTTCCATGACTCGATGCCTCCTATACGACTAAGTTAAATAGATACCCAGTGCAAATGATGGATACGGCGAGAATACCGGCAAAAATGCCGATGAGCTTTGTTTTTAGAACTTTGCGTAAAATAACCATTTCGGGGAAACTGATAGCAGAAACAGCCATCATAAAAGCCAAAGCAGTTCCGAGCGGCAGTCCTTTTTCAATCAGCGAATACACGATAGGCACCATACCGCCGGCGCTGTTGTAAAGCGGCACGCCGACCAAGACCGCAAGAGGAACCGCGAAAATATTGTCCGGCCCGGCGTAGCGCGTCAGAAAGTCTTCCGGGACAAATCCATGAATGAAGCCGCCGATGGCAATGGCCACTGTGAGATAGGGAAGGATGTATCTTAGCAGCTCGATAGTAAAGGTTCCGGCGCTTTGGCAACGCTGCGAAAAACTATGGAACTCTACGGTGTTAGTCGTAGAGGTGGCGGGAGCGTAGGATTCCAACAAATGCTCTAGCTGCAGGCGACCAATAATGAAACCGGCTAAAATGGCGATAACGACGCCGCTAGCCATGTAGAGCAGGGCTACTTTCCAGCCGAAAAGACCGAAAAGCAAGATCAAGGCCACCTCATTTACCATGGGCGACGAAATCAAAAAAGAGAAAGTGACTCCTAAGGGGACGCCGGCTTCGATAAAGCCGATGAAGAGGGGGACGGCGGAGCAAGAGCAAAACGGCGTAATGATACCGATGAGTGCGGCTAGTATGTGACCAGCCCCTTGGCCGCGGCGCGTTAAAAATTCTTTGGTTTTAGCTGCCGGTATATAGGAGCGGATAACAGAAATGATAAAGATGGAGCAAGTCAAAAGCAGCACCAGCTTAGGCATGTCTGCTAGGAAAAATTGCAAGGCGGCGCCAAAGGGGTCATTGGGAGAGAAGGCCAGTCGTTGATAGACTAGGTAATCGGCAAAAGACTCAAACATGGGTCAGCATCTCCCTTCAGACGGTGTTTCTGCTTGAACTTTTTTTAACGCGTTTGTAAATAGATCAAGGCTTTCGATGACTTGTGCGTGCTTTTCTGGTGGAATCGCTTGGAGGATCTTCGTGAAATGGGTTTCCATGCGAGCTTCAATATCCTCGTAAGCGTGTTGTCCTTCCTGACTGAGCGTCAGCACTACGTAGCGGCGGTCATCCGGGCTGGAGTCGCGTTGCAAAAGCCCGCTGGTTACCAGTTTGTCTACGGTCTTGCTGACAGAGCTTTTGTCCAGATTCAGCAACTGCGCTAAATCGTTTACAGACAAGGTTTTGTGGCGGCCTATTTCGACAAGTACGTGACATTGCGGCATAGTAATGCAGCAGCAGCAGGCATTGTCTTTTTCGAGAAGGCCCAAGCGTCGAATCAGCAGCCGGGCGTTTTCGCGCAATAAACTGTGTAGTGGTTGCATGTGAACACCTCCTTGGATAGATACTATACCAAATAGTTTCTTATTGCAACTGTTTCTTTAAGAAATTATAAACGGAAATTAATTTATTGCTACTTAAGGAAAGACAAGCAGGAGGTTTTGGTTCAAAAACGAATAATTACCAACAGGAAAAGTGTGGGAAAACGTTTGGTATCCTAGGATAAAACTTGCATAAAGGCAGGTGGACGGCAATGGACGTTTCACAGCTTTCAGGGGCCATTGTGAATGCAGTGGAGCTTGCAGAACAGTTGCATTTTTTACAAACCTTGATCGATTCGATTGTCAGTCCGATTTTTTATAAAGATAAAAATGGCGTTTATCAAGGCTGCAATAAGGCGTTTGAAGCGTATCTGGGCAAGACGAAAGCCGAGATTGTCGGCAAAACGGTGCATGAACTATCTCCTAATGATTTAGCAGATAAATATTATCAAATGGATGTGGATTTGCTGGGCAGCGGTGGAAAGCAGGCCTATGAATCTTCGGTGGTGTATGCCGACGGTTCGCGTCATGATGTTCTTTTTACTAAGTCTGTCTATTATTCGAAAAACGGTGAAGTAGCAGGCATTGTCGGGCTTATTTTAGATATTTCCGAACGTAAGGAACTGGAGCGTGCATATCAGGAAACTCAGGAGAAGCTGGAAGAGTTAGTGAGTCAGCGGACAAGAGAGCTTCAGCAGATAAATGAAGAATTGAAAGATAAAATTGTAGAACTTGAGCAGATGACCGAGTCATTGGCGACTTCGGAAGAAAAGTTTTCCAAGGCTTTTAAACATTCTGCCGACGGCATTGGCATTCTTGGTTTGGAAGATGAACGATATGTAGACGTAAATGATGCATTTGTAAAGCTTTTCGGCTATAGGCGGGAAGAGATTGTCGGTCATCGTTCTGCTGAATTTGGCCTTTGGTTGGATGAAGAGGCGCGAGAAGCCACCTTTCAGGAAATTCGAGAAAAAAAGTCGTTTTCCGGTAAGGAAGCGGCATGGCGAACCAAAAACGGGGAAGTTAGGGTTGGGTTATGTTCCTCCGACTTAATTGAAATTAAAGGCAGACGTTGTATTTTGTTTGTGGTCCACGACATTACGGAACGAAAACAGGTGGAAGAAGCGTTGCGTTTGGCGCATGACGAATTGGAGCAGCAGGTGCAGCAGCGGACGCAGGAACTTAATGATTTGAACAAGGTCTTGCAAGAACTGTCCAGCTCGGATGCCTTAACCAGTCTGGCTAATCGCCGTCATTTTGACGAATTTCTTGCCAAGGAATGGCGGCAAAGTCAACGTCAGGGAACCTCGCTGGCGGTCATCATGGTGGATGTAGACTTTTTTAAGGCCTACAACGATTCGCAAGGACATTTGGCGGGCGATGAATGTCTGAAACAGGTAGCGAAGGTATTTAAACAGAGTTTAAAGCGTCCTCTGGATTTTGCCGCTCGCTATGGGGGCGAAGAATTCATTGCGGTTTTGCCGGATACAGATGCAGCTGGAGCGGCCCGGTTGGCGGAAACCATCCGGGAGGAGATTGAAGCATTAGAATTGAGGCACTATGCTTCGCCGATCAGTAAGGTGGTTACCGTTAGTTTAGGTGTTGCCGCTACGATACCAGATTTGGAATCAGAGCCGAGGGTCCTTCTGGCAGACGCCGATCGGGCACTGTATCAAGCCAAGCAGGACGGGCGCAATCGAGTGCGGGTAGTGGCTGACTTGTAAGTCGGGTTGTTGCTTGTTAAACGAAATTAGTGTCGCCTGCTTGACAATAGAATTTTTGTCGTGTAGTATATGGTTAAATTAAATAAAAGTTGCAAGCAGTAGCTGATCAAAAACATTGAAGGCTAAGCATGAGGAGAAATCCTGTGCTTAGCCTTTTATTTTTTTGCTCTAACAGAATTAGTTGTTCCGTGTTCGTTTCCCTAAAAAATCAAAAGATGCAGGAGAGTGTTTCAAATGGCGCAAACAAAAAGAGAATTAGTTTTGGCAGCATTCAACAATAAACCGGTGGATCGTATTCCCGTAGGATTTTGGTATCATTTCTTAAAAGATCCGGAACATACGCAGGGGTTGGGTCATCCGGAGGTAACGGCGGAAAACATTGACGGTTTAAAAGCGTTTTATGAGGGCTTTCGGCCGGACTTCGTCAAAATCATGAGCGATGGATATTTTGCGTATCCCAACGAGGCGCTGCATGAAATCCGTTCCGTGAAAGACGTGGCGAAGCTGCAGCCTGTGGGGGAGAACGCACCTTGGATTGAAGAACAGGTGCAGCTTGTGAAAAAGGCAACCAGTATTTTCGGTAAGGATGTGTTGTCGTTTTACAATATTTTTGCAGCTCCGAGGTATCTTGAGTTTATGTATCGCGGCCGTGACGCCAACGGCAATTTTGCTAAGCTGCTGCAGGAAGACAAAGCAGGGCTGAAGCATATTCTGGATGTTATGTCTGAGGATTTGGCTTCGCTGGCCAAACGAGTGATTCGCGACGGCGGCGCTGATGGTATTTATCTGAGTGTACAGAACTTGCCCCGTCCAGAGGTGACTCGGGAAGTATATGAGGAAATCATTGCGCCGGCGGAGAAGAAGATTTTGGCGGCAGCTAACGCAGTCAGCGAAAATAATATTCTTCATATCTGCGGCTACGAAGGCACTCGTAATGAGCTCGCTTGGTATCAGGACTATGAAGCGAAAATTATCAACTATGCCGCGAATGTGGAGGGCGTCAAGCTGTCGGCAGGAAAGAAACTATTTGGCGGTAAAGCAGTTATCGGCGGATTCGACAATACGCCTCAAGGCGAGCTGTACAGCGGCACGAAAGAAGAAATTGAACGTCGCACCGAAGAAATCATTGCCGATGTCGGCAAGGTTGGCGTAGTCGTCGGTGCCGACTGCACAGTACCGGGCGATATCGAATGGAAGCGTTTGGAATGGGTTCGTGCTAAGGCGGCGCAACTGTAAGCAAGGAATGAGGGGGGGCGCGTTATGTTGCAGCTTACGAATATTCATAAGGAATTCAACGGCAAACCGGTGCTCAAAGGCATTGACATTACCGTAGGTAAAGGCGATGTGGTGGTGTTATTAGGGCCTAGCGGCTCGGGAAAAACTACGCTGCTCCGCTGCATTAATTTTCTAGAACAGGCGGATCAAGGAACTATGTCGTTAGGTGATTTGACGTTGTCTTTGAACAAAGTTTCTTCGGCAGAGAAGCGAAAGGTTCGCCAGAAAACAGCCTTTGTCTTCCAAAACTATAATCTTTTTAATAACAAAACGGCCTTGGAGAATGTGACGGAGGGTCTTATTATCGGCCGTGGCATGCCGAAGGCCGAGGCGGTGGCTATTGGCAAGAAAATGCTGGATAAAGTAGGCTTGTCAGAGCGGCAGGATTATTATCCCAGCCAGCTTTCCGGCGGACAGCAGCAGCGCGTCGGCATTGCACGAGCGCTGGCGGTACAGCCGGATGTGATTTTATTTGATGAGCCTACGGCCTCGTTGGACCCGGAGTTGGTAGGCGATGTGCTGGGCGTGATGAAAAGCATGGCTAGCGAAGGTATTACGATGATTGTCGCTACCCATGAAATGCAGTTTGCCCGGGAAGTGGCCAAACACGTGATTTTTATGGATGGCGGCAAAATCGTGGAAGAAGGTCCGCCAGAGCAGATTTTCTTCCAGCCTAAGGCGGAACGGACCCGGAATTTTTTGAGCCGGATTTTAAAAACCAACGCCGTCAGCGCCTAAGCGGACGGTCTACATTACTAAGAAGCGAGGCGATTTTAAAATGAAAAAGAACATCATGAAAGCATTGGGAATTCTTTTTATTGCCGTATTTGCCGTAGCGGCCATGGGCTGCGGTGGCAAACCAGCTGCTAAAGACGAGGCTGCCAAAGGGGAAAAGAAGGTCGTGCGCGTGGCCTTTACCAACTATTACGTGCCTTATGATTTTGTAAATAAAGCAGGCGAACCGGACGGCATTGAAGTGCAGATTATGAAGGAAGTGGCTAAGTCGTTGCCGCAGTATCAATTCAAATTTGAGCCGACCTCGGATGATGATTTGCTGATTGGTGTAGAGTCTGGAAAATATGACGTAGGCATCAAAGGCGTGTGGCAAACGGAAGCACGCAAAACCAAGTTCATCTTCCCGAAAAAACCCATTGCCGCCAGCGTGATTGGCTTGACCTTCCGTAAGAGCGATGCCGATAAAATCAAAGATATGGAAAGTTTTGCCCAAACCGCCGGCAAGCTGGTGCCCATTGCGCCGCAAAACGCCCAATATGCGATTGTAGAGGAATTTAACAAAAAGAACGCGGCTACGCCGATAAAGCTTTTGCCTTCGGAGAGCTTCCAAGTGGCAGATGCCTATACGTGGGTGCTGGAAGGACGCTATGACGCTTTCTTTGATATTGAATTGGCTTATAAGAGCAATGTAGTTGATGAAAAAGGCGCTTACCATAAATTCAATGACCAACTGGCCTATGTTCGTTACAAAGCCATTCCTACGTATCCGATCTTCAACAAGAAAGACCAGGAATTGGCTGACGCTTATGACAAGGCTGTGGAAGAACTGACGAAGTCCGGAAAAATCAAAGAGCTGGAAGAAAAATATTTTGGTGAAGATTTGCTGCGGCTGGTTGAAAAATAACCGCTCCGCAACGGGGAGGCAAACCGTATGAGACCCTTTGAACCGCTTTATATTTTGGAAGTTGTGCCCGACCTGCTGCCTTTTTTGTGGGTGACTCTGGCTGTAGTAGCAGCCTCGGTCATCCTAGGGACGGCTTTCGGATTTGTGCTGGCGGCGGCTAAACTGAGCCGCCACAAAGTTCTGCGCTTTTTAGGAGACGCCTATACCGGCGTAGTTCGCTGCACTCCGGCTGTTATTTTGCTGTTCATTGTCTTTTACGGTTTGCCTAAATTTTTTCTGGATGTATTTGACTATGACATCAATGAGATTCATAAGATGTTTTTTGTTATTATTGCCTTTACGCTGCTCTTTGCCGCAGCTATGTCCGAGGTTATTCGCTCCGCGTATTTGGCTGTCGACAAGGGGCAATATGAGGCGGCGGTTAGTGTAGGGATGACGCCGCTGCAGGCGCTGTATCGGATTATGCTGCCCCAGGGAGCCATCATTGCGCTGCCGAACTTCGGGAACTCCTTGATTACGCTTCTGAAGGAGGGCGCGTTAGCGTATACTATCGGTTTGGTGGACCTTCTGGGTTCAGGTAACCTGATCATCGCTCGCAATTATGGTTCCTATGCCTTGGAAATTTATATAGCCTTGTCCGTGATTTATTGGAGCATGGCGGTGGTGTTTGAAAAAGCATTCGCGGCTTTAGAACACAGGCTGTCGCGGTTTAAGCGGCCTAAGACGGCGTAAAGGAGGACGGAAAAGCAATGGAATTAAATTATGATTTTATGTGGAAAACCTTTTCCGTTATCCTGGCGGGAATTCCAGTTACCTTGGAAATTACGCTGGTTTCTCTTTTAGTTGCGGCGCCATTCAGCTTTGCTATGGCCTTAGCTCGCATTTATGAAGTGAAGATTCTTAAAGATGCAGCCAGGCTTTACATCTCTTTTATTCGGGGTACGCCGATTGTATTGCAAATTTTGGTGGTATACAGTTTGGTGCCGAGCTTGTTGAATAGCCTGGTGAAGAGCCTTGCTTTGGACATCAAGGTGTTTGAAGTGGATCCCATCGTCTATGCATATGTGGTGTTCAGCATCAACACGGCGGCGCTGTTGGCGGAGGTATTTCGTTCGGCGTTGCTGAGCGTGCACGAAGGGCAAATTGAGGCCGGATTGTCGGTAGGTATGTCGCTGCCGCAAATTTACGCTCGCATTATCATTCCCCAGGCCATGGTAGCGGCGCTGCCGAATCTGTGCAATTTGTCGGTAAATCTAATCAAGAATACATCACTGGCGTTTTTGATGACCGTAAAAGATATTACCGCGATCGGTAAAATTCAAGCGTCCTATGGTTATAACTATATAGAAGCCTATATCGATGTGTTTTTGGTTTACTTTATTCTGTGCTCGTTGGCGCAATGGCTGTTCCGGCTGGCGGAGGTGCGCGCAGGGGCGTTCCGGCAACTGAAAAGCTACTAAGAAGCTTGGGAGAGGTGCATGAGTATGCTGGAATTACAAGATAAGGTGGCAATTGTCACCGGTGGTAATCAGGGGATCGGGCGGGCGACGGCATTACGGTTGGCGGAAGCTGGCGCTGTGGTTGTTATTGCTGCTCGTAATCAAGAACGAAATCAGCAAACAGTGGTGGAAATTGAACAACGATTTAACCGCAAAGCGGCGGCTTTTGCCGTAGACGTGTCCGATAGAAAAGCCGTGGAATCGTTGGTGGAAAAGGTTATCGAAGAGTTTGGGCATATTGATGTTTTGGTCAATAATGCCGGTATCTGCCGCTTGTCTCAGCCTTTTGAGGAACTGGAAGATGAGGCCTGGGATGCGGTGTTGGATGTGAACGTGAAAGGCGTTTTGCATTGCGTTCGCGCCGTCATTCCGCTTTTCAAAGCGCAGAAAGCGGGCAAGATTGTGAATGTGGCTTCGCTGGCGGGTGAAGTAGGCGGCATTGCAACAGCAGCGGACTATGTAGCGAGCAAGGCCGCTGTGATTGGCCTGACGAAATCGCTGGCGCGCTATCTGGGGCCGTATCAGGTCAATGTCAACGCGGTAGCGCCTGGTTTTATTCGCACAAGTATGACTGAGACTATGAAGATCGACGTAGAAGGGATTCCTTTGCGAAGCATCGGCGAGGCGGAGGATGTGGCGGAAGCGATCTGCTTTTTAGCTTCTCAGCGCTCGCGGTATATTACCGGAACAACACTTGATGTAAACGGCGGGTTATACATGAAATGAAGGCTTGTGTTTGGCAAAGAACCGTATGGAAGCAATGGCTTCGGTACGGTTCTTTTTTAACGTACCCGAATTTATAAGTTTTTACGGCTGAAAAACCTAGGTTTTTCAAGGGCTAGGAACTTCTGCATAAACGGCGGCATAACTGTATTTGAGACAAGATTTACGCGCGACTCACAAAAATAGGAGTCGACGGCAGTTCCGCGAACTCGCTGGCGCTCAGACATACGGAACTGTTCTCCGTCGTCTCCTGTCTTTGCGTCCTGCGGACCGGATTGCTCCAAAAAAAGTCTCAAATACAGTCACGGCCACCGTAGTCTCAATCATTCCCTTGCATTATTCCGCTGGCTCTTCTCTGTTGCTCTGAGTTGCGTTCTCTTCTAAGGACCACGTAGCGGTTTACTTATAAGACAATATTTTATATGATTGATTGTGATCCCTTTGTACAAGCAGTACAGGCTAAAGCTCAGACCGCTGCAATGGCTGCGACTCCCAAGCCGACGATGGCGGAAGGAATTTATAGATTAGGGAATCAGAGAATAGCGAGGGAGTTTAAGTCATTCCTAATCACATTTGTTCGGCGTGCAATTTGTACGAAAGCGCCTTTTTAGTGTCTGAGGGTAATAATAGGGGGTGGTGGAAATTCAAGCTAAAAAGTGGTTTCAGAGGATCGGGTACGGGAGCCTGATCTGTTTGATTTTATCCAATGGAGCTGTCCTTGCTTCGCCAGCGGAAAAACTAGAGAGTATAGGCGTGAATAAGGAGAACACGCAATTTTTGGCAGGAAGTTTTTTTCAGCCGAGCTTGGTGACGAATTGGACAGAGAGCGATTTTGCCGCAGAGTATGAGGCGATGAAAAAGGTTTCCATGGATCATATTATATGGCAATGGACGGTCGACACCAAGGAGAAAAAGGCTTGCTATCCAACGGTACTTCCAGGGTATACGCAAATTTTTCGCGAAGACAAGGTTAAAATTTCTTTGGAGCAGGCGAGGAGAAACGGCATAAAAGTCTGGCTGGGTCTTGCTGCTAATGATGACTGGTTTCGCTATTATGCAAATGATGAAAAATGGTTAGCAAATGAGGTTGGCCTTAATAAAAAAATAGTACAGGAATTGTGGCAGCGTTACGGAGGCAGCTGCGGCGATACGGTTGCTGGCTTTTATATATGGCTGGAAGTGGAGAATGTTCATTTTCAAAATAGTGCTAAGCAAGAGCGAATTGCCACGGCCTATAAAGAAATTGCCGCAGAAGTTCACCGTATCACAGGGAAGCCTGTGATGATTGCTCCTTATTTTGCGCCGGGCAGCGGCTTGGATGCGGATGGCTACGCGGCTATGTGGGGCAAAGTGTTAAAGACAGCGCCCATTGATGTCATTGCGCTGCAGGACGGGTTTGGCGGTGAATATGGTTCTGCGGCAACCATTGCGACATGGTTGCCGCCCTTGAAAAAGAAGATAACCGAAGCTAGGCCGCAAACTGAATTATGGAGTGATCTAGAGACGTTTACCCCCGATTTTTTGTCGGCTCCTATTTCGCGGGTTATCAGCCAAATTAACGCCGAAAAAAGCTTTGTAAGCAAGTTTACAAGCTTTAGTTTTAATCATTATGATTCGCCTAATAATGGGCATCTACTGCGTTATCTCCAATACAAGCGATATGTTGAATCGCTCAAAGCGCCAGGCGGGAACCAGGCAGACCTTAAAGGGGTGGTCTTGGTAGAAGAGGACTCACAAGAGGCGACCCTATGAGGCGGAAAGCGTCACGGATTGAAGAAAAATAGACTGTTTTCAACCTGGATAACCGATTAAAAGATATTAAACAAGGAATTGGCGAGGGAGTGTATGGTGCGGAAAAAATATAGTGCTATGGCGGGTCCTGCGGTTGAGCGGGACCTGCTTTTATTTATAAGAGAGGCATCAAGTGTTAGGAGATTGTGAACCGGACGTTATTCTATCTTGAACCCATCGCTTCAACTTGACAAAGAAGAAACTTGTCGGTATATTTTACTTAACGAATATTTCGCATGTCGAAATAAAAGGAAGGTGATAAAAATGGAATATAGTTCGGCTATGTATGAGTTCTTTTTGGAAAACATACAAAAAATTATGCTTCCTGAAGAGCTGATCGAGATTGGTTTGAGACTTTCGCGGTTTGAATTGGTTGCGTTGTTGGTGGTGGAGAAACAGCAAGGCCTTCCCATGAGTCCATTGGCGCAGCGTCTTGGCATTCCTCTTAGTACAGCTACTGGTGTGGTGGACCGGTTGGTGAAGATGGGCCTGCTGAAACGGGATCGTCAAGAAGATGATCGGCGGGTGGTTGTTGTTTTTCTTACTGATGAGGGGAAAGAGTTGGCGGGGACGATTCAAAAACAGTTTCATTCTATTTGGAGTCGAGTTCGCTCTTTTATTACTGAAGAAGAATTTGAAACCGCGCTAGTGATTCTGAAGAAAATTATGGCCGGTTTCCAAAACGAATCACTGGAAAAAACAATTGTGAAATCTCCGCTAAGAAAACATATTGAAATTCAATAAAAAAATTTTAAACAGATATTTCGGGGAACGAAATAATGAAGAGGTGACATAGAATTGCGCATTCTGCTTTATACCGGTAAAGGCGGCGTTGGTAAGACCAGCATTGCAGCGGCGACCGCTGTCAGTATGGCAGCAGGCGGTAAAAAGACGATGATTGTCAGCACTGATGCGGCCCATAGTCTTGGTGACGCGCTGGAAATGGAGGTAACTGACAAGCCAACCAAGGTGCAGGAAAATTTGTGGGCTCAGGAAATTGACGTACTGGCAAGTACGGAAAAGAGCTGGGGGAAAATACAGAGATATTTTGCGGAACTTTTGATTTCCCAAAATATTAGCAGTGTATCAGCGGATGAACTTCTCGTATTTCCCGGGCTGGAAGAGCTATTTTGTTTATTAGAAATTCTTAAACATTGTCGGGGGGGCGAGTATGAGGCGGTAATTATTGATTGCGCCCCTACCGGTGAAACTATCCGCTTGCTTAGCTTTCCAGAGGTGTTAACTTGGTGGTTGGAAAAAATATTCCCGTTGGAAAAACGCTTGTTAAAGGTAGCGCGTCCTTTATCTAAGCCTTTGCTTGGAATTCCTTTACCGCCTGAGGATGCATTGGAAAGCATTGCGCAATTGATTCGACAATTGCAAGAAGCGCAGCAGATGCTGACGGATCAGAATCTGACTTCTGTCCGTATTGTGATGAACCCGGAAAAGATCGTCATCAAGGAAGCGGCGAGAAGTTTCATGTATTTGAATTTATACGGCTTCAATGTGGATGCTGTTATTGTTAATAAGGTGCTACCAGAAGAAGGCTGTGGCAGCTATTTTTCGCAATGGCGAGAGCTTCAAAAAACGTATGTTGCCCAGATCCAAGAACAGTTTAGCCCTGTGCCTGTTTTTAAGGTTCCTCTCTTTGGGGAGGAAGTCACCGGTGTCTCTGCTTTGCGGAACATGGGGAACGTGTGTTTTTACGGGCGAGATTCGATAGAACGGTTTTATTGCGGCCAGGCGCAGCGATTGAAGCAGGAGAATGATCAGTTTGTAATGGAATTAGCACTTCCTTTCGTTAGTAAAGGAGAGATGGCTTTATCGCAGCAAGGAGAGGAGCTAACGTTTCGAATTGGCGGCTATAAGCGTAATATTTGCCTACCGCGAAAATTAATAGGACGTGAAGTTGTTGGAGCCAATTTGGAGGATGGCGTGTTGGCGATAAAGTTTGGTGATAGGGGATGAGGAGTTGAGCAGTATGAGTGTGGCATTGGTGCTTGCCGGAGGGGTTTATCATTTGTTCTTTGGATTCTTTCATGCAGCTTTTTGGAAGATGAAGCTTTTTAATTGGCGTGAAGAACTGCCAGTGATGTCTCCTGTCAATCGTTTTGTGATTCAGGGAATGAATATTGCAGTAATAACTTTTATGTTTCTGATCGCGTATGTCAGCTTGCGACATACGGGGGAGCTTTTGACGACTCCCTTGGGAAGGACAATTCTTATTGGGACGGCTGTTTTCTGGTTGGTCCGTCTTATTGTTGAATTTGCCTTTAAGAAACGCGGCGCAGCCAATTCTTTGTTAGTTATTGCCTTTCTTATTGGCGTACTGCTATATGTGTTACCAATCGCGCTAATATAATAAACTGCGAAATGTCGTAATAAATACTTACATTAAAATTGATAGATTCAGTGTTTTGTAAATGGCATGTTATATAAGATAACAGAGTTTGTGACCAAGAGTCGTTCTTGTCAACGCCGGTTTATTTTTGACCACCAGCGCCGGGTGAAAAATGACCAGTTGCAGCCGATTAAGAACTGACCACTCCATCGGATTTCAAGAGTTCACCGCTTGGAGGGTGAGGAATCAAAGACAGACCGGCTTTGTTGCGATTCTTGAGACGATAGCTCTGGCCTCGTATGTTTATGACATGCGCGTGATGCAACAGGCGGTCAAGGATGGCTGTCGCCAGCGGAACATCGCCCATTAGCTCGCCCCATTCGCCGAAGCCTTTATTGCTGGTCAATATAATGCTTCCTTTTTCATAGCGCGAACAGACCAACTGAAAAAACAGATTCCCGGCATAGCGGTCAAGATGCGTGTAGCCAATTTCATCGATCAGTAACAGTCCCGGACGTTGATAAACTTTCCAGCGGCGTTCCAGCCGCCCTTCGCTATCCGCTCGGCGCAGATCAGCAATCAATCGGTCCATACTGACAAAATACACGGAAAGACCTTTGCGAATCGCTTCCGTGGCAAGACCGATCGCCAGATGGCTTTTGCCGACTCCCGGCGGTCCCAGTAAAATGACATTTTCCTGGCGATGCACAAAACTCAGTGTTTCCAGTTCGCGAATCAATCGTTCATCCAATCCAGGTTGAAAACTGAAATCAAACTCGCCAAGATTCTTCTTTTGCGGCAGACGCGATAGCTTTAAGCGCGTTTCCTCGCTGCGCACTTTCCGGACATCGTTTTCCGCATCCAGCAGTCGGTTTAAAAAACTCAGATAGGTTGGCTGCTCATGTGCTGCCAGTTCCAGATGCGCATCCAGCGCTTGCGCTGAATGCGCCAATCCAAGAGCGTCAAGGCTATCGCGAACGTGTTCTAATTCCACCATATCAAGTCGCCTCCGCAAACTGTGCGTACTCGGTTAGCGGTCGGATATACACTTGATCGAGCGGAATTTGCACGGCACAGGATGGTTCATGCGGGATACCTTGTTGTGCGGAAAGCCCATCGTATTGTCCCGTGGCGTAAACATGTTTACGCGATTTGTGGCACACAGCATGCGTTTGGAGCAATTGTCCGGCTTCATCGAGAATGATAATCTGGCCGCGTTGCAGCGCGACTTGAACGCACTTGCCGCTATTCCTCCAATGGACACCATACAGCGCACCATTGTAACTGACGAAGCCTTCGCGTGAAACCTTGCGATTTTCCATGCGATAAGGTTTGCAGATGTTTTCCGGCGGCAAGGCGCTCAACTTTTCAGCCAACAAAAGATCTACGGGCCGTTCGCCAGTTGTGCCGTGAACCTTTTGATTCGCCTGATCGCACCAAGCTACCGCTTGCAGTTGCAGATCGCCAAAATCAATAAATGCTCTGCCCGGAAGGAAGTTATCCCGGACGTAGTGAACCAGCCGTTCGACCTTGCCTTTGGTTTGCGGCCGACGCGGCCGGCAAACTTTCGGAATAAATCGCATATCCGTTGCGAACCTTTCAAATGGTTCATGCCAAATCGGTTTGCCGTGATCGGTGGATATGATCACCGTTTTCATCCTGTCGGTCAACACGACTTCCGGTACGCCGCCAAAATACTCAAAAGCATTGAGCATGCAGCGCAACAAGCTGGCGCTGTCGCAGCGGCGCGAAAACTCAATATAACGCGTTCGACTGTGACCAAGAACCATGACGAAGCAGGCGACTTTTCGCATTTGACCGTTGCGAGCCTTGTAGTTCATAAAACCCCAATCCATTTGCGCTTGGCGACCAGGCGGTGTTTCAAAACGCCGGACGGCTGATTCCATTTTGACGGAAGGCGGGCGAAGCGGCGCCAGGTAATCCTTAAGAATCGTGATGCCACCGTCAAAGCCTCGTTCAATAATCCGGTCAAAAATCACGCTAGCATTATAGACTCCAAGCTCAAGCAGTTCTTGGATATACGGTTTAAACGGATCGAGCTTTGAGCCGCGTATTTTGCCTTTTAGTCGATGCGGTTGCTCACCTTGTTCCAGATATTTTCGGACGGTTATTCTCGACATACCCGTTGCCCGGGCGATTTGTGAAACGTTTTTTCCTTGCATAACTTTCATTTCTTGCAGCATAATAGAAGTGCCACGCTCCTTCATTGGCGCTACCTCCTTTGATGTCTCGACAACTCAAAGGGTAGCTTATTGGGGGAGGGTGGTCAATTTCTACCCGACCGATAGTGATCAATTATCGACCGGCGCTACTGGTTAATTATAGCCCGGCGTCGACATTCTGAAGAAGTTACTTCAGAACGACTCTTTTTTTGACGGAATCTTTACATGTTTAGCAGAATCTCTTACGACATTTTGACAGTAAGTGGATATACAATGAACGTGTAAAGAGACAGATGGAAAAACCAAGGAGGAATTAGTATGGCAGAAATTTGGATTGCAGGCATTTTGGCGATACTACTTTTGATCTATTTAACATATGCTTTGATGAAACCGGAGGAATTTTAAATGGGAAACGATCTAATTCTGTTTAGTGTGTACTTACTTGTCTTATTTCTTCTTGCATGGCCTGTTGGTCGATACATGGCAAAGGTATTTAATCAAGAAAAAACTATTTTTGATCCGATTTTTCATCCAATTGAAAAAGGAATATATCGGATGCTCGGAATCGATCCTTCGTCTGAAATGAACTGGAAGCAATATGCAACGGCAGTCATCTTATTCAATGTTTTAGGAACTTTGCTTGTTTTTGCAATCCAAATGTTGCAAGATGTACTTCCTTTCAATCCAGAAGACTTGCCAGTGGTGCCAACGTGGCACTTGGCGTTGAACACGGCTATTAGTTTTATGACTAATACAAACTGGCAAGCCTATGCTGGTGAAACCACGATGAGCTACTTTACCCAAATGGTAGCATTGACGGTGCAAAACTTCTTGTCAGCAGCAACTGGACTTGCGGTTGCTATCGCGCTGGTTCGCGGACTTGCCCGAAAAATGACGTCGCAGATAGGAAACTTTTGGGTAGATTTAGTGCGTAGCGTTATCTATGTTTTGCTGCCATTATCTATCGTATTTGCAGTTATTCTTGTTCAACAAGGTGTGCCTCAGACCTTATCACCGTATGTTCATGCGCAAACCGTAGAAGGAGCTGAACAGGTAATTGCACTTGGACCGGTTGCTTCGCAAGAAGCAATAAAAATGTTGGGAACCAATGGAGGCGGTTTTTTCAATGCAAATTCAGCTCATCCATTTGAAAATCCGACTCCTCTTACCAACTTTCTCGAAATACTAGCTATTTTTCTTGTTCCTGTAAGTTCAGTCTATGCTTTTGGATTTATGGTAAAAGATCGTCGACAAGGATATGCGATATTGGGAACGATGGCGCTATTGTTCGTCATGATGTTAGCGCTGAACTATTCTAGCGAAGTGATAGGGAATCCCTTGCTTGCATCGGGAGCTATAAGCGGTCCTACGGCGATGGAAGGGAAAGAAGTGCGTTTCGGTATTGGCGGGTCGTCCTTGTTTGCTGTTGTAACCACTGCGGCTTCTTGCGGAGGGGTAAACTCTATGCATGACAGTTTTACTCCTCTTGGTGGCTTGGTACCTATGTTGCAAATTATGATGGGTGAAGTTGTTATTGGGGGCGTGGGAGCTGGGTTATATGGGATGCTTGCCTATGTCGTGCTTGCAGTATTTATTGTTGGCCTTATGGTTGGTCGTACACCGGAATATCTTGGCAAAAAAATAGAGGCGTGGGAGATGAAGATGGCGACGATTGCCATTTTAATCCCAGCTGTAACGATTCTCATTGGCAGCGCCATAACGGTAGTTGCTGATGCAGGATTAGAAGGAATTGCCAACCCTGGGCCACATGGACTGAGTGAAGTGTTATATGCCTTTGCTTCCTGTACGGGAAATAACGGCAGCGCATTTGGCGGGCTTACGGTCAATACGCTATTTTATGATTGTGCATTGTCTATAGTACTGTTGCTAGGGCGCTTTGGCGTGATTATTCCTATGCTGGCTATTGCCGGCAGTATGGCGGAGAAAAAAATAGCTCCTCCTGGACAAGGGACATTTCCAACGACCGGATGGCTATTTGTACTGTTGCTGGCATGCGTGGTTCTTATTATCAGTGCATTGACGTTCTTGCCGGCACTGGCGCTTGGTCCGGTTCTTGAACATCTTTTGATGTTGCAAGGTACTACATTTTAAGGAGGCGCGATCATGAGTGAGCGCTCGAGTTTTAATCGAGAAATTTTAATTCAAGCAATTCAAGATGCATTTCATAAGCTAAATCCCAAGACGCAGGTGCGCAACCCGGTGATGTTTATCGTTTTTGTTGGTTCTTTGTTGACAACCGGTGTAACAATTCGCGATTTTTTGCAAGGAGTATCTATCGCATTTTCACTACAAATTACATTATGGTTGTGGTTTACGGTGTTGTTTGCCAATTTTGCTGAAGCGGTAGCTGAAGGCCGAGGAAAGGCGCAGTCGGAGTCGTTAAAGAGTGCTCGCAACAAAACGAAGGCTAATAAAATTGTTCGGTTAGGGACGGTGCAAGTGGATGCCGCGGAGCTTCGTAAAGAGGATATGGTTCTCATTCGTGCCGGAGAATATATTCCTGCAGACGGCGAAGTGGTTGAAGGGTTAGCGTCGGTGGATGAAAGTGCTGTAACAGGTGAATCGGCTCCGGTAATTCGTGAGTCCGGCGGTGATCGTTCTTCAGTAACCGGTGGAACTAGAGTGTTGTCGGATTGGTTGAAGGTTCGTGTGACGGCAAATCCAGGAGAAACCTTTTTAGACCGTATGATTGCATTAGTGGAAGGAGCACAGCGCCAAAAGACGCCTAATGAAATTGCATTGACTATTTTATTGGTAAGTTTGACGATTGTATTTTTAGTTGCAGTTGCTACACTTGAGCCGTTTGCAATTTATTCAGAGGCAGAAATTTCAGTTGTAATATTGGTGTCCCTTTTGGTTTGCTTGATTCCTACGACAATTGGCGGTTTATTGAGTTCTATAGGAATTGCAGGGATGGACCGGCTTTTGAAAAGAAATGTTCTGGCCATGTCGGGGCGTGCAGTGGAAGCGGCCGGGGATGTAAACGTTCTTCTTCTAGACAAGACGGGTACGATCACGTTGGGAAGCCGTATGGCAACTGAATTTATACCGGCCCCTGGCGTGAGTGAAATGGAGTTAGCTAATGCGGCGCAATTAGCATCGTTGGCCGATGAAACGCCAGAAGGACGCAGTGTCGTGGTGTTAGCTAAAGAAAAACATGGCATTCGAGAAAGAGCCTTAGGAGAATTAGAAGCCGAATTTGTTCCTTTTACCGCTCAAACGCGGATGAGCGGGGTTAATATAAAAAACACACAAATTCGCAAAGGCGCTATTTCCGCGATTGAAAACTATGTTTTTGAACAAGGCGGTGTATTCCCAGATGCCGTAAAACAAGCAGCGGAAAGAATTGCGAAGGTTGGCGGAACACCGTTGATAGTAGTGCAGGGCACAAAAATTATGGGAACGATTTATTTGAAAGATATTGTAAAAGGCGGCATTAAGGAGCGTTTTCGCGAGTTGCGGCAGATGGGGATAAAGACCGTCATGATTACAGGAGACAATCCTTTAACGGCAGCAGCCATTGCGGCGGAAGCCGGGGTAGATGAGTTCTTGGCAGAAGCGACTCCAGAGGCAAAATTGAAATTGATTAAAGACTACCAAGAAAAGGGTATGCTGGTGGCTATGACGGGAGATGGCACAAATGATGCACCGGCGTTGGCGCAGGCGGACGTAGGGGTTGCGATGAATAGCGGGACACAGGCGGCTAAAGAAGCAGGCAATATGGTCGACATGGAAAGCAATCCGACGAAGCTGATTGAAATTGTAGAAATAGGCAAGCAATTACTGATGACGCGAGGGTCGCTCACAACATTTAGTATTGCCAATGATGTTGCAAAATATTTTGCAATCATTCCAGCCATGTTTGCTGGCGCCTATCCGGCAATGAACTTACTAAATATTATGCAATTGTCTACGCCGGAAAGTGCTATACTCAGCGCCGTTATCTTTAATGCTCTTATTATTATTGCGTTGATTCCGCTGGCTCTTCGGGGAATTCAGTATCGACCAGTAGGGGCGGAAGCAATTTTGAAACGCAACCTCTTGATTTATGGAGTTGGCGGCATTGTTATTCCTTTTGTGGGAATAAAAGTGATTGATATTCTTCTTGTTTCATTAGGATTGGTGTGAACGGAATAGGAGGGTGTGTGTATGCTTGGTGATAATCTTCGTGTATGCAGGCTTGAAAATCTGTTAACTCCCGAGCAGGTTGCTGAAGCTGTCGGTGTTTCTTCTATGGCGATTCGTTACTATGAGTCAAATATTTGGCAGCCAGGAACAAAAACTATCGCTAAACTTGCTGCTTTTTTTGGAATTAGCGTAGAACAGCTTGCAGCATCTCCAGTATTTCTTTATGACGATGAGCATGCAGAGATTTTTCTTGTGCGTAATATGGGCAAAGGACATATTCAAATTATTGACAAGATATCTTCAAAGCAGTTTGGATTAAAGCAAAAGGAAGGCGAATAATATGTTGCGACAATTGATACATGCAGGCGGAATGCTTCTTGTTCTGACCGTGTTATGTGGAGTGCTCTATCCATTGTCTATGGTTGGTTTGGCCCAAGTTGTATTTCCGTTTCAAGCTAACGGTTCAATTATCATGCAGGGAGAAACTCCGATTGGTTCAAGCTTGTTAGGTCAGTCTTTTGGAGATGAAAAATATTTTCATGGACGTCCTTCCCTTGCAGGCGATGATGGATATGATGCAAATGGTTCGGCAGGATCTAACTTAGGACCGACCAACAAAAAACTTATTGATACCATAGCGGATAATGTGAAAAAAGCCCGCGAAGACAATGGGTTAGCTGAAGATGAACCGATTCCATCAGATTTGGCGATGGCTTCCGGCAGTGGCTTGGATCCAGATATTACTCCGGCTGCCGCGCTGCTCCAAGCAGAACGAGTGGCTAAAGCAAGAACGCTGGAAGTAGGGACGGTTGAAAAGTTAATCATAAGCCAAATCAAGGAACGTCAGTGGGGTATATTGGGCGAAGAACGAGTAAATGTGTTAGCGCTTAATTTGGCGTTGGATAAGCTTGCAATAGATAATTCAAGATAGCTTTAAAGTTTAGGCAGGTGAAAAGTATGCAGCATAATTGCATTCGAATCTTGGGGATTGACAATGATCCCGCTATCAGCAGACTGTTAAAAAGAACATTTAACGCGCAAAACATTGCGTTTGAATATGCAAAGACAGGAAAATGCGGTTTGCAAAAGCTGGATACTTTTCACCCTGAACTTATCCTTCTAGATATAGATTTAAAAGATATAACCGGCAAAGAATTGATTCAAAAAATTCTTTGCCAAGTTTCAACGCCAGTGGTGGTGCTTACGGAAAATAACCAAGAGAGTAAAATAGTCGAATTTCTAAACCTTGGAGCTAATGACTATATAACAAAGCCCTTTAATCCGAACGATTTAGTAGCTAAGATTCGCGCTATATGGAGGCGGGAAGTGCTACAAAGGCAAGATATGATTTACTGTGGCGGCTTGACAATTGATTTGATGAAAAACCAAGTGATGCTTGGTGGTAAAGCAATTAATTTATCTTCTACTGAGTGGGTTTTATTAAAAGAATTGGCAAGGGCAAACGGAGAGCCGCTTTCGTATGAGGAGCTTACGCTACGTCTAAAAAAGAGAGTTGGCAAAAGAGTTTCTTCTCAAATTAATGCGCGATATATTCGGCAATACGTTGCTTTCATTCGAAAGAAATTAGATGATAGTGCAAGTTCACCACGGTATATTTTTACCGAATACAATTTTGGCTATCGCTTAAATGCTGAATAAAATCATAGGATGTGATGAAGGAACATCATGATCTTTTTAAAGCTTATTGCACTGAATGTAGTTGTGATTTGTGCATTTGAGCTATTAATTTATGTGCGAAAAAGAAAAGAAAATTGTGAGCTGTGGAGTATCGGGATCGTTGTTATAGCGATTAGTTTGGGTGCAGTGGTATATCAAATAATGAGCTGATATTTGAAAAGATTAAAATAAAAATCGTAACAGAGTTGTGGTGTTGGAAAATAACAGTAAGACATATATGGAAGTGACCTGGGAGCTATTGCTTTTCTCTTTTATGCGGTTGGCTTTTTGCGAATACTGCGGAGGCTTCTTTTTAGTAAGCGATGTGGTATAATGAATTTTACATTGACATAAAGGAGATGAATAAAATGGCAAATCCTGTCATTTCAAAAGTAAAAGAGCTTCACAGTTATAGCGGCGAAACGGCCACCTATGCAGGGGTGGCGGTAAAGAGTTTTTCGCTGGTTGGTATTGCTCTCGTTTCGGCGGCGGCTACTTGGTCTATGGGCTATGCAACGCCCGTTACGGCCACGGTAACGGCTATCATGGGTCTGGTCACTGCGTTTGCGATTAGCTTTCGTCCGCATTGGGCCGGCTTTCTCTCGCCGCTCTACGCCATTCTGGAAGGCATGTTCTTGGCGTCCATATCCGCCATGTTTGCCCGGTTCTACCACGGCATTGTCTTACAGGCGGTGATGATTACCCTGGGGATTGCCGTGAGCTCGGCGGTGATTTACGCTAAAGGGTATGTGAAGGTAAATGAAGGCTTTATGCGCGCGACGATGATGGCTACCATGGGCATCGCTATTACGTATTTTATCGAGTTCGTTTTGAGCTTTTTTGGCATCCGCATTCCCATGATTCATCAGGGAGGCATCGTCGGTATCTTGTTTAGCCTGGTTGTGATTGGCATCGCTACGATGAACCTGTTTGTTGATTACGAGCAGATCCAGCAGAGCGTGCGTCAGGGCATGCCGAAAGAGTACGAATGGTTTTGCGCCTTTGGTCTTTTGGTAACGCTGGTGTGGCTCTACATTGAGGTCTTGAACTTGCTGCGGAAGCTGAAAGACGAATAAGCTGTAGCCGTGATTTTTTAACAACTTAAGAAAGTATAGATAAAATGAAGAAGCCTTTCACTTTGGTGAGAGGCTTCTTCATTTTATCTATACTAGAATTTACGAGGATAAGAGCTTCTGTCTAAACTGCGGCATAACTGTATTTGAGACAAAATTTCCGCGCGACTCGCAAAAATAGGAGGTGACGGCAGTTCCGCGAACTCGCTGGCGCTCAGACATACGGAACTTTTCTCCGTCGCCTCCTGCTTTTGCGTCCTGCGGACCGTCTTGCTTCAAAAAGTCTCAAATACAGTCACGGCCGCCGTAGCCTCATTCGTTCTTTCAATTTACTCCATCTACTCCTATTCAATCCACTCCCTCTGGCTTTTCTCAGTTACTCTGTGTTCGGTCCCTATCCGGTGTTCGCCCCCTGCCAATTTTTATATTTTTTTTATACGCAGCCCTACTTTTTTGATACCATTTTGAAGGACGACAGGAGTACAATCAAAGTAAGAAAAGACAAGGAGGCGTTTGTATGGAATGGTGGCTGGGCGTGGCGGTAAGCGCGGTTTTGTTTGCCTATTTATTTTATGCCTTATGGAAGCCGGAGGATTTTTAAGATGGGATATGATCTGATTTTATTATTCTTGTTTTTGGTTGTGCTGCTGACCTTAGCTTGGCCGTTAGGACATTATCTAGTTCGCGTTTTTCAACAGGAAGCTACGTTATTAGATCGGATTTTGCTTCCCGTTGAAAAAATTATCTATCGAGCCAGCGGGATTCAGCCACAGGAGGATATGAGCTGGCAGCGTTATGCTGGATCGTTAGTGGCTTTTAATCTGCTGGGCTGTGCGGTTGTTTTTGCTTTGCAGCTGTTGCAAGGCGGACTGCCTTTAAATCCCCAAGGCTTGCCTGGTCTAGAGTCGTGGCCGTTGGCCTTTAATACGGCGGTCAGCTTTATGACCAATACTAACTGGCAAGCGTATAGCGGCGAAAGTACGCTATCCTATTTTACGCAGATGATGGCGTTAACGGTGCAGAATTTTCTTTCCGCCGCGACGGGCCTCGCTGTGGCTGTGGCTTTGATTCGGGGGCTGCAGCGCCAGGAGGAAAAAGGCATCGGCAATTTCTGGGTGGATTTGACGCGAAGCGTACTGTGGGTTTTGCTGCCCCTTTCGTTGCTTTTGGCGTTGGTGTTGGTGCAGCAAGGGGTTATCCAGAACCTAGCTGCTTATGTACAGGCGGTGACGCTGGAGGGGGCGGAGCAAATTCTGCCAATGGGGCCGGTAGCTTCGCAAGAAGCCATCAAGATGTTGGGAACCAATGGCGGCGGCTTTTTCAACGCCAACTCAGCGCATCCTTTTGAAAATCCAACTGCCGTTACGAACTTTTTAGAAATGCTGGCTATTTTCTTATTGCCGACTTCTTTAGTGTTTTGCTACGGCTTTTGGTGTGGCAATGTCCGGCAGGGCTATGCTATTTTGGGCGCAATGGTAACATTGTTTGTGTTGTTTTTTAGTGTCATGTACGCTAGTGAACAGGCCGGAAATCCGAATTTGGCGGCATGGGGGCTGACGGGGCCGACGGCCATGGAAGGCAAGGAAGTGCGTTTCGGTCTAGGCGGTTCTTCGTTGTTCGCTACGATTACGACCGCCGCTTCTTGCGGCGCCGTCAATGCGATGCATGACAGCTTGACTCCCTTGGGCGGGATGGCGGCGATGCTGCAAATGCTGATTGGCGAAGTGGTCATTGGCGGCGTGGGCGCCGGTTTTTACGGCATGCTCTGTTTTGTGCTGCTGACCGTCTTTATTGTGGGGCTTATGGTGGGACGCACGCCGGAGTATTTGGGCAAAAAAATCGAAGCCTATGAAATGAAAATGGTGGTACTGGCGGTGTTGATCCCGGCACTGACGGTTCTTTTTGGCACGATGACGGCAGTACTGACACAAGCAGGGGTGGCAGGCGTTTTAAACGAAGGACCTCATGGCTTTAGCGAGATTCTTTACGCCTTTGCTTCGACGGCGGGGAATAACGGCAGCGCCTTTGCCGGCTTGAGCGCGGACAGTCTTTTTTACAACGTGATTTTGGCGTTGGCTATGTTGCTGGGACGCTTCGGCGTGATTTTGCCGATTTTGGCAGTTGCAGGCAGCTTGGCCCGTAAAAAAGCGGTGCCCGTTTCGGCAGGCACCTTTGCTACGGATCAGCCGTTGTTTTCTTTCTTGCTTATGGGGGTCGTCCTTATTGTCGGGGCCTTGACTTTTTTGCCGGCCCTGGTGCTGGGGCCGGTTGTGGAGCAAATGCTGCTATGGTAGATGAACGCAGCGAAAAGGAGGAATAAGTCGTGAAAAAAGCACAAGGCTTTGACCGGCAACTACTCATAGATGCGGTATGGCAGGCTTTTTATAAAATGAACCCCAAGGTGCAGCTTCGCAATCCTGTGATGTTTTTAGTCTGGGTAGGCTGCGCCTTGACCACGGTTTTATTGGCTGCAAGCCTATATGAGGGCGGCAGTGAAATAGTGTATGAGCTGCAAATTATTGTGTGGCTTTGGTTTACGGTGTTTTTTGCCAATTTTGCCGAAGCGGTCGCCGAAGGGCGCGGCAAAGCGCAGGCTAACGCGTTGCGAGGAACGCGTGGGCAGACACCAGCGAAACGTTGGGAGAATGGCGACTGGAAGCCGGTGGATGCTGCCTCGCTTCGCAAGGGTGATGTCATTTATGTGCAAGCAGGCGATACGATTCCCAGTGATGGGGAGATTTTAGAAGGTATGGCGACTGTGGATGAGAGCGCCATTACCGGGGAGTCGGCGCCGGTAATCCGTGAATCCGGCGGTGATCGCTCTTCGGTGACGGGGGGGACCCGGATTTTATCGGATTGGCTGAAGGTGAAGGTCAGCGTCAATCCGGGGGAAACCTTTTTGGATCGCATGATTTCTTTAGTAGAAGGAGCTAAGCGAGGCAAGACGCCGAATGAGATTGCCTTGACCATTTTGCTGATTGGTTTGACGATTATATTTTTGGCAGTAGTGGTCACGCTCCAGCCCTTTGCTCTTTATGCCAAGACCAGTCTTTCATTGACGACGCTTGTTGCTCTTTTGGTCTGCCTGATTCCGACTACTATTGGCGGGCTGTTGTCCGCCATCGGCATTGCCGGTATGGACCGGCTGCTGCAGCGCAATGTGCTGGCGATGTCAGGTCGAGCTATTGAGGCGGCAGGGGATGTCAACGTGCTGCTTTTAGATAAGACCGGTACGATTACCTTGGGCAACCGGATGGCAACACAGTTTTTGCCTGCGCCGGGCGTCACGGAAGAAGAACTGGCAGATGCTGCGCAGCTGGCCTCGTTGGCGGACGAGACACCCGAAGGGCGGAGTATTGTGGTGCTGGCTAAAGAACGTTTTAATTTGCGCGAACGAGAATTGACTGGCTTAAGCGCGGAATTTGTTCCTTTTACAGCGCAGACGCGGATGAGCGGGGTAAATGTTCAAGGGAGAGAGATTCGTAAAGGCGCCGTACAGGCGATGGCGGACCATATTCGGGTCTGCGGCGGAAAGTGGCCGGAAGAAGTAGTGAAGACGGCGGATGCGATTGCCAACAAGGGCGGCACGCCGTTGGTCGTGGCGGACGATAAAAAAGTGCTGGGCGTGGTTTATCTGAAAGATGTAGTCAAGGGCGGCATTCGCGAACGTTTTCAGGAATTGCGGCGTATGGGGATCAAGACTGTCATGATTACCGGCGATAATCAACTTACGGCGGCGGCCATTGCGGCAGAAGCAGGAGTGGATGATTTCTTGGCAGAAGCTACGCCAGAAGACAAACTGGCCTTAATTCGTTCGTATCAGCAAAAGGGGATGCTTGTGGCTATGACTGGGGACGGAACGAATGACGCCCCAGCGCTGGCCCAAGCCGACGTAGGCGTGGCTATGAACAGCGGCACCCAAGCGGCGAAGGAAGCAGGCAATATGGTGGACATGGATAGCAATCCGACCAAACTCATTGAAGTGGTGGAAATTGGCAAACAGCTGTTAATGACAAGAGGCTCGCTAACTACGTTCAGCATTGCTAACGACGTGGCCAAGTATTTTGCTATTATTCCGGCGTTGTTCATGGGCACGTATCCGATTTTGGGGGATTTGAACATTATGGGGTTGGCTACGCCCCAAAGTGCGGTACTAAGCGCTGTTATTTTCAATGCCTTGATTATCATTGCCTTGATTCCTTTGGCGTTGCGGGGCGTGGCCTACCGCCCGGAAGGAGCGGCGGCGGTGTTGCGGCGCAACTTGCTTTTATACGGCGGCGGCGGTTTAGTAGTTCCTTTCCTTGGCATCAAAGTGATTGACTGCATCTTGGCTCTACTGGGAGTGGCCTAGGCAAAAGGAAGGTGGGAGGGAAATGATGGGTATCTTGAAAACAGGCGCAAGGCTGCTGTGCATTTTGACGCTTTTAACCGGAGGCGTATATCCGCTGGTTTTGACCGGCTTGGCACAGGCAATCTTTCCGGAACAGGCGCAGGGAAGTCTAGTGGTTGAAGGGGGGCAGGTCCGTGGCTCGCTGCTAATCGGACAGTCCTTTCAAAGCGAACGCTACTTTCATGGACGACCATCGGCAGGCGGGTATGATGGCTTGCTTTCCGGTGGCTCGAATGCGGGCCCGTTAGCATCCAAACTGCATGAAGAAGTGGGGCAGCGGGCCACGCAGGTGCGGAAGGAAGAAAGTTTGACACCGCAGCAGCTCGTTCCTGCGGATTTGGTTACCGCTTCCGCCAGCGGTTTGGACCCGCATATTTCTCCGGAAGCGGCTATGCTTCAGGTGCAGCGCGTCGCCCAGGCGAGGGGACTGTCGCCGCGGCAGGTAGAAATGCTGGTGCATGAAACATTGGAAGAGCGGCATGGCGGATTTCTCGGTGAACGCCGGGTAAATGTGCTAAAATTAAACCAAAGATTAGACCGGGATTAAAAATAAAACCATGAGGCTGAAGACATGAAGCAAGAGCGGGAAAGAAAAAAACCAGAAGACTGGTTGGAGCAGATCGCTCGCGAAAAAAAAGGCGAGCTGACGGTGTTCTTAGGTGCGTCGGCAGGGGTCGGGAAAACCTATGCCATGCTGGAAACGGCTCATGAACGATTGTTGGAAGGCCAAAACGTTATTGTTGGCTGGATTGAGACGCATGGCCGGAAAGAAACGGAGAAACTGTCGGCCGGCATTCCTAAAACGGAGCCGAAAAAAATACTCTATCGGGAGAGGGAATGGCTGGAAATGGATGTGGACGCTATTTTGGCGCTGCATCCGGATATTGTTTTGGTAGATGAACTGGCTCATACAAACATTCCCGGCAGTCGTTATGTAAGGCGCTTTCAGGATGTGGAGGAACTGCTGGCTGGCGGCATAGATGTCTATACGACGCTCAACATCCAGCACATTGAAAGCCTGAATGATGTGGTGGCTAAAATTACGGGCGTCGTTGTGCGCGAAACCGTGCCGGATTCCATTATCGAACAGGCGGCGGTAGTGGAACTCATTGACCTGCCGCCGGAGAAGCTGCTCAAGCGGTTGCATGAAGGTAAAGTATATGTAGCGGAGCAGGCGCAGCAGGCGGTGCGTAAGTTTTTTCGTCCGGGGAATCTAAATGCGCTGCGCGAGTTGGCGCTGCGCTATACGGCTCGCCGAGTGGATCAGGAGTTGAGCGCTTATATGCGGGCTCATGGCATTCCTGGTCCGTGGCCTGCGGCGGAGAGGGTCATGGTTTGCGTCAGCGCTAGTCCATTTTCCGCGGAGCTGATTCGCGCGGCAAAGCGGCTGGCGGGTGGTCTGCAAGCGGAATGGCTGGCGGTATATGTAGAAAGCTCTTCGCAGCGAGCGGCTCTTGGCGATGAAGAGAGCGCCCGGGTCAGTCGGAATTTGAAGCTGGCTGAGGAACTAGGAGCTAAAATCATAACCGTTGTGAGTTCAGAACCGGCTGAAGAAATCCTGTCTTTGGCCAAAAATCATAACATAACGGCTATTGTTGTTGGAAAAACCCGCAAAACAGCCTGGTGGCAGCGTTGGCAAAGATCTATTGTCGACGAGATTTTGAAGGGAAGCTCGGGTATCAGCGTGCATGTTATTCAGGCGGAGGACGAAAAGGTCAAAGTGCCTGTTATTGCGATAAAACATCCCTTGACGCCTTTTGCCTGGCAAGAGCATGGCAAGGCGCTTTTCTTAGTGGCCTTGGTGACGGTGGTGCTCTGGTTGCTTCAAGAACAGGTGGATGCTGCCAGTATTGTTCTCATCTACCAACTCCCTACGTTATTGAGCGCCTTTTGGTGGGGGCGTTGGGAGGCTTATAGCAGCGCGGTTGCCAGTGTCTTGGTTTTTGACTATCTTTTTGTGGAGCCTGTTTTTACATTTGCTGTTTCTGACATCAAGCATCTGTGGAGCTTCCTTGCTTTTTGGGGCTTGGCTGTCGTTATTGGCCGACGGACGGAGCAAATGCGTCTCGATTTGAAATTGTCCCGGCAACGGGAAAAAAGTGCGCGCTTTTTATATGAATTCAGCAGTGAGATGGCGGGTACCGTGGAGAAAAACGTAGTGGCGGAGCGGCTTTCTTTGCAGGTGGCGGAGACGTTGGGGCGGGAGACGTTGGTGTTTTTGCCGGTGAAAGACCGCT
Organism: uncultured Anaeromusa sp.; assembly: GCF_963676855.1. Taxonomy (NCBI): domain Bacteria; kingdom Bacillati; phylum Bacillota; class Negativicutes; order Selenomonadales; family Sporomusaceae; genus Anaeromusa; species uncultured Anaeromusa sp. The sequence continues at coordinate 1,214,285 of NZ_OY781460.1, forward strand.
TGGAGTTGTGGGCTCGCCATAGTGGCGAACGGAGCCGGCAAGGTCTGAATTTGAATCCCCCGGAAGCCGCGGAAATGGCGGTTGCTAACTGGTGTTTTGAACATGGACAAGCGGCAGGGCGAGCGACGGAAATTTTGCCTAGTGCCGATTATTTGCATGTGCCGCTGCGGAGTCAGGAGCGGGTGATGGGTGTTTTTAGCGTACGCTTAGATGAAAGCAAGGTTACCCAAGAAGAACGGCGACTCATTGACGCATGGGCGGCTTTGGCGGCCCTTACTCTGGAGCGGGCTTCGTTGGCGGAAGAAGCGCGCAAGGCAGCTCTTTGGAGCGAGTCTGACCGATTGCGAACAGCGCTGTTTAATTCGGTATCTCATGAACTGCGGACGCCCTTAACGTCTATTTTAGGAGCTATTCAGACGCTGCTCCTCTGTCGGGATCGTTGCGATGAGGGGCAGCTCCAAGAAATGTTGCAAGCCATCAGTGAAGGGGCGACGCGCATGGAACGGGTTGTCTCTAATCTGCTGGATACGGCGCGTCTGGAAAGCGGTATGATGCAATTGAAAGCGGACTGGTGCGACTTAGAAGATATTTTGGGGGTGGTGCTGCGCCGTTTGGAGGGGGCTGTCCATTCCCGAGAAATTTTAGTCAAAATGGAGCCGGAGCTGCCGATGATTTGGGGAGACTGCGTTCTCTTGGAACAGGTTATAGTAAATTTGTTGGATAATGCGTGCAAGTATTCGCCGGTTGATACGCCGGTTGAAATTCGCGTGTCCAAGGCGGCAGATGAAGTCAAACTAGAAGTACTGGATCGAGGAACTGGTATGGCGCAGGAGGAGTTGGAACTGGTTTTCGAGAAGTTTTATCGTGCGCCGCGAACTCATGCGTCAAAGCCTGGCGGGACCGGGTTGGGACTGTCCATTTGCAAAGGTATTGTGGAGGCACATCATGGACGGATTGAAGCGGCTAATCGCGAAGCAGGCGGGGCCATTTTCAGGGTCTATTTACCTGTTAAAAAAGAAGAGGAGGCCGTTTCTTTATGACGGAAGGGCAACTTCGAGTTCTGGTTATTGATGATGAACTGCCGATGCGGAGAATGTTGCGGGTTGCCTTGGAATCCTATGACTATACCGTAGTGGATGCGGCGGACGGCAAAGAAGGTTTGGTACAAGCGGCCATGCAGCAACCCGACTTAATTCTTCTGGATTTAGGTTTGCCCGATTTAGACGGCAAGGAAATTGTACGCCGTCTGCGAGAGTGGACACAGGTGCCCATTGTTATTTTGTCAGCCCGCGATCAAGAACCGGAGAAAATTGAGGTGCTGGATGCCGGGGCCGATGACTACTTGACTAAGCCCTTCGGTATGGGCGAGTTATTGGCAAGAATGCGTGTATCACTGCGGCGTTCTGGCCGGGAAGACAACGGACCTGCACTGATGTGCGGCGCTCTTTGCATGGATGTATCCTCGCATACCGTAACTTTGCAGGGGGAAGATCTGCATCTAACACCGACGGAATATACGCTGTTGAAAGTGCTGATACAGAATACGGGAAAAGTGATGACCCATAAACAATTATTGAAGCAAGTGTGGGGCGATGCCTATTCTCAAGACACGCATTATGTGCGGGTATATATTGCTCAATTGCGGCGGAAGATAGAAGCAAACCCCTTGCGGCCCCAGTACATTATTACTGAATCGGGCGTGGGATATCGATTTTCTGATCCTGGAGCGTAAAAGATACAACAGTTTTTTTGATGGATACTATAAAATAATCAAACTGTATTGATGATGTTGACAATGATACAATGGATTTAACAAGTCGTGACGGGCTTGGGGCATCTGTGACTTTTTGGCGCGGATGTGTCTCCCCTCTGCGCGGATGCTTGAAAAGCGAGGCGGATCGCCTTGTAATTTATCAAGTAACTGCCGCGCGTTTTGTTGCTTGGCATTCACAAGTACCTTGGCGAAAGCTGATAGCAACAGGCTCCCTGAGATGCAGGGGGCGTTTTTTTTGTTTAAAGAGTGCTAGTGTGTTGGGAGAACTTTGCGGTCAAGCAGGGTTTTAAGAGCGGCAAAAAGAATGTATGGTTAAACAAAGGAATACAAAGAGAGGGGGCGAAGCAGTGGAACAGGACTTTCAACTGATTTCTGTTAACGCCGCCAATGCCAAGCATGTAGGTGCGGTGTTTCGATCGGTTTATGGAAATGATTTTCCCATTCAATATGTATATCAGCCAGAAGCGGTAGCCGCAGAAATTGAGGCTGAACGTTTGACTGCGGTATTGGCCTTTGATGCGGTAGGGCAGACTGCAGGCTATGTGTCCATGTTTAAAAATGCTCCTAATTTTCAGCTCTGGGAAGTTGGCAATATGGTGGTAAATCCGGTGTATAGGCAAAGCCGTCTATCGTTGCTGTTAGCCAATTGCTGCCAAAGCGCCGAGCTGATGAATATTGCAGGCAGCGACGGTCTATATAGTGAAGCTGTGTGCCATCATTATATGACGCAAGTAGGCAGCGCGAAAGCGGGGATGGCGGATTATGCACTCGAAATAGATCAGTTGGCTGGCTCTAGTTTTAAAGAGCACTGCGCCGATACGGAACGAATTTCCTGCGTAGTTAACTTTATCGAATATACAAAGCCTTCTTTGCCTACGTATATTCCCCAAGTCTATGAAGCTATGGTGCGAACATTGCTGGAGCCCTTGCAAAAAAGAGACATCCTTGTTTCGACAGCAGCGCTACCGCAGCAAGGAGGCTTGAGGCAAGAAGAAAAGTATTACGAGTTTGCCGGCACGTGGAAGCTTGCTGTAAGGGAAACAGGCTCTCAATGGGGCGAAGAAGTAGCAAAGCTGTTGGAAGCAGCGGCGCGCAGAAAGGTAGTCAGCCTGCAGGTTGTCATCGATATGGCGCTGCCCCATCTTGGAGCGGCGGTAGAAGAAATGCGCCAGCAGGGCTTCTTTTTTGGGGGAGTGCTACCGCGCTGGTTCGGCAGTGACGGTCTTTTGATGCAAGTTGTAGTAGGAGCGGCGCCCAATTTTTCGGGGGCTAAGCTCTACACCCAGACAGCTCGCACCTTGCGGCAGTACTGTCAGGCGGACTGGGAGTGCGTGAAAAAGGGATAGGCAGCAACTGCTGCCTATCCCTTTCGTTAGCCTTCTACGTCTCCTCGGATTCTCGGATTCTCCTGTTCAAAAGTCCGTCCTCGCTGGTTCCGTTCCACTCCTTCGGAGCCTTCGGTTCTCTTGCTTATTCCTGTGTTTTCGAATCGGGGTATAAGTCAGCCAGGGCGCTGGCGAGATCGGGGAACTGAAATTGAAATCCTTCTGTCAGCAAGCGTTGCGGCAATACCTGCTGATCTGCCAGTAAGATGGCTTCTGCCATTTCGCCTAAAAGGAGTTTGGCTGCTGTACCGGGAAGGCGGGTCCAAGCGGGCTTTTTTAGTTGCTTTCCTAATGAAGCGGCAAATTGGCGCATAGAGATGGGATGGGGACTGGTGAGGTTATAAGCTCCTTGCAGGGAAGAAGAGGTAAGGGCTAACTGCAGCGCCTGCAGCAAATCTTGAAAGTGGATCCAGGACAGGTGCTGGTTGCCATCGCCTATAGTTCCTCCTACGCCCCAATGAAAGGGGCGCGCCATACGGGGCAAAGCGCCGCCGCTGGTTCCGAGAACAACGCCAAAGCGGCAAAGAACCGTTCGTATTCCCAAGCGCTCAGCTTGGAGAGCTGTTTGTTCCCATTGCTGGCAGACGGAAGCTAAAAAATCAGTTCCAGGAGGGCTTTCTTCGGTTTGAATTCCTGTTGGCGAAATGCCGTAATAGCCGATGGCGGAAGCATTTATGAAAACAGAAGGAATGGGGAGCTGTAAATCCTTGGCGCGCTGCAGGGAATCTACCAGAAAACGCGTGGTGCTGAGACGGCTTTCAAGAATGAGGGCTTTGTTTTTTTCATTCCAGCGCTGGCTAATACTGACTCCGGCTAAATTGATAATACCGGTGATTTCAGATAGTTGTGTGGCGGGAAATACTTCGCCTTTATTTTGATAGGCAGCAATATCTTGGTGGGATAAGGGGAGAAGCTTAAACTGGCTTTCTTTCAAGAAACGGAACAGCTCTTTGCCGATGAAGCCGCTGCTTCCAGTTACTAAAATTTGTTTCATAGTTCCCTCTCCTTTGCCATGCGAAAGAATCGGTTAACGATCATTAAAAAAAGGCTATGCAGAAAGAGTATTCTGCACAGCCTTGCTATTTTACTTCTATTTTCGCACCATATCTTTGGTAATTTCTTTTAAGCTGAAAGCGCCGCACATGGCCATGGTGTCTTTCAGTTCTTCACCCAACTTTTCAATATAGAGCTTGACGCCCTCTGCTTCGCCTCCATACACGGCGGTAACAAAGGGGCGGCAGATGAGTACGCCGTCAGCTCCCAAGGCCAAAGCTTTGAAGATATCTGTACCGGAGCGGATGCCTCCGTCTATGAGGATTTTTAGGTCGCTGCCGACGGCGGCTGCGATTTCCGGCAATACTTCAGCCGTGGCGGGGCATTGATCTAAGACCCGACCTCCGTGATTGGAAACAACAATGGCCGCAGCACCAGCGTCTTTGGCTTTCATAGCGCTTTTAATGGTCATAATCCCTTTGATGATGAAGGGGATGCCAGCTAGTTCCGAAATGCGGCGAAGTTCTTCAATGGACTTGCTTCCAGCGGGAGGCGTCATGTTTTTTAGGAAGGGAAGCCCAGCGGCGTCAATATCCATGGCAACCGCGAAAGAGCCGGCTTTCTTTACAAGGGCTAATTTTTCCTGAATGGTATCCAAATTCCAAGGTTTGATAGTAGGTACGCCGCAGCCGCCTACCTTGGCGATCGCTGCAGTAGCGCCTGTCATGACCTTGGGATCAACGCCGTCGCCAGTAAAGGCGGCAATGCCGTTCTCCTTACAGGCGGAAACGAGAATGTCGTTGTAGGTGGTATCGGTATATTTGTCGCTGTAGTGCATATTAACCGCGCCGACAGGAGAGGCAAAAAAAGGATACTTAAAAGTTTGTCCGAATAGTTCCAGCGTGGTGTTTACCGGTTTGTTTTCGCAAAGGGTATCCATGTTGACACGAAGGTCCTGCCATTTCTGATAGTTGCGGATGGCCGTATCGCCGATGCCTTTGGCGCCGGGACCGGGGATGGTGTTTTTGCAGACAATGCCGTTGCAAACTAGGCAGGCTTTGCAATGGACGCCGATACAGGTGCGGGCGTTTTCGAGAAGTTCTTTGTAAGTCATGTAGGTTCCTCCCTATTTTTCTCTATGTAGGTTCCTCACTAAAATGAATCAATACTGCTTTTATTATACTGCGCCACTACAGAATGGTTAAAGAGATTTTGTATAATTGATAAAAATAGTTTTTATTGTATAATTTTTACATAAAAGAAAATGTAAATTAATTGAGGAGGATACGTATGCAACTAAATGTACTAAGCTTGAGAAAGAAAGTGGTTTTTGTAGCAGTTATGCTGGCTTTTCTAGGAACTCCTTTCCTGGCGACTCCCGTGAGTTTTGCGGCGGAAGAACGCACGATTCCGTATCCGCCGAGCTATGTTATCGACAAAGAGGGTGCTTCATCCTTTAAGGGCATTGGCAATGTGGAAGCATCGCCGTATTTTTCAACACAAGATTATTATAATCTGCAGTCGAATAGTCATCTGACGCTTTTATCGCACTATAAGACGTATCAGCAAACGACCGAAATTACTTGTGGTCCCGCAGCGGCCTTGACGGTGTTGGAGCATTTTGAAAATCACGCTTGGGATGAATTAAAGATTGCGACAATCATGGGTACCAAGCCAGAAGTCGGCACCGATACAAAGGGCATGGTGAAATTTTTCAAAGCGATCCATTGGGATGTAACTTCCAGCTTGCAGGCCTCCGGCAAGGATGGCGCAACCTTTGCGAATTACTATGAATTCCGCGATTTTATACTGAAGAATCTGCAGGCTAATACGCCTATTATGGTGGAAAACATTGAGTGGGGCGGACATTGGCGGGTTATCATTGGGTACGATACTATGGGGACGGAGACAGTGGCGGATGATGTCTTGATTCTTGCTGATTCATACGATACGTCGGATCATTTGCAGGACGGCTATGCGGTAAACTCTGCTGTGCGTTTTTATTATATGTGGTTTGACGCGCATATGCTGCCTAAAGGACAGCAAAACCAGCAATGGCTTGTGGCTAAGCCATTGGCGAAAGATACGGAACGCAGAGTGACAGAGTAAGCAGAGGGGAATAGAGAAAAATAAAAAGAACATAAAAAAGCTCCGCTTTTGCTTGACGCGAAAAGCGGAGCTTTTATACTCGAGTAGAGACAACACATAGACGGCATATTTGTATTTGAGACAAGGTTTGCCTTGTTCAAAACCCGTCGCTTCTCTGTAATTAAATATGTTTGAGCAGTGAGGAAGCGATGCCCACGTATTGGGCCGGGGACAGGGCTAGCAGGCGCTGCTTGTCAGCGGCCGGCAGATCGACGCTTTCGATGAAAGCTTTGATGTCGGTTTCGCTGATGCCTTTGCCGCGGGTAATGGCTTTAAGTTTGTCGTAGGAATTGGCATGGCCGAATTTGCGCATGACCGTTTGTACGGCTTCCGCCAGCACTTCCCAGGCATGATTCAGATCCGCAGCCAGGGCTTCTTGGTTGACGACGGTTTTCTTCAAACCCTTCAGGGTGTAGGTAATAGCGATATGCGAGTGAGCCAGGCCGGTGCCCATGTTGCGCTGCGCCGAGGAATCGCTCAAATCGCGCTGCAAGCGAGAAATGGGAAGCTTGTTGGCTAAATGATCCAGGACCGCGTTGCTCAGGCCCAGATTGGCTTCGGAGTTTTCAAAATCAATAGGATTGATCTTATGCGGCATGGTAGAGGAACCCACTTCGCCGGGGATGGCTTTCTGCTTGAAATAGCCCATCGAAATATACAGCCACATATCGCGGTCGAAATCCAGCATGATGTTGTTGAACCGGGCCAGTGCATGGAAGGCTTCGGCTACATAATCATGCGATTCGATCTGTGTGGTCAGAGGATTGTAAGTAAGGCCTAAAGATTCCACGAAAGAGCGGGATACTTGCTCCCAATCTACTTCCGGGTAAGCAATGCTGTGGGCGTTGAAGTTGCCTACGGCGCCGTTGAACTTGCCTAAGTACTCCAAAGCGCGGATTTGCTTTAACTGGCGGTTCCAGCGATACACAAAGACGGCCAGCTCTTTGCCGATGGTGGTGGGAGAAGCGGACTGACCATGAGTATGGGCCAGCATGGGAATGTCTTTTTCTTCTTCCGCCATGGCGGATACCATTTTCACCAAAGCTTCAGCAGACGGCAGCCAGACATCATTGACGCCGTGTTTAAGCATCAGCGCGTAGGACAGATTGTTGATATCCTCAGAGGTGCAAGAGAAGTGAATGAATTCGAGCAAATCTCCCAGGGACATGGCGCCCATGGTTTCGCGCAGGAAGTATTCGACCGCTTTTACGTCATGGTTGGTGGTGCGTTCGATTTCTTTGATGCGGAGTGCTTTTTCGTCGTCAAAGGTGGTGACAATGTTGCGCAAAAAAGAAATCTCTTCGGCAGTGAAGGGGCGAATTTCGGCAAAATCCGGGTTGGCGGCCATGGCGATCAGCCATTCTACTTCCACATGCACCCGGTATTTAATTAAAGCCCATTCGGAAAAATAATCGCCAAAAGGCTGGGTGATTGCTCCGTACCGTCCTTCGAGCGGCGTTAATGATTTAATGCTCATGTTTATACCTCGTCATTCCAAATTTTCATGGACAGCAAACAACCATCTGCTGCGCATATATAGTCTATTGTACTACTAAATGGCTAAAGGAACCACTGCTTTATTCCAAGGCATTACGAGGCAATAGACAAGAAATAAGTAGAAATCGTTGCAAGAACTGCTATGAAAGGGGAGGAAACAAAAGCAAAATAGCGAAAGTAAATACCTAGTACGCATGTTCGTTTTATTCGTGAATAAAAGGAATGATTTAGATGTTGTTGAAAAAGGGAATGCGCCCGATCAAGCGAGTGGTTATGCCAATTGACCAATTAGATGGCAGCAGAATTAAGCGGCAGCAAACGCAAATGAAGTATATAAAAAAGCTGGAAGACGCCAATCGGGAGTTGCAAGCTGCTTTTGCGTTTTCTCATGATGGGATTTTTATTTCCGATAAGGAAGGTCTTGGCTTGCGCTGGAATGAGTCATATTGCCGTATAACAGGCATTCATTCCGAATACTTAAAAGGTGTGCATCCGCAACAATTATTTGAGCAAAAATTTATTTCTGAGTCAGCGACTCTCAACGCCATACAATCGCGGAAGGTAGAAACTACGATGCCTGTGCTTAAAAGTGGCAAGCAGGTGATGATTACTTCCATTCCGGTGTTTGATCAGGCAGGAGATATCTTTCGCGTAGTTGCCAATATCCGAGATATGTCGGAACTCATGGAATTGAAGAAGCAGATTGAGCAGGTTCGGGAGTTATCCGACCGATACTATTCGGAAGTGCTTCATTTGAGAAACCGCGATGTGGTTTTGAAAGGAATGACAGCTGAAAGCCCTTCGATGAAAAAAGTGATAGCTACGGCTCTGAAGGTTGCCAAGAGCGAAGTCACTATTTTGATTACCGGCGAGTCCGGTACGGGCAAGGAAGTTTTGGCTCGGTCGATTCACGAGCATAGCGAGGTAGGAAGCGGACCGTTTGTAAAAGTTAACTGCGGAGCCATTCCGGAGAATCTTTTAGAAAGCGAGCTTTTTGGTTACGAAAAAGGAGCGTTTACCAGCGCTGCCCAAACCGGAAAGATGGGGATTTTGGAGATTGCCATGGGCGGTACGCTTTTTTTGGATGAAATTGGCGAAATGCCGCTGGTCCTCCAGGCGAAACTGCTTGGGGTTCTACAGGATAAGAAGTTTACTCGTTTGGGAGGAGTCAAGGAGAAAGATTTGAATGCAAGGATTATTGCAGCCACGAATCGGGACTTAGAAGAAATGATCAAGGAAAAGAAGTTCCGGAAAGATTTATTTTACCGTCTAAATGTCGTTGGCTTGAAAATTCCTCCGTTGAGTGAAAGAAAAGATGATATTTTTCCTTTCGCTAATTTCTTTCTTCATAAATTCAACAAGAAGTATAAGTCGGCAACTTCTTTATCGCCGCAAGTGATCAATACGTTTATGAACTATGAGTGGCCAGGCAATGTCAGGGAAATGGAAAACCTGCTAGAACGGCTTGTGGTACTGGCGCCAGATGAGCGTATTACCTTGGAGATGCTTCCCGATGAAATGCTTTCTTCATTGACGGCGGAATATGCAACGGAAAAGGCCGTTTCATTGGGAACTGGCCAGGGGTTGGTCACTTTGTTGCATAGTGTGGAGCGCAGAATCTTCGAAACGCTTCTGGCCGATGGATATTCAAGCTACAAGATGGCCAGCTTATTAGGCGTGAATCAATCTACGGTTGTGCGGAAAATCAAGAAACTAGGTTTAAAACTTCCTTGAGAAATCGATAAGTAATTTTTTCAAAAAGAACGTTGGCTAGCGATGCGTTATTGCATTGCTGGCCAACGTTTATTTTTGGGGTTTTTAAACAAATTGAAAATAACCAATGCGATATTGCATTGGTTATGGCGCGTGCAGACAAAAGCAGCAAAAGAAAAGTCAGGTTTTTGCTGGGTTCTATAGCTTGGCATCATTCTTGCGTGAAAAATTTGAAGAATGAAATAAATTTAAATTTCAAAGGGGATGAATTGTATGATGCTTCAAAATGCGTGTGCGCTGGTAACCGGAGCCGGACAGGGGATTGGCAAGGAAATTGCACTAGCTTTGGCGAGAGAAGGATGTGCGGTGGCGGTTAATGATTTGTATGCCGAAAGAGCCAAGGCGGTTGTGGATGCAATAAGCGCAACTGGAGGCAAGGCAGTAATTGCAGAAGGGAATGTAGCGGCCGGTGATGCGGTTAGAAACATGGTAGAAACAACGGTAGCTCAACTGGGGAAGCTTGATATTTTGGTTAACAATGCCGGAATGATTTTAAAAACACCTTTCTGGGACATCACAGAAAAGGATTGGGATACGATTATGGCGGTCAATTTAAAGAGTGTCTTTTTGTGCTGTCAAGCAGCGGCGCCGTATATGAGAGCGCAAAAAAGCGGCAAGATTATCAATATTGCTTCGGTGGCGGGCAAAGTAGGCGGCGGTCTTTTAGGCAATACCGCTTATGCGGCGTCAAAGGCAGGCGTAATTGCTGTGACCAAAGGCTTGGCTAGAGAACTAGGGCCATATGGTGTGAATGTCAATGCCATCACGCCGGCTTTAACGGAAACCGATATGACCAAGGATATATCTCCGGAAAAGCGGGCGCAAATTATTAGTAATATTCCGTTGGGGCGTCCGGGAAAACCTGAAGATATTGCAAATGCCGTCTTATTTTTAGCGTCGCCGCTGGCGAGCTTTGTCAATGCAGAAATTATGGATGTTGACGGCGGTTTTATGCGGGATTGACCAGCTTAGGATTGTCTGGTTTGAAAATCAACTAATAGTAACAAAGGAGAGGCTACGTATGAAAGCATTGCTGAAAACAAGTCCATTGCCGGGAGTAGAGATGAAAGAAATCGCCCAACCGAAGCCACAGGCAGGAGAGGTACTTATCAAAGTGCGGGCAGCTGCCCTTTGCGGTACGGATCTTCATATTGTTGATTGGAGTCCGTGGGCGCATAATGCTGGTATCCAACTTCCTTGTACCATTGGCCATGAATGCTGTGGCGAAGTCGTTGAAGTGGGCGCTGATGTAACTAGCGTAGCCTTCGGAGACCATGTCGTGGCGGAGACGCACATTCCTTGCGGCACTTGCCTGCAGTGTCAAATCGGCGAGCAGCATATTTGCAATAATTTACGTATTTTCGGGGTTCACACGAACGGCTGCTTTGCTGAATATGCAATTATCCCGGCTGTGTGCGCACGGAAAATACCCAAGGAAATACCGTTTGCAGTGGGCTCAGTTTTGGAGCCATTGGGGACTGCGTTCCGTACGGCGCAAGAGTGTGCGGTGGGGGGGACTAGTGTTGCCGTGGTAGGGTGCGGCCCCATTGGGCTCTTTGCAGTAGCGGCGGCATCGTTTATGGGGGCGTCGCAAATTTTTGCACTGGATGTAAGTGACTCTCGGCTGGCCATGGCTAAAAATATGGGCGCTTCTACGGTGATCCACTCTGGACAGGAAGATGCTGTTGGGATCATTAAAGAAAAAACAGGCGGTTTTGGTGTAAGTTCCATTATTGAGTGTTCGGGTAATGTAGCGGCTATTAAGCAAGGCTTTCAATTTTTGCGTAAAGGCGGTCGATATGGCTTGATTGGCTTGCCGAGCAAAAAGCTGGAGCTTGAATTGGGCAGCGAAGTTGTTTTTAAAGAAGCGCATGTGTTTGGCGTGCATGGCCGAAAAATGTTTTCCACTTGGAATGCCATGGAAAATGCATTTGCTTCAGGGAGGCTGAATGTTTTGCCGGTAGTGACGCACCAATTGCCGCTTGAACAATATGAAGAGGGGATTAGATTGGCCAAAAGCGGAGAAGCAGGTAAAGTGGTATTTGTGTTTGATTAAGAAGAAGTGGCGAATCCGAGAAATGTTTGTACAGGAGGAATTTGGAGCAGGATTTAGCGTTGTAAAAGAGAAAAACAACAGATGAAATAGTGTAGACGTAGCGTTCCTGTCTGGTGCTGAGAAGATAGGAGCGCTTGTCTTTTTTGCAGAATATGAGATGGCGGAGGCAACACGATGAAATATCAATTTATTTGGTACCCTAAGTGCACCACTTGTCAAAAAGCGAAAAAATGGCTGGATGACCAGGGGCTTGCGTATGAACCGCGGCCTATCAAGGAACAACATCCTTCAGCGGCGGAACTAGAAGCATGGTGGAAGCAAAGCGGTTTGCCGTTGAAACGGTTTTTTAATACCAGCGGCCTTTTATATAAATCGCTGCAATTAAAAGAAAAACTGCCCACCATGTCTGAAACAGACATGGTGGCATTGCTGGCTACCGACGGTATGCTGGTCAAGCGCCCATTGCTTATTGGCAATGGCAAAGTGTTAGTGGGATTCAAGCAGGCGGAATGGGAACAAGCCCAACTGGCGGCGCTTGGTGAGTGAGGGAGGACTTATGGAGGCGGTAAGCGGCAGAGCTGGTTTGCTGGATTCTTTGCGGAGCGTTATCAACAATCGGTGGCTCAACTGGGCATTGCTGTGGGTGCTGACTATGGTCTTGGAATTTGGAACCGTATACGCGCAAGAGAATCCGGTCGAGCTGATGCGTGAACAGAACATAACCGGAGCGCATTTGGCTGATTTTGCTACCGGCTTTTTTGAGGGAACTCGACGAACGGTGCAAGGAGAGCTTGTTTTAGCTGGGGCTAGGACGACTTCCGGCGTATATCGCTCGCCGATTTTTACGAGTGCGCCTTTCACAGAGGCGGTATTGTCTTGGAATGCGGCTACCCCGAGAGGAACAGCAGTAGAGGTGCAGGCGCAGCTGCGCGTTGACGGTAAGTGGTCTGCCTGGTTTTCCTGGGGAAAGTGGAACTCTTGGAGCGCCGTCGGTTCGGAGAACAAGGCGATAAAAGACGAGTTAGCCGTTATGGATATTGATACTCTTAAAGTGGCAAAAGGGAAAATGGCCGATGCGCTGCGGTATCGCGTCTATTTAAGTAGTGTACAGGCTCAAGGTACGCCCCAACTTACCCTGCTGGCGGTTGCGGTAAATGCTGGACCAACAAGGTTGAAGGAATTCGTAGCGCGAAAAGACGTGGTGCTGGAGGTCCCGGCTTATGCGCAACGGCGAAGTGATCCAAGTATTGCGGGGCAGATTTGCAGTCCGATGTCGATGGCTATGGCGCTCAACTATCATGGAGTGGGCGTATTGCCGGAGGAAATGGCTTGGCGCGCGAAAGATCATAGCCAAGACCGCTTTCCCTTTGGCAATTGGTCTTTCAACTGTGCCGCTGCCGCAGACTTTGGGCTAAAAGCGTATGTGGCGCATGAGAATTCGTTGGCAGAACTCAGAGAAACGCTGCAGCAAAAAGGCCCGGTTATCGCTAGCGTCATGTACAAGAACAGTGAAGCTGTTCCCGATGAATTGCCTGTGCTGCATGGTGCGCCGGTAGAGGCGACAGATGGACATTTGGTAGTAGTGCGAGGCCTGGTGCAGCAAGGCGGTAAGGACTGGGTCATCGTAAACGACCCGGCAGGAGACAGCGATTCGGTGCAGCGGCAGTACGAGGCTGGGGAATTTGAAAAGGCTTGGACGCATTATGTGTATGTAATTGCAAAAGAAAAAAAGGCCGTCCTGCGACAGCCACGGCGTATTCCGGTAAAATTATTGCAAGTATCGGCCCAGGCCATTTTGCTCCAAGGCCAAGGGGGCGAACGTATCCCCTTGGAGCTGCAAAACATCGGCAGTATTGTGAAACGAAAAAATCAGGAAACAATCGGGTTTTTACAGCCGGAAACCCTGGGGGCGTTATTGCTGAATCCAGAAAAAGACTGCGAATGGCTGCTTGTCACCAAACAGCAACAAACGTTTTGCTTAACGTTCTAACGGCAGAGAGTAATATTTTTTTGGAGATACTCCGTGCGCTTTTTTAAAGGCTCGCGTAAAATTGGCATAATCTTGAAAGCCGCTTTCTAGGCAGGCTTGGAGTACGGAATGGCCTGCGCGGAGCAATTGTCCGGCGGCGATTAAACGTCGTTGCAGAACATATTGATGCGGCGTAAAACCGGTATGCTCTTTGAATTTGCGTGAGAAGTAACTGGGCGTAAGAAAGCAAAGAGAAGCTAATTTTTCCACGGACAAGTCTTCGACGATGTTTTCTTGCATATAATGCAAAATCGCATTAATCGTATCGTCGCTGCGGCGCTCGATATTGCTCGGTCCTGTTTGTCTCAAAGAAAGACGATTTATATATACTAAAAGTTGCAGGAGTAACGTGCGTTGCAGGATATCTGCACCAAAGGCAGCGCTTATTCCTGCTTCTTTTAGTTGCGCGCATAACTCCTGCAAACGAAGCTGCAGGGGCGCTTCCGGGCGAAGCAAATGCAGACCGCTAGCCGTTGGCGCAAAACAGGCTCGCAGGTCGGCGCTGGAGGTGCTGTTCGCTTCTAGAAAAGAGGGAGTGAGCCACAAAATGATACGGTTATACGGGACGGTAGAATCGATAAGCGGTTTGTGAATGGTGTCCCTTTCAATAAGCAGCAGATCCCAAGGCTGCAGCGGATACGCGGTTCCTTCCACATAATACGTGACGTTGCCGGAAAGAAAAATGACGATCTTATTGAAATCGTGGTAGTGAGAAGCGATACGCAATTTTCCCGTATCTTGCAAATGAAAAAAAGAAAACTCTTTGGTCAAATACCCTCTGCGGTTGGTTAGGTCCGTTCTATTATTTCTCATAGCAAAGTAATTCGCCACCGCAGGTTTTGCAACCTTTTTTTCAGCTTCTGCAATGTTTGCGCAAGCAGAGTTGTTTATAATGAACTTGCAAAATATAGGCAGGAGGAATGAACAGATGAAATTTCATTTTTTCAAATATCATGGGTTGGGGAATGATTACTTGGTGTTAGATCCAAACTGTTTTGCCTGGGAGCTTTCGCCGGAGACGATTCGCTTGTTCTGCCATCGCCATTTTGGCGTAGGGTCGGATGGTGTTTTACTGGGGCCATTTCTGGAAAATGGCCAGATGAGTTTGCGCATTTTCAATCCTGACGGCAGTGAAGCCGAAAAAAGCGGCAACGGGGTGCGCATTTTTTCGCGTTACTTGGTAGATGCTGGTTATGTTACTGGGAGCAATTTTTCGTTAACTACCTTAGGCGGTCAGGTAGAGGTAGAGCTGCTGGCCAAGGACGGCAGCCTCAGCCGGGTAGACATGGGAGCGGTGAGCTTTCTTAGCAGTCAAGTTCCGGTGAAGGGGTCCGAACAAGAACTGGTCGGCATCCCTTGGCCGGTGCAGGGAGAAAACTTGCTGATAACCTGTCTTTCTGTGGGCAATCCGCATTGCGTCATTTTACGTGACGAAGTATCGGCAGAAGAAGCTTGCCGTTTAGGGCCTGTCATTGAAAGGCATGAACGGTTTCCGCAGCGGATTAATGTGCAGTTTTTAAAAGTATTGGACCGGCGGAATATCCAGATTGAAATTTGGGAACGAGGCGCCGGTTACACGCTGGCCTCAGGCAGCAGCAGCTGTGCTGCCGCTGCTGCCGCCTATCGCTTAGGGTTGGTAGACGAGGCGGTAGACGTGCATATGCCAGGAGGCGTTTTGGCGGTGCAGCAGCGTGAGGACGGTCATGTGCTGCAAAGCGGCGCAGTGTCTTTTGTGGGCAAGGGCTGCTTTGCAGAAGAACTATTGAAGCAAGGGGAATCTTAGGCAACAAGCAGTTTTTTTAGGAAGGAGGCGCATTGTCAGCGTCCTTCTTTTTCTTTATGATGTAGATAATGAAAAAGAACGGAGGTCTGGCGGGACCCATGAAAATAGGATTATCCAAGCGGAATTTGCTGTTGTCGGCGTCAGTTGCCGCAGTTTTATGGATAGGAACGTATTTTGCGCCGCTGCTGGCAGTTGCGCCAACTCATGTGATGCTGACGCAAACGGCCAATCCGGCGGCGGAGCAGACTGTTATCTGGCATACAGGCCCTTTGAGCAAGGCTAGCAAAGTAGAATTCTCCGAGGCGACGGGCGGCGCAGTCCAAAGTATTACCGGTACGGAAAAAGAACTGCAGACGGAACGGGGAATGATTGTTGTTCATGCTGTGCAGCTGACTGGACTCAAAGCGTCCACTTCGTATCGTTACCAGGTTGGCGACGGGGTATTCTGGAGCGAAAGCCATACCTTTACGACGGCTCCAGCTCAGGCCAAGCCCTTTCGCTTTCTGCTTTTCGGGGATTCTCAAAGCTATACGTATGAGCTGTGGCAGGAGGTGCTGCACGCAGCGTATGCCAGGAGTCCGCAGGCGTCGTTTATGGTGAATATTGGAGATCTGGTGGACGTAGGCCTTGACTATGGTCAATGGGACGGTTGGTTCCAGGCGGGGAAAGGGATCATCGACGCCATTCCTGTGGCGGCGGTCATGGGAAACCACGAAACCTATACGCCTCAGGGAAAGATTGTCTTGCCGGATTACTTTGACGCTTTTTTCTCTTCGCCAGGAAACGGGCCGGAAGGCCTGAAAAAACGAGTATATTCTTTTGACTACGGAGACGCTCACTTTTCGGTTCTCGACAGTCAGCGCCAAGAAGAAGAGCCTTGGCTGCCGCAGATGCTGGCATGGCAGCAGGCTTGGTTGGAACGGGACTTAGCGGCGACGGATAAACGCTGGAAGCTTGTATTTATTCATCGGCCTTTATATCACAACCGTCCGTCTTTGGATTCGGACGCGGATTTGCGAGCAGCCTTTGGGCCCATTTTAGATCGCTACGGCGTGGACGTCGCTTTTGCCGGACATGATCATGTCTACGCTCGCTCTCATCCGATGCAAGGAGGTCGATGGAGTGAAGCGCCGGGAGACGGCGTTGTCTATATCACTGTAGGCCGCAGCGGCACGAAGACCTTTGCCAGAGCGCAGCCCAAAGAATGGGACGCCGCCTTCCATAACCCGGTGGCGCAGCCGAATTACTTGACCGTGGATGTGAGTGATACGGAGTTAACGGTGCAGAATTTTGCCGCAGACGGCACGGTCCTTGATTCTTGGACGAAAGGACTTGAAAAACGCTAGTTAGCAAAGCGCGTTTTGAAGTCTTAGATATCAAGATTAAGATTATAATGCAACGCTAGCAAGGCTTTAGGAAAAGAAGCCTTGCTATTTTATCTTTTTAGATTGTAGTGTGCTGTTTGTATGAACTAGGATGTGAAAATCAATGGATTATACCGGGAGGCAGAGGCGAGAAGGATTTTGTGAATTATTCTTGAAAATGTTATTTCAAGAATATATTTTGGTGAACTAAAAAATATACCCCAAAATTATTGTCGCTTTAGTGAAGCATAAAAATATATAGGAGGTATGAAATGAATATTGAAGAGTTTATATCTAGGTATAAAAATCACCCGGTTTTATTCATTGGCACGGGTATTAGTTTGCGATATTTAAGAAACTCATATACGTGGGATGGATTATTAAGTACAATTTCAGCTGATTTAAAAGGAAATGATGAATTTTACTTAGATTTAAAAGCGAGTGCTCAAGAAAATGGGAAATATAAATTTGATTTGATAGCTTCTTCTCTAGAAAGAGAATTCAATCAAGCAGTAGCCGCAGATAGAAATGGGAAATTTAAAGATGTAAATGATGTTTTTTATGAAAACATGAAAAACGGGAGTAATATTAGTAGATTTAAAATATATATGGCGAAACTTCTCTCAGATATTTCTTTCAAAGAAGAAAAAAGAGAAGAAATTGCAGAACTAAAAAAAGTGAGAAAAAATATTGGATCAATAATTACTACTAACTATGATAAATTAATTGAAGAGATATTTGAGTTTAAACCTTTGATTGGCAATGATATTTTGTTAAGTAATCCATATGGAGCGCTATATAAAATTCATGGATGTGTAAGCGATCCAGTAAAAACAATTATTACACGAGAAGATTATTGCTGTTTTAAAGAAAAATATGAATTAATTCGGGCGCAGCTTCTTTCATTGTTTATACATAATCCAATAATTTTTATGGGATATAATATCGGTGATGAAAATATTAAAAGTATTTTAAAAACTATTTTTACATACGTCGAACCGAATTCTGAAGAAGCTGATAAGATCAGAAATAACTTTTTACTAATTGAATATGAAGCTGGCTCACCAAATGAAGACATTACAGAGCATGATATTGATATGGAAGGTTTTTCAACTATCCGAATTAATAAGATTAAGACGGATAATTATGCGGCAGTTTATAAAGCTCTTTCAGAGCTGCACTTGCCCATATCGGCAATGGATGTCAGGAAAGTGCAAAGTATAGTTAATGAAATTTATGCTGGCGGTGAAATAAAAGTTACAATTACAGAAGATATTGATTCATTGAAAAATGCAGATAAAATATTAGCGATCGGTTCTTCAAAAACAATTTCATATCAATATCATAGTGCTGCAGAACTACAGATGAATTATTTTAAAATCATAGATGAGTCAAATTCACAGGTTCTAACTTTAATAGATAAATATAAAATCCAACGCTCTCAGTATTTCCCTATATTTGGGTTTTCTTTGATTAATGAGAGTATTGCTAGTAGTAGCAGACTAAAAACGCAACAAGTGTCAAAATTAGACCAAATTAAAACGGATACTAGAGAACAGTGTAAGACAGAATATGAAAAAATTGAAGATATAAATAATTGTGATAGTATACCGGATAGTTATAAAATGAGCGCTGTTTTGTGGTCAATTTTAGAAGATAAGATTTTACTTGCTGATGTAGAGGTGTACTTAAAAGGATTTACGGATAAAAATTCGACTAATTATAGAAAATTGCTATGTGCATATGACTATAAAAAATATGGCAGATTATATTCTTAGATTTCTAATCTTCCTATTAAAGGAGAGTTGATGATGAAAATTAGGCAATTAAATTTCCGTAATTTTAGGGGTATCAAAGAAGCTGAAATCCTTATAAATGGCAAAAGCACAGTGTTTATTGGGATAAATGGAGTAGGGAAGTCAACAATATTAAGTGCAATTAATATCATATTTGCGCAGTTGATTAATAAGATAACACGAAATAAATTTAAACAATTAATTAACTTAGAATCTGAAGATGTTATGTTTGGAGAATCAATAGCATCCATTGGAGTGGATATTGAAGTTGGTAATGAAATTTTTTCATATAAAAGAACGATTGAAAAAAGGAATATAAAAAGAACTCACTATGCAGAGGAACTCGAAAAAATTATCGAGAAATTTAAAGAAGAATATGAACCGGATAATTCGTTAGTAGACATGCCGATTTATGCAAATTATGGTGTAAACAGAGCTGTACATGTTGTTCCAATAAAACGAGTTCATAAAAAACATAATGGATTTGATAAATTATTTACATATGAAAAAGCTATTGAAAGTAGAATTGATTTTAGGATGTTTTTTGAATGGTTTAGAGATCAGCAAGAAAGTGAATATATAGAGAAAGTCGACAGTGATAAAAATTATGTTAACAAACAATTGAAAGCCGTGAAAACAGCGGTACTAGGTATGATGAAAGAAGATGGCTTTACAGATATAAAGATAATGAAAAATCCACTAAGAATGGTTGCTACAAAAAAAGGAATAAATTTAAAAATAGAACAACTATCAGACGGGGAAAAATGTACTTTAGCAATGATTGGTGACTTAGCCAGAAGACTGGCGATCGCAAACCCTCAAAAGGAAGATCCATTAAAAGGGGAAGGAATAGTTCTAATTGATGAAATAGAGCTTCACCTACATCCAGCGTGGCAAGCCAAAATTGTACCTGTTTTGAGGCGCGTTTTTCCCAATGTACAATTTATAATAACGTCGCATTCTCCAAAAATGTTAGGAGAACTTGAGTCAGATGTTTCAGTTATTACTCTTTCTGGAAAGGGACCAAATTTTGAGTCTCTTCCAATAAAGTCGCTCATAGGAAGAGATGTTAACTATATTCTTGAAACACAAATGAATACAAGTTCAATTAATCAAGAAACGCGTAAAAAAATTGACCAAATATTTTTCAGTATTAATAAAAGAGATTTTGAGACAGCTGAAAAGCTATTGAAAGAATTAGAAATACAGACAGATTCTCTTCAACCGGATGTTGTTAGTGCAAAAATGCTTATTAGAAGAGGAAAACTAAAAAAATGAAATTTATAGAAAAAAATCCAGAACCAACTATTTTTACGAAATGGAAGAAAAATAATCCTCGGGGAATATACGAAAAATTAGACAATGCGGTAAGGAGAGAAGTACGTTTGTCATTAATTACTGAGCAAAAAGGATTGTGCTGCTATTGTTGTGGTTCTATAAAAATTGACTCTTCTCATATCGATCACTATAAACCACGATCTGTTGGTAGTTTGGTAGATCAATTGGATTATAATAACATGCATGCGTCTTGTGAAGGAATTCATCACTCTGCAAAAAATTGTGGTAAAGTAAAGGATGCGTGGTTTAATCCCGAAGAAATGGTTTCTCCTCTGAATCCAGAGTGTGAAACTTATTTTCAGTATAATGTTACTGGAGCAATAGAGCCTGCAAGTGGTAAAGAGAGAGTAAAAAAAATGATTGATAACTTTGGATTAAATTACTATGAATTACAAGCTGCGCGAGCAGCAGCAATAAAAACGACCGGTTTGTTAACTGTAGGGTTTGATGAAACGCAGAGACAAGAGTGGTTACAAATTATGGAAGATGTTGATCTGGAGGGCAATTTACTACCTTTCTGTACTGCTGTTATATATTGTTTGAGAAACAATCCATAAAAAATGATATTTAAGTATCTTGTTGTTAAATATCCATACAGATGGTTTCTGGAAAAAGATTTTTCTTTATGATCGTGCCGAAAGTAAAAAGAGCTTGCCGGTTGTTTGTTGCTTCCTTTATAATTATACAGACAAATGATTGTGTATGTACTCACTAGAAGGACGATTGAGTTAGTAGAGAGATAACGGGGGGAGAACTATGGGGAAGAGCCTATTTTGGCGAAATACAGTACTTGGCAGTTTGGTCTTAGCCTTAGGTTTGGCGGCTGGCTGCGGCAAAAGTACCAGCGGCGATTTGAAGATCGGCATGGTGTACGAACTGACGGGGAACACGGCGACCTACGGCACGTCCGCGGCGAATGGCGCTAAGCTGGCTTTTAAGGAAATTAATGCTGCAGGCGGCGTGTTAGGTAAGCCGATTCAGATTGTAACTGCCGATAACAAGGGCGAGCCGTCGGAGTCGACGAATGCTATGACCAAGGTGATTACGCAGGACAAAGTAGTGGCTGTGACCGGCTTTACGGTCAGCTCCTGCGGTATTGCCGGATCGTCCGTAGCGGAAGGAAGCAAGATTCCCTTTGTGGCGGCGGCTACGGTTAATCCGAAAGTGACCGTGGATGGCAATACAGGCAAGGTTAAAAATTATACCTTCCGGGCTTGTTTTATTGACTCTTTCCAGGGCGCCGTAGGGGCGCAGTTTGCGTTGAACAGTCTCAAAGCAAAAAAAGTGTCGATTTTGACGGACAGCTCCAGTGATTATAGCAAGGGCTTGACTCAGATTTTTAAAGAATCTTTTACTAAAAATGGCGGACTGATTGTAGGCGAAGAAGCGTATTTGCAAAAAGATCAGGACTTCAAGCCAGTATTGACCAAATTGAAGTCTCAAAATGCGGATGTTTTGTACATTCCCGGCTACTATGAAGACGTTGGTAAAATTATCAAGCAAGCGCGCGAGCTAGGCATGAATATGCCCATTCTCGGCAGCGATGCCTGGGATTCACCGAAACTGGCAGAAATCGGCGGACCTCAAGCCTTGAACAACACATATTTTACCAATTTTTACTCTATTGAAGATCGCAATCCGATTTCTAACGCCTTTGTGGAAGCGTATAAGAAAGAGTATGGGGAAGTGCCGGACTCCATGGCAGCTATGGGCTATGACGCGGCGCGTTTGCTAGTTGACGCCATCAAGCGGGCCAACAGCACCGACGCGGCGAAAATTACAAAAGCGTTGGCAGAAACCAAAGACTTTGCCAGCGTCAGCGGTCCTATGTCCTTAAATGATACCCATGACGCTGTGCGCGGCGTGGTCATCGTGGAAATGAAAGACGGCAAACAGGTCTATAAAGAAACCATTAAGCCCTAGGGGTCACTGATTTATTCACATCTCACGCCAAAACGGTTATTTTCTTATCACACATTGTTAGAAAGCCTCGGCAGAGCGTCGCTATGCCTGCGTTTTCTTTCGTGTTTGATAAGCTAAAGTGGTCTGTTGTCCTGCAATCCTAGCGGCGCTTAGAGGAGACCGGAGATTTGGCCTTCCATGGCATCGCCGGCATTAGGCACCTCACGTGCCGTCAGGTGCATCCAGCGCCGTTTCGTTTTGCCGGAGCGTTCATTAAATCATCGACTCCCTAGGAAATCTAAAAAATAGCCATGTCTGCCTATGGGTAGGCATGGCTATTTTTATCAGGAATAGGGAAACGCTTTATACTAAGGAGGCCTGACGATGGATATTCAAACGAAATTATTGTATTTATTCCTAGATTTACTGTTGCCCTTGGCCATCGGCCAAGCCTGCCGGAGTCAAAAACGTCTAAGCGCAAGTTTTTTTCAGCGCATGATTATTCTCAATATCTGCCTGGTGTACCCGGTATTGGCGGCGCTGACTATTTGGAGCTTGCGTCTTAATTATGAACTTATTGGGTTGCCTCTTATGGGCGTACTTCTTTGTATCATTCCCGGCGCTGCGGCGTACTTGCTTGTGGAACGCAAGTTTGACAGCGATCTGGATAAAGGCAGTTATCTCTTAAGCGCCATGTTGTCGAATACGGCAACCTTGGGAGGTTTGTGCACGTACATCATGTATGGGGAAGTCGGCTTTGCCTATACGCAGATGGCGGTTATCTTGCAGAACGTCGTTATGTTTATGTTTTGCTTTCCTTTGGCGCAATACTATTATCAAAAAAGCATCGGCCTTCCCTTTGATCGGCAGTCAGTCGTTTCGTTGTTTATAAACCGCAACCAACTGCCGGTAGTCGGCATGGCTATTGGTGTGGCACTAAATGTATCGGGTATGGTGCGCCCGTACTTTTTGGAGACACTGGTGGATCCCTTGGTACATCTAGGTGCTTGGACGGCATTAATCCCTATTGGCTATTCTATTAATTTATACGGCATGAGACAATACTACGGGAAAATCCTCGATTTGCTTCCCATCAAGCTGGTGCTGACGCCGCTAGTATCCTATGTAGTAGCCCAATTTGTTTTTGAAGAAACGGTTCTCATCAACACCATCGTAATTTTGGCCGCCATGCCGACAGCGATTAATGCGGTAGTGGCGGTGCAGCTTAATAAGTTGAACGTGGATCTGGCGACGGCGTCGTTTGTGCTGACAACAGCTGCCTGTTTGGTGGTGGCGCTGCCCATTCTATTTGTTGTCCTGTCTTGACAAAGAAACCGATACACGATATAGTATGTTTGCAAAAGATGCTATATTCAAGAGGATAGTTCCAAAGTATTGTAAAAGTAAGAGCAAAGAAGCTCAAAGCGAAATAAACGCTGCTTTGAGCTTCTTTTTTTACGACGAATGTAAGTTTGCACTATCTACCAAATGATGCATCGAGAATATTAAAAATACAAGGAGGACACAAGAAATGATGACAGCAATTGGCATAATCATTGTGGCAGTAACGGTATATCTTTTGCTGAAACGGTATGACGCGAGATTGGTGCTATTAGCTTCCGGGATTAGTATGGCCTGTGTGGCGGGAACGCCGATGGCCTCTTTGGATGCATTCGCTAAAAACATGACCAATGGCGGCTTAATTCAAGCAGTTTGCTCGGTTATGGGCTTTGCAATGGTCATGCGCTATACGGAATGTGACAAGCATTTGATTAATTTATTGGCTGGGGGACTTTCTAAAGTTCGGCCGCTGTTGATTCCCGGCGTGGTACTGGCTACCTATGCGGTCAACGTGGCCTTGCCTAGCGCGGCTGGAACAGCGGCAGCGGCGGGAGCCATTTTTGTACCTTTGATGATGTCTGCCGGTATTCATCCGGCGATGGCTGGGGCTGCGGTAAAATGCGGCACCTACGGAAGCATGCTCAATCCTGGACTGGCTCATAATCCTTTTGTGGCGAAAATTGCCGGCGTAGGGGTCATGGATGTGATTGCGTTCCACTTCAAAGCCAATATTGCCTCGCTTTTGACGGCAGCAGTGCTGATTACCCTGATTGCCTATTACCGCAAAGAACATAAAGGGTACATAGCGGAAGGCTTGGAAGCGGAAGCTTCTTTTAAGGTTAATTGGCTTTACGCCATTATGCCCATCTTGCCGATCGTAATTTTAATTTTGGGAACAGCCGGAGTTGTGCCAGCGTTGAAGATGGATGTGCCCCAGGCCATGGTCATAGGGGCGATGTTGGCACTGGTGGTGACGCGGAAAAACCCGACAAACTTTAGCAATGCTTTTTTTGACGGCATGGGTAAAGCCTATGGTTCTATTTT
The DNA here is from genome assembly GCF_963676855.1 of uncultured Anaeromusa sp. Classification (NCBI taxonomy): domain Bacteria; kingdom Bacillati; phylum Bacillota; class Negativicutes; order Selenomonadales; family Sporomusaceae; genus Anaeromusa; species uncultured Anaeromusa sp. Next base: position 1,238,508 of record NZ_OY781460.1, read on the forward strand.
GGGTATTATCATTTCCGCCGGGGTATTTGTTTCAGGCATGACCGCTATGGGACTTGTGAAAACCTTTACTACGGCCATGCTTAACAATCCGGGCATTATCAAATTGTGTGCAGCGGTTGGTCCTTTTGTTCTCGGCGTTGTTGTCGGGTCTGGGGATGCAGCAACGTTTGCCTTTAACGAAGCGATTACGCCGCATGCCGAGGAGTTTGGCATGTCTGCGGTGCAAATGGGCAGCATGGCGACGTTGGGAGGAACCCTGGGGCGCACCATGTCGCCCATCGCCGGTGCAACCATTATCATTGCGGGTATCGCTGGCGTTAATCCTATGGAAATTGCCAAGCGTAACTTTTTGCCGATGGTAGGGGCCATGGTTTTAGGGATGGCTTTCTTGATGTAGCCGAATTTCATAATAAACAAAAAGAGAGGTACGATGCGCTGCTGTGGCGGCATATCGTACCTCTCTTTTGCATTGTTCGTTGCAACCATCTTTCAGGCCATCCGATTATTCCGGTTCGTTTGTCGGATCTCTTCGCAGTCATTGTGTTCACAGTTATAGCAGGCTTATTTGTGCAAAATAATGTATAATCAGAAAATTGCTATTTACTTTTCTAATTTGTTGTGCGATAATTCACCTAAAGTCAAACGTAGGACGTAGGATATACTACGTCGATTAAAGGGAGGAACTAAATATGAAAGTAGCATTGGTGTACACGAGTACCACTCCAGAGTTGATTGAACTAGTGGAAAAACAAGTGCAGCAGGTATTGCCTGCTGGAGCAGAGATCATCAGCAACCAAGATCCATCTATTTTAGCAGAAGTGCGGGAAGCCGGCTATGTGACGGCGCCGCCGGCGTCTCGCTTGGTTGGCATGTATATGAAAGCTATTGGCGATGGAGCGGACGCTATTCTCAATATCTGTTCCTCTGTTGGCGAAGTGGCGGATTCGGCCCAGGATGTAGCAAAATATACTGGTATTCCCATTGTTCGGATTGATGAAGATATGTGCCGGGAAGCGGTGCGGCAGGGAACTCGCATCGGTGTCATGGCAACATTGCCGACGACGCTGGCGCCAACAAAAAACACAATCTTGCGGGTAGCGCGGGAAATGAACAAACCTGTAGAATTAGTAGACTCCTTGGTAGATGGCGCTTTCGGATTGGACCAGGACCAGTTCAAAGAGCTGATGACGAAATATGCCGGCGAAATCAGCGATAAAGTTGATGTAATTCTATTTGCCCAAGGTTCAATGGCGTATTGTGAAGAATATATTCATGAGAAATATGACCTGCCGGTACTGTCCAGCCCTCGTTTTGGCGCAGTAGCGCTGCAAGAAGCGCTGACGAAAAAAGGCTTACTGTAAAAAAGTTAAGTTAACGGTATAATTTAATAATCATCATAAAGGAGCGAAAGCCATGATCGAAAAGCTTGGGAATATCGTAAAATTTATTACGAAATATTTCTCCGTATGGATTATTCTGGGGGTTGTAGCTGCCTTCTATCAACCGGAACCGTTTAAGCCGTTGGCCAAATACGTGCCATACTGCATTATGGCGGTTATGTTGAGTATGGGTCTTACGGTATCGCTGGGCGACTTTAAACTCGTTTTTTCCCGGCCCAAGGATGTATTCTGGGGTATTGTGCTGCGGTATATGATTATGCCGTTCATTGCCTTGGCTTTGACCAAAGTGCTTGATTTACCGCCGGTGTTGGCGGCTGGCTTGATTTTGGTAGGTTGCTGCCCCAGCGGCGTGGCCAGCAATGTTATGACCTTTTTGGCTAAAGGAGATACCGCTTTATCCATTACGGTATCTACGATTAACACCTTGATTGCTCCCTTTATTACGCCTTTTATGTTTGCCTTATTGGTAGGCTCTATTGTGCCAGTTGATGCCAACGCTATTTTGTTTGACATCTTGAAAATTGTTTTGGTGCCAGTTGTTCTAGGCGCGGTTATCCGCGCTGTGGCATCTGATTTCGTCGATAAGATTATGCCGATTATTCCCATTGTGTCGGTTGTAGCTATTTTTGTCACTACGAGCTCCGGCTTTGCTTTGAGTGCCAATAAATTGGCGGATGTAGCGATTGTTGCAGTGTTGGCTGTAGTTTTGCACAATTCCTTGGGCCTTGCGACTGGTTACTGGGCTGCACGGGGCGTGGGCATGCCTCCGTATAAATCGAAAGCTTTGTGTTTTGAAATTGGCATGGAAAACGGCGGTTTGGCCATGGCATTGGCATTGGCGCATCTGGCGCCGTTGGCCTTTATTCCAGCGGCTATCTTCAACTTGGTGCATAATCTGACCGGTCCTATGCTGGCCAGCTATTGGCGAGAAAAAGAAGAAAAACTGGAAGCGCAGCAGCAACTGGAAAAAGCGGCGCAGTAGTGAAGTAAATTTGAGCAAGGAGGTTTTTGATTGTGGAAAACATGACCTTGGACTTAGCTAAAAAACTTGGCGCTTATGCAGAAGAGCTGGTGGTCAAAGAATACGGAGCTAAGCCTTTCAGTGTAGCGGTATGCGATAAGGACGGCTTTATGGTGCTTTTCAACAAGTTGGATGGCGCCAAGCTATTGACGATTAAATTGACGCCGAACAAAGCATATACGGCGGTCCGCATGGGCGTTAGTACTGCGGATTTTCTGCGTCGGCTGCAAACAGACAATCTTAATATTTCGTATTTTGCCGATGAAAACTTTGTGGGCATGCCAGGCGGCGTGCCGGTGTTGAATGCCCAACAGCAGATCATAGGTGCTGTTGGCATCGGTGGCTTGAAAGAAGACGGCGAGGTAGCTGTGAAGGTTGCAGCGGCAGCGGCTGCGCTGTAGACGCTAGTTTGCAGCTAACAAGTGTATCACATACTGTTGACTGATTGTTTTGGACCGACGTATGATGTTATACTGAAATGGTAAAAATAGCATCAGGAGGTCCGAATGCAAGCAGAAACATTCTTAAAGGAAATTGGCGGCAAATCCGTTGTTGAGCAGATTGTTGAAAATATTACTAATGCTATCATTAACGGGGAATTGAAGCCGGGGGATAAAATACCGACGGAAAATGAATTGGGCGCGTCTATGGGGGTAGGCCGTAATTCGGTGCGTGAAGCTATCAAGATTCTGGTGGCCTATGGCGTGCTGGTAATCAAACGGGCCGAAGGAACTTTCGTCAAGCAGGACTATGACAAGAAGATGCTCTTTCCGGTGCTGTACGGCATTATCCTACAAAAAGATTCCGCCAAGCAGCTGGTAGAGATGCGCAAAATTATTGATGTGGGTATTTTACAGTTGGCGATCGACAAGCTGGACTTTCAGTCGTTGCATAAGCTGGAACAGGCCATGAAGGAATTGGAGCGGACCATGTCGGCAGCGCAGGTAAAGGCCAGTGACATTTTTGAAGCGGATACCGAGTTTCATAAGGTGTTGGTGGATGTCACGGGGAACGCGCTTTTAGAGGGCATCTGCTACTATGTCGACCAAATTACCAAAGCATCCAGGTTAAAAGCCATCGAGATGTTTTTGGATACAGAGGCCACTGAAGAATTTCTGCGTATGCACCAGGATATGTTGCAGGTGCTGCAGGAAAAAAATCGCGCTAGGATTAGTGAAGTCATTGAAAAACATTATGAATACTGGGAAAAAGTAAGCTTGTGACTTGTAGGTGGCGAGCTGGGAGGCTGTATCTGTGCTTGTTTCTTTCAACAATATCTTGCAGCAAGCGTACCAGGAGAAGTACGCAGTAGGCTCATTTAACGGTTATAATTATGAAACCTTTAAAGGCATTATCGAGGCTGGCGCGGAGGCCAAGCAGGCGGTTATTCTGGCTTTTGGCGCTAAGTATTTGAAAAATATGTCGTTGGAAACAGCAGTCTCGTTAGCTAAAAGCTTAAGCGAAGACAGCGGCGCGCCGGTCTGTTTGCACTTAGATCATTGCAGTAGCTTAGATACGGTGTTTCGTGCTATTCGCAGCGGTTTTGGCTCGGTTATGTATGACGGCTCGGCTCTTTCTTTTGAAGAGAATCTAAAAAATACGCAAAAGGTATGCCAGATGGCTCATGCCTGTGGAGTATCGGTAGAAGCGGAACTCGGTTGTCTGGCGGCTGGCGAACGTTCGCATGAGGGCTCGCCAGAGGATGTAGAAGCATATACCGATCCCCAGACAGCCCAAAAATTTGTCGCTGAAACGCAAGTAGATGCGCTGGCGGTTTCTATTGGTACGGTGCATGGTTTGTACAAGGCGGAGCCTTGTTTACGCCTCGATATTTTGGAAACTATTAACAAGCTGGTGGAGATACCGCTGGTTTTGCACGGAGGCTCCGGTTTGTCGGCGGCGGATATTACCGCCTGTCGGCAGCGAGGTATCGCTAAGGTGAATGTGAATACGGAAATATCTGTATATGCAGTTGATAAGACGGCGGCCTTGCTGGCTGGCACGCAACTCCATTTTTCTGAAGTCTCGTTGCACCAGTTGGACTATGTAAAAGAAGTAGTAAAGAAATATATCGCCTATTTTGCGGCAGGCAAGTAAGGGCATGGAGAACCGCTGCAACGAGCAGCGGTTCTCCGTATTTTAAGGAGGATAACTATGAATAAGGTGCTTGTTTCGGTGGCTCCAGTAGCCAGTACGGATACAAATATTGTACCGGAGAAGATTGCTGCGGAAGTATTACAGTGCTGGAAGGCTGGCGCAGCGATGGTACATCTGCATGTGAGAGATGCGCAGGGCCAGCTGACGACCGATATGGAGATTTTGAATGAAACGCTGCAGTTGATTCGCCAGCAATCCGATATGATTATTGAAGTGTCGACAGGCGGCGTTTCTAATTTATCCATTCAAGAACGCTGTGTACCGCTGTATTCGGAGTTAGTGGAAGCGTGCTCTTTGAATGTGGGTTCTACTAATTTAGGTAAAGCTGTATATTGCAATCCCTTGGACGAAGTGGAATATTGTATCAAGGAACTGCTGAAACAAAAGAAAACGCCAGAAGTGGAAGTATTCGAGATTGGCCATATCCACACAATGCAGGAATTTATGGCGCAATATGATTTTGTGGATCCCGTGCTTTTTAGTATTGTTTTGGGGCATCAAGGAGAAGCTCCAGCTACGCCGCAAGCGCTGGCGGCCATGATTCAGATGATCCCTGCGGGTACGCTCTGGGGTATCACCCAGGCCCATCGGAAGGATTTTGGTCTGATTGCAGCTGCTGTAGGCTTGGGAGCCAGTACGGTGCGCATCGGCTTTGAAGACAGTCGCTATTTGGATGCACATACTGTTGTGGGGAGTAATGTGCCCTTGGTAGAAAAAACAGTCCGGCTTTTGCAGGCGATGGACAAGGAACCTATGAATCCGGAAGAAGCGCGGCAATATTTTAACATAGGCGGTCAATGAGCATTATGGCGAAGAATAAGCAAGGCCCTAATTTAGACGCGGCGGTGTTGGATAGCTTCCCCCCTGTAGACGCAGTGAAGTTACAACATCTGTTGGAAGCGGCGGTCGCTGGGGATAAGCATAAAATTATTGTGCTGGATGATGATCCCACGGGTGTGCAGACAGTTCACGATTTGTCTGTCTACACGGACTGGTCCTATGACAGTGTTCGTCAGGGCTTTTTGGAAGAAGCCAAGATGTTTTATATTCTGACTAACTCTCGCGGCTTTACGGAAGCAGAGACGATCAAGGCGCATCAAGAGATTGCAAGGACGGTATCGCAAGTGGCGCGGGAATTGGAGCAACCGTTTCTGCTGGTCAATCGCAGTGACTCTACGCTGCGGGGACATTATCCGTTGGAGACGCAGATTTTGAAAGAGCAGTGGGAAAACGAAAGCGGACAGGTAGTAGATGGCGAAATTCTCTGCCCCTATTTTAAAGAAGGCGGGCGCTTTACGATTGGCAATGTACACTATGTTCGTTATGGCGAACAATTAGTGCCAGCGGGAGAAACCGAATTTGCTAAGGATAAGACGTTTGGCTACAGCGCCTCAGATTTGACGGCATATGTAGAAGAAAAAACCGGTGGCGCCTATCGCAGCGAAAATGTAACTACCATTTCCTTAGAGGAACTTCGGAGCCTGCAGGTGGAAGCCATTACCGCAAAACTGCTTCGCATTAGTGGCTTCGGCAAGGTGGTCGTTAATGCCGTGGATGCGTGTGACGTGAAAGTGTTTTGTCTAGCTTTATACCAGGCTCTTGGTCGCGGGAAAAGCTTTTTGTTCCGTACGGCAGCCGGTTTAGTGAAAGAGTTAGGTGCTGTATCCGATCGATCTCTTTTAACCCGTGAGGATATGTTGGAGAGGCCCCTCACCACAGGTGGTATTGTTGTAGTTGGCTCTCATACGCTCAAAACGACGCAGCAGTTAGAACGCTTAAAAGAGCTTCCCGGCATCTGCAGCCTGGAATTCAATTCCGACTTAGTGCTGGAAGAAGATCGTTTTGACGAAGAGATTGAAGCGGTTTTGCAGCGAGAAGAGGCGTTGCTGCAGAGCGGTAAAACGGTTGTCGTTTATACCAAGCGTAAGCTGTTATCTATGGAAGGTGAGTCCAAAGAAGCAGCATTGCGACGTTCGGTGAAAATTTCTGACGCCGTGCAGTCGTTAGTCGGAAAGCTGCGGGTGACGCCAGCTTTTGTTGTGGCTAAAGGGGGTATTACGTCCAGCGATATTGGAACCAAGGCGTTACAGGTTAAACGCGCCCGCGTTCTGGGGCAGGTTCGACCGGGCATTCCGGTATGGCAGACAGGCGAAGAAAGCAAATTTCCCCGCATTCCTTATGTGATTTTTCCTGGCAATGTCGGCGAAGCCGACACTCTCAAAGAGGTTGTTAGCGTGCTGATGGGTTAATTTTGAATGCTTTTACGTACCAATAGCAAAAAGAGGGCGCCTTTAAAAGGCAGCCCTCTTTTTCGTTTGGCTTTTCTCTGTTTCTCTGTGTTACGTATTCTTGTCACGCCGTTTCGACCTTGCTGTCTGCTGTAAGGCCAAGCTTGGCCACTGCCTGCTCGCGCATTTTGTACTTCATGATCTTGCCGGCGGCATTCATCGGGAATTCGCTGACAAAATCAATATAGCGAGGGGTTTTGTGTTTGGCCATGTGAGAACGGATGTAATCTTTGAGTTCGTCCGAGGTCATGGTTGTGCCGTCTTTCAAAATGACGCAAGCCATGATTTCTTCACCGTACTGCTTGTCCGGCACGCCGATGACCTGGACATCTTTGACTTTTTCATGGGTGTAGATGAAGTCTTCGATTTCTTTGGGATAGATGTTTTCGCCGCCGCGGATCACCATGTCTTTGATGCGGCCTGTAATTTTGAAATAGCCTTTTTCATCGCGTTTGGCCAAATCGCCGGTGTGCAGCCAGCCGTCTTTGTCGATGGCGGCGGCAGTTGCTTCTGGCATTTTGTAGTAGCCTTTCATGATGTTGTAGCCACGAGCGACAAATTCGCCGGAAACATTGTCCGGCAAATCTTCGCCGGTTTCGGGATCCACAATTTTACATTCTACGCCCGGCAAGGAGCGGCCAACAGTGGAGACTCGCAGTTCAATGGAATCGTCCACGCGGCTCTGGGTGCATCCGGGGGCGGATTCGGTTTGGCCGAAAACGATAGTGATTTCCGTCATGTTCATCTTGTTGACGACATCCTGCATGACTTTGGTAGGGCAGGGGCTGCCGGCCATGATGCCTGTACGCATGTGGGAAAAATCGGTTTCGGGGAAATTCGCATGTTCCAGCATGGCGATAAACATGGTGGGAACGCCGTGGCAGCAGGTAATCTGCTCGCGGTTAATGCACTCCAAAGATTGTTTGGGAGAAAAATACGGCAAAGGCGACATGGTGACGCCGTGCGTCATGGAGGCGGTCATGGCCAAAACCATGCCGAAGCAGTGAAACATGGGCACTTGGATCATCATGCGGTCGGCGGTGGACAGATCCATGCAGTCACCAATGTTTTTGCCGTTGTTGACGACATTGTAGTGGCTCAGCATGACGCCTTTTGGGAAGCCGGTAGTGCCGGAAGTGTACTGCATGTTGCAGACGTCATGCTTGTTGAGAGCGCGCTCCCGGCGGTAGACTTCCTCAACTGGCACGGTTTCCGACAGATCGACCGCTTCGTCCCAGGTCAGACAGCCCAGTTGTTGGGAGTCGACGGTAATAATATTGCGCAAGAACGGCAGTCGGACCGAATGCAGCGGCGTTCCGGGTTTGGTGTGCTCCAACTCGGGGCAAAGCTCTTGCATAATTTCGACGTAGTTGGAGTCTTTGTAGCCGTCGATCATAACCAGCGTATGTGTGTCCGATTGGCGGAACAAGTACTCTGCTTCGTGGATTTTATAAGCGGTATTGACAGTGACCAGAACGGCGCCGATTTTAATGGTAGCCCAGAAGGTGATAAACCATTGCGGTACATTCGTAGCCCAGATGGCGACATGATCGCCAGGTTTTACGCCCAAAGCAATTAAAGAGCGGGCAAAAGCATCTACATCGTCTCGGAATTCGGCATAGGTGCGTGTGTAGTCATGGGTGGTATAGCGAAAAGCGTACTGGTCAGGGAATTCAGCTACGATATGATCCAGTACCTGAGGGAAGGTCAGGTCGATGAGGCTGTCTTTTTCCCAGATGTACTTGCCGGTTTTGGCATTGTTGTCAAACAAGCGGCCTTTAGACGTGTTCTTTTCAATAAAGCGATTCATGAAATGGGCGAAATGCGGGAAGACAACCCCGGCATTGGCCAGGTCCGGCGCCCACGCCTTAACCCACTCTAAAGAGAGGTAGCCTGCGTATTTGATGGAATTCAAGGCGGACATAATTTGCGCAATCGGCAAATCCCCTTCGCCGAGCATGCGGTATTGAATGACATTGTTGCTAACGACAGAATCTTTGACATGAGCGTATTTGATGTAAGCGCCTAAGTGCTGCACCGTTTGCTCTGGCGTTTCTCCTGCGAAACGGTAAGGATGATGAATGTCCCACAAAGCGCCGATGGCATCGCTGGCTACCTGATTGAGTAGTTGGCTCAAGCGTTTTGTATCGGCATACACGCCAGATGTTTCTACCAGAAGCGTGACTTGATTAACTTCGGCAATAGGGATCAAGCGACGCAGGGCCGCAAGAACAATTTGGTCGTCGACATCGCCATTGGACTGCGGGCCAATATCTCCCAAAATGCGGACATACGGCGTTCCCAACTTACCGGCTAGCGTAATGTAACGGACGAGCTCTTTATGATTTTCTTCGGCTTTTTCGGCAAATTTCAGACAGCAGCCGGAGGAAAGGCAAGAAATCTCAAGACGCAGCTCTTCCAATTTTTTCTTGGTGTGCGGCCATTGATCTTCAGAAAGAGGCTGGGCTGGACCTGTGAAACGCTTATCTCCCAAGCCGCGGACTTCGATGCCGTCAAAGCCGAAGTCTTTCGCCAGAGAATAAATATCGCGCCAACCAAAATCAGGACAACCTAAAGTGGAAAAAGCTATTTTCATACTAATCTCTCCTCTGCTTTTGTTTTCCAGGGGGCGGAAACAAAAAAATCGTCCCCTGGCATTGCTGCCAAGAGACGAAAGCATACACTTCCGTGGTACCACTCTTGTTGATATGAAATATATCCACTCTGTAGGCGCGGCCCATATAGGCGATGCCCCTCTCGTGATAACGGCGAGATGCCCGTTCACGCCTACTTGCTTGATTGCGTTCGGGTGAATGCTCAAGGGTGAGTTTCGCTATAGCGCAGTACGCTGTTTCACACCAACCAACAGCTCTCTGAAGTGACACGGCGCTAGGCTTTTTCCCTTTCAATGCATTTTGTATATTAAAACCTTGGTTATAATTTAGCAAAATGACTAATCTTTGTCAATGGTAAAGTTACAAAAAATATTACAAAAACAAAATAGTCAAATGTTAGTGTAAATTAACATCCGCGCTGCTGGGGAATGAGAAAAGCGATACGATACGAAGCGTATGGTAAGAAAGATGGCAGGGGGTGATTTTTGTGGTACACTAAGGAAGCGCTCAAGTAGTATTGTGTAACGAACAAGGAGGAACTAAAAAATCCATGGAAATGCAAGAAAAAAAAGCATATAGCCGCAATGATTTTTTATCGTGGGGGATGCTGGCGTTGCTTTTTGTGTATATGTTGTCTCTGAATTTTCTTATGCCGCTGCACCGCGATGATTATTGGTATTCCTTGATCTGGGGGACTATGGATAAATTGGCGGTTTGGCCGGATGTATTTCAATCTATGTACGCCCATTATTTGACCCATGGCGGACGCATGACAGCGTATGTAGTGCTGAGCAGTTTTTTGCTGGCAGGCAAATTCTGGTTTAACCTATTCAACTCTTTTATGTATGTAGCCTTGATTGTGTTGATGTATTGGCATTCGCAACGTCAGATTACGTGGCGCTTTCAGCCTCATGTTTTATTGTTACTCATCGCCTTTACTTGGTTAGGGCTGCCACATTTTGCGGAAGTGACAATTTGGATGGCCGGTTCCTGCACGTATTTGTTCACTGCCGTGTTGATTCTTGCGTTTTTTCTGCCTTACCATTTTCAAGCGTTGGGACGAGAACTTTGGCAAGGATGGTTTTTACCTGCTGTAGGTATGCTGTTTTTGGGCATTCTGGCGGGTTGGGGCATTGAAAATACTTCGGCTACCACGGCTTTTGTCAGTGTTTGCGCCACTTTTTATTTTTATAGAAAGAGACAACTGAAAACATGGATGCTGACCGGATCTTTGGGGGCGGTGCTGGGTATGGTCATGCTGGTTGCTGCGCCAGGAAACTATGTGCGCTTTGATGATTCTAAAACAAAGCTGCTTTATCATTTTACGAATCTGCTGGCGGCCGGAGCGGAAGCTCTGCTCTATGTGCTGCCGATAGTCCTGTTTTTGCTCTTGGCCTGGCGGGTTTTACTTGTGTGTCATGAGAAAGGCGCTGCTGCCGTAGCGAAAAACCGGAAGCTGGACAGACGTTTTATTTTTTCTTCCGTCATTACTATGGCTGTGATTGCTTTTTTACTGCTTTCCTATAGCAATGGACACTTCTTTTCTACTTGGCTGGGACCGCTGCTGATGGCTAAGGTGGCCGTGCCATTGGGGGTTGCGACGCCGCGCCTGCAGGTGCAGCTTTTCAATACCCTGTCCGGTCTGGAAGAGATGCTGATCTATCTGCTCACGATTGCGCAACTGTATCGGTATGCGTTCACTAAGCTGTCGCTGCGCAAAAAGGATCTGCAAGGCCTTGTAGCAGGCATTCGCTGGCGGGAGATTATGGCGGCTCATCCGGCTTGCTGGCATGTAGCGGCTTGGCTGGCGCTGGCTTTGTTTAACCATTTTGTCATGGTGGCGTCGCCGCGCTTTCCGGCACGGGCTACCTTTGGTTCGGTCACGTTTTTGCTGATTGCGACTACCGGCGTATTCACCGTGCCCGAAGTGCGTCAATACTTTTTGGAGACGGCTCGCAAGAAATACCTGGCTTTGTTTGCGGCCTTGGTTCTGCTGCCCATGATGGCGGCAACCTTGAACCAGTATGTGACGATTCATCGGGAAGATGGAGTACGGATGGCCTATGTACAGGAAATGGCGGCTCAAGGAGCGACAGAGCTCGAAGTGGCGCCTATTTCCATTAAAAATCGCGTGCTGCGGCATGTGTACTTTGAAGACTTGAACAATTCCGTGTCTCGCGACTTGCTTTGCAACTACTACGGGCTGAAAACGATTAAGCTGCAAGAGAAAGAATAGGGCGCAGAGTAACAGAGCCACAGAGGGGAACAGAGAAAGATTCAAGCACGAACTTTAAAGCTTGAGTACAAAGATATAGAATAAAAACGGGAAGATTCGCTTTAACGAATCTTCCCGTTTTTATTGGTGTACCAGAATTTATTTTTCTTCTGTTACTCTGTGTTCAAATTTGTATTAATCAATTCACGGAATATCCCGGAAGGAAGCCAGGGTGATCTGCCGTTCTTTGAGCAGTGCCTGGGCTTGGTGGCTTAGGGCCGTCTGCAGTTCTTCTTCGAACTGGTGCGCCCAGCCGCAGGCGGATGCTAAAGCCTGGTTGTCGACGCCAGGATGAATCATGATTTCCGTGGAGCCTGTAGGCAGATTGCGCAAAATTTCTAATAAGCTTTCTTCCCGCAGGCCGCCGCCGGCGACAATGCCGTAGAAATGATCCGGTGTCCGAAAACCGCGTTGTCGCGTCTTGCGACGGGCTAAAGCGGCTAGAAAGATAAGGCCGGAACGGCCGACGAACTGTCCAGGCGTGCAGGAGTAGCCGCCGGTAAAGCCGAGCGGCACGGAAGGGATGCGCACCGCATTGATTTGGTGGGCGGCGGCCAGTTCTAAGGCGATGTCGATAATCCCAGGCAGCACATGGAGATGCTGATGACTGTCAATATGCGTAACTTGTACGCCACTGTCGACAACTTTTTGAATTTGCGCCGCCAATTCGGCGCGTACTTCTTTTAAAGAAACGGCGCCTTTAAAAAAACGGGCCATAAACTGAGGGTATTTTTCAGCAAGCTGGCCGTTCTTGTCGACTAAGCTGGGGATTTGCTCTGGCGGCAGCAAGGGCTTCTCGCCGATGAGCGTCAAATGCACTCCTATTCCTAAAGAAGGATGAGCGGCTGCCTTAGCTACGGCGTCGTCAAAGGCGGCAGCGCTGGGCATCAAGGTGGCGCTGGTGATGCAGCCGTCTACATGACCTTGGATGACAGCATCGTTTATTAAAGCATGGCGGCCGAAATCATCGGCGTTGACAATGAGTTTTCGCATGAGTACTCCTTTTTCTGTGTCAGATAGTAAAATTTCTTATGCTTGTAAGCCGAAAGCTGGCGGCTTACTTGCATTTGAGACAAGATTTGCGCGCGCCTCGAAAAAGCGGGCTAAGTCGGCAGTTTCTTAACTCGCTACGCTCAAACAGGTGAAACTGTATTCCGTCTTAACTCGCTTTTTCGTCCTGCGGACCGACTTGCTCCAATAAAAGTCTCAAATACAAGCATTGCCGCCGTAACCGAGCCTAGGCGCATCCAGCGCTTTTATTAGCATAAGTCATCGGTTCCCTAAACGGAAGACCACATGCTTGCTGGCAAAATAGTTGAGAATCGCCACAAGCCCGCTTGCCGCCAGTTTCGCTGCAGTATCGGGGATGAGCAGTGCTTCGACCATGATAATCATCGAAAGAATATCAGCAAAATACGAAAGTGTTCGGAAAAAGAGAAAACTGGAAAACTCTCTGCAGAGAAGGGCGATATCGGTTTTGCGACTTTGGAAGACGTAGAACTTATTGGTGATAAAGGCGAAAAGGACTGCCAGAATCCAAGCCAGAGAGGCTGCGATTTTGTAGTCCAAAGGAATCGTCTTGGTGAAAAATAGATAGACGAGAAAATTGACCAATGTGGTCAGCAGGCCAAAAACAATATAAGAACTGGTTTGACTTATCTTGCATAGCTTCAAGTCAATTCTCTCCCTGGTCTTCAAAATGTAGGCGGTCACGGCGATACAGGCTTTTCTTGCCATTATATTCGTTGACAAGATATAAGGGGCGGCGCTTGGTTTCATTGAAAACCCGTGCCAGATATTCGCCGATGACGCCCAGAAAAATGAGCTGGATACCGCCCAAGAACAAGATGATCGATACTAGCGTGGGGAAGCCTTGTACGGGATCGCCAAACATCAGGGTGTTAAAGATGATCCAGCCCATATAGGCAAAGGCGATAAGGGAAATTCCCAGACCGGCAATGGAAGAGAGTCGCAAGGGGAAAGTCGTGAAAGAAGTAAGGCCTTCGATAGCCAGATTGATCAGTTTCAGCCAACTCCATTTTGTAGTACCGGCGGCTCGCAGCGCAGAGTCGAAAAGGATTTCTTTTTTGCGGTAACCGATCCAACTAAAAATGCCTTTTGTGTAGCGTTGGGTCTCGCGCATTAGTTTGATAGCTTCTACGCAGCGGCGGTCCAACAGGCGAAAATCACCTACATGCTCTTGAATTTTGATTGTAGATATTTTTTGCAGCAGGCTGTAAAAGGTGTTGGCCGCCCAACGGCGGATGAAGGATTCTCCAGTGCGCTGACGCCGCTTGGCGCAGACATCATCATAGCCTTCTTTCCAATAGGTGATCATCTCTGGAATAAGCTCAGGAGGATGCTGTAAATCGGCATCCATAATAATGACGGCGTCGCCGTCTGCGTAATCTAGGCCAGCGATCATGGCCAGCTCTTTGCCGAAGTTCCGAGACAAGTCCAAATAGGAAATCTGCGGATGTTGAGCGGCGAGCGTCTTGATGACGTGCAGCGTATTGTCGGTACTGCCATCGTTGATGAAAAGAATTTCAAAAGAAGCAGTATGAATTTCGGCAAGAATTGCGTTTAAACGCAGCCAAAGTTGTTCCAAAACCTCCTGTTCATTGTAACAGGGGATGAGGAGCGTAATTTTATCCAAAATGGTTGTCATCCTCTCATTGCTTTGGATAGAAGAAATACATTGTGTCTATTATACATCTGCGCCTTCCTATAAGTACAGATTGAATCCTAAGTCACAGTAATTTTGCCTTTTTGTGGGAAAATTTGTTTTTATTTGGTAAAGTAGAAACTAAGATATATCGATAAAAAACTCGTGTGGCAGGGAGGCGCAAATGGTGGCAGCAGACTTCAGCAAAAGGAATGTAGGTTATTTTGCGAGCTTGTGTGTGTTGCTTGCGGGCATTGCCTATCTGGATTACTTGACCATCCATGAGATCGATTTGTCTATCTTTTATTTGCTGCCTGTAGGGCTGGCGTCTTGGCAACTAGGACTTGCCTGGGGACGCAACATAGCCTTTTTAGCTGTGGCGGCGTGGGGTATGGCCGATTGGCTAGACGACTACGTTTATAAGCTGCCCTGGGGCGTATATTGGGCTTCGGTGAATCATGCTATCTTTTTTCTAGCTGTGGCCGAAGTAACCGGCCGGTTACGGCTTGCTTATCAAATGATAGAGCGGTCGGCGTTTTACGATGCTTTGACAGGCTTATATAATCGGCGAGCTTTTTTCACTATGGCGGAAAAGGAAATACAACGCAGTCGGCGCTACGGACATTCTCTAACGGTGTGCTATATTGACGTGGATCATTTCAAGCAAGTCAATGATACAAGAGGTCATGAGGCAGGAGATCAACTGCTGTGTGAGATCGGTGCAGTGCTTGCCGAACTGGTGCGCCAAAGTGATATCGTAGCGAGGCTGGGAGGAGATGAGTTTGCCTTGCTTTTGCCAGAAACGGATAGGGCAGCTCAAAGCGTGCTGGAACGGTTGCGTGAGCGATTGCAACAGCGCATGGATGCGGCCGGTTGGCCGGTGACCTTCAGCGTGGGCGCTGTTACTTGTCAACAGTCGCCGCCATCCATCGATGATCTGGTACAGTATGCCGATGCGCTGATGTATCAAGTGAAGCATCAGGGGAAAAACCAACTGCGCTATGAGATGTGGCAAGAAGAAAATAAATAACTGCAAATTTTGGAGTCAGTAGGGTTTTGGATGCGAAAAAAAGAATATATAAAACAATAAAGAACAGCAAGAGGTGTCGAAAATGAAACATTGGGTGCTGACGATATTGATGGTGCTTTGCTTACTCGGCATCGGAGGGCAGGCAGCGACGGTGCAAGCGGCTGCAGCAGGCATTGTTTCAGTAGACCAGGTGAATTTGCGCACAGCGCCGAACTTGGAGAGCGCCGTGATTGGCATTTTAGTGAAAAAAGACGTGGTGCAGTATCTGTATAATCGCAATCCTTGCCAGTTGAACGGCTACGTGCGGGTATTGGTGGTACGGGCTGCTGATAAAAACCTTGAAGGCATGGAAGGCTGGGTGTGCGAGAAATATTTGTATTGTCCTCAGTCTGATTGAGAAGAATAGGTAGAAAAGCTGTGGAAAAGGGCAGTGCTCTTTACCATGGCTTTTTTTACTATACCAGAATTTATAAGTTTTTACGGCTGGAAAATCTAGAGTTATCAAGGGCGAGGAGCTTCTGTCTAAACGGCGGCATAACTGTATTTGAGACAAGATTTCCGCGCGCCTCGAAAAAGCAGGGGAAGACGGCAGTTTCTTAACTCGCTGCGCTCAAACAGGCGAAACTGTCATCCGCATTCCCCTGCTTTTTCGTCCTGCGGACCGTCTTGTTTCCCGAAAGTCTCAAATATAATCATTGCCGCCGACGCGGCCTTCAATCCTACTCATTGGAGCCCTCTATTCAATCTTCCAGGCGTAAGAATGTTTTTTGTAAAAGAGGACTGCGCGCAGAAGGGTTTATTGGTATAATAGATCGAAGCGTTATCAGAAATACCTTGTACTGCCTTAAGATGCTGATTTTATTGACGGTATATCTTGCGGCGGTTGCGAGAAAGGTTGGGTTTACAATTAAACTTGCAAGTTGGGATGAGTTCTTTAGAGAACTGCAGCAGGACTGTAAATTGTTTGTTTTTGTCTTGGCGCTGTTTACTCTATTTCGTATTGCCTTCATCGTCATTTTGCATTCGTTTATGAGTGATGCGGCTACATGGGAAGACATTGGGACAGCCTTATATTATGGCTTGCGCCTTAGCTTGAAGAGCACCGGTTTGTTGATTTTGGCGCCCCTTTTATGCTGTACCGGCTTGCGGCTCATTTTCCCGTGGCAGCGGCTGGCTCATTTGCGTTACTATTTGGGAGCGGCCTATGTGGTGGTTCTGAACTTTTTATTTCATGCTCGACTGCCGTATTATCAGGAATTTCGCGTGGCTTTCAACCAATTGCTGTTCAATACGGTAAATGATGATGTGATGGCTATTATTTATACGGTTATCGAGCAATATAATCTGCCGTTGCGCTTTGTGCTAGCTTGCGTGACAGCTTGGGCGCTGTGTCGCTTGCTTAAGCGCCTGCTTGCAGCGGGGACGTTTTCGTTTCCCAAGCTGCCGCGGTGGTATTTAAATTTGTCCCTGCGTGCAGTGTTGCTTGTAGGGGTATATTATTTCGCTATTTTTGTATCGTACGGCGGTACGATGGACGATATTCACAATATCGATTGGGAAAATGCAGGTGTTACGCGGGACCAGCTTCTCAATGAAGCTATTTTGGATGATATGCATGCGCTCTACCGAGCATATATTTTGCATGAGCGCATTGCTTCGTCTACCGGTTTATTCATGGATCCCCAAAAGCTTGGAGCTTACGGAAATTATGTGGCCGGGCGCGAGGTGGATTCTAAGGAAATTGATGATTTTCTGCGTCGCCGAGTTGTGGTAGGGCAAGCTGCGCCGCCAAGGCATGTGTTTTTTATTGTCAGTGAAAGCTATGCCAATTGGCCGCTGTTGCCGCAATACAAATACCTAAACATCGCTAACGGCGTCAAACAGATTATCGCCCAGGATAACGCAGCGTATTCGCCCAACTTGCTGCCCAACGGCTTGAGCACGATTTCCGGCGTTATGGGCATTGTTGCTGGTTTTGCCGATGCCAATTTGTATCTGAATCAGCTGCCAGATGCCTACAAAGAGCCGTATAGCACCGCCTTGGCGGCGCAAATGAAGCGTCTGGGCTATAAAAGCGATTTTTGGTATGCAGGACCGTCTTCCTGGGAAAAAATCAGAGAATTTACATTGGCCCAAGGCTTTGATGCTTTTTATGGCAAAGGGGATTTGGCCAGTGAAAGCGGCAATGTCTGGGGTTGCGATGACCGAGATCTTTACCAGGCTGTCTTGGGGCGTATCCAGGATGATCAGCCAGGCTTTCATATGATTTTGAATGTATCCAATCACTCTCCATATACGGTGGATCTAGACGCGGAAGGCTATGACCGGGCGGCCATGGAAGCGATCTTGCCGGAAAAAGCCAAGCAAGATCCGGAAATGGTGAAAAAGCTGGGCCATTTCTGGTATGCTGATAAAATGCTGTCTCAGTTTATAGCGGAAGCCAAGAAACGGTATCCGGACAGTGTTTTTGTGATCGTTGGCGATCACGCAGATCGTTTGAACCTGGATGTTAATCCGACAATGTATGAGCGCTATGCTATTCCGTTGGTGGTATATGGCAAAGGAATTCATAAAGAAGCGATTCCAGAAACCGCGGCAGGCAGCCATATTAACTTGACGGCGACCTTGATGGAACTGATTGCGCCTCCGGGCTTTGAGTACTATGCGCTTGGGCCCAGTTTGACGCGGGGCAGCTCCTTTGGCATCAACTACGGTTTTTGGCTTACCGCTGATTATATCGGCGATGCTGACAGCGGCGAACGCTGCGAGCCTCATTCAGCGCGGGCGGGCATTGCACCGCCGGATGCGGAAAAAATTCGCATGGAAGTAGATTCCGCCCGGGGTCTGTCCTGGTGGCGTATCAAATACGGCAAAACCCTGCGGCCGTTGACCGAAGCAGACAATTAAATCGTATAACTAAGAGGAGCCGCGCAATCGCGCGGCTCCTCTTGCTTTGAAAAATATTTTCGTACTCCCTCGGTATCCCCGCTGTTACGTTGCTTACTCTGCATTCCGTATTCTCTCTAATTCCCATCGTATAGCAGTGAGCGGTGTCTGCCAGTCGCCCGGCTTAGGCTGCCGGAAGAGACGCATAGAGGTATACCAGGGGCTGTCTGTGCGTTTGAGTTGCCAGCGCCAGTCCGGCGCGAAGGGAATGAGCGTCCAGACTTTTTTGCCCAAAGCGCCGGCCAGATGAGCTACCGCGGAATCGACGGTGATGATTAAATCCAGATTAGCAATCAGCGCTGCGGTAGCCGCAAAATCTTGCAATTGAGCAGAAACATTTAAAAGATTTTCCGGCCAAGCAACTGCGCTTTCTGCGGGAATTTGCGCTTGCAGGCTGATCCAAGAAATTCCCGGTAGCGTAAACAACGGAGCCATAGAAGCCAGCGGTAAGGAACGGTTGAGATCGTTGTGATGCTGAGGGTTTCCAGCCCAAACTAAGCCGATTTTGAACGTGCCTGCTGTGGTGCTTTCTTTGAGCCAGCTTGCTTTTTGCAAGCAGTCTGCAGCAGGAGCGGTGAGATAAGAGACACCGGATAAAGTGTCGTTGGCGGCGCCAAAGACCATGGGTAAGTTAGGCAAGGCGCAGGCATAGTCAAATTCTTGCGCCGGTGCTTCTTCGCCGCAATAAAAGTTTAGCTGCGGCCAAGAAGCCTGCAGCAGCCGTTGCAACTGCGGCTGTATCCAGACAGTAGTCTGGGTGGCTAGGGCTGCCGCCCGTGGAAGGTAGCGGCAAAACTGCAGGGTGTCGCCAAAACCCTGTTCGTAAAAAAGCAGCAGCAGTTTGCCCTGCAGATCCTCTCCTTGCCAGCGGGGCAGGGACGAGGCTCGGGCGACTTGTTGGCGCATACGTAGAGCATTGTAGCTCTGCCAGCCTTTGGTGAACTGACCGCGCAGCAAATAGAGCGTCGCCAAGGCGAATTGAGCATCTGCATATTGCGGTTGTAGTTTCAAGGCGCGCCGCAGGGAGTCTTCGGCGGCCTCCAAGCGGCCCAGGCTTTTAAAGAGGCAGCCAAGGTTGTAATGAGCCTCGGTAAATGCAGAGTTGATTTTGACGGCCTGCCGGAAGGAAGCTTCCGCCTGACGGGGGCGGCCAGTTTCCAGATAGACAGAGCCTAGATTGTTATGTAGTTCAGCAGTTTTGGGACTAAGCTGTATTGCTTGACGCAACACTTTCTCTGCTTCGCCCCAGCGGCGAGTGTCCATCAGCAGCAGGCTCAGGTTGTTGTAAGCGCTGATCATTTTTGCATCAATAGCAAGAGCCTTTCGCAGGCAGGCCTCCGCTTCGGAGAAACGCCGGGTTTGTTGCAGGACAAAGCCTAAGTTGCTGTAAGCGTGCGCATAGTTAGGATTCAGTTCCAACGCTTTGCAGAAGGCTTCTTCCGCTTCTTTCCATAAGCCGGTTTCCGTGCACTGAATGCCGAGATTTAGAAAAATCTGTTCCATGTTGGCAGGCCTCCTGGTGAATAAGGAATATAGTACTATTATTATGCCTGGAAATACGAAGACTGACAATGCTAGAGGTTTGTGTGAAAAGTATGTTTAGAAAACCAAAGAACTACTCGATATACTATACATAGTGTATGCAGCAGGGGGGAAGAGGATATGGCTGGCTTGTTGATTCAACCGCAACCTAGCGGCAATATACAGGCGCTAAACCGGCAGGGACAAAATACGCCGTTGTCCGGCGCTTCTCCGGCGGGACAGGAAAATAGCTGGCAGGCTCAGATTGGCCCCGCGTACAAACTGGAGTTGTCCGAGGCTGCTAAGAATAGTTGGGCGGACCCAGAGGTGAGACGGTTAAAGCAGGTGGGGCAGATTGAGTGCCAGACCTGCAAGAATCGAACATACCAGGATGGTTCCGATGATCCGGGCGTTTCTTTTAAAAGCCCTACGCATATTGCGCCGGAAAATGCAGCGGCGGCGGTCAGCTCTCATGAGCAGGAGCATGTGACGCGAGAACAAGCGTCAGCTCAGTCGGAAGGACGCAAGGTTCTCTCGCAGAGCGTTCAAATCTATACTTCAGTTTGTCCGGAATGCGGTCGCAGCTATGTATCTGGCGGACAAACAAAAACGACAACTGCCGCAGAAGCGAAGCCGCCGGATCCGAATAAAAAGCTGGGTGGCCAAGTGGATATGCTAGCGTAAAGGTAAAACTATTTTTCACAGAGTTGTGGAGTTGTCAGAGTTTGGCAGAGAAAGAAATGGCTCTTCTGCTGCCCTCTGTTCCTCCGTTGCTCTGTGTTTCGTTTTTAACATATAAAGTGCAAGTGATTCCCTTGACGGCGCTGGAGACGGGTGCGACAATAGGAAGCATAGTCGCTAGGGCGGTAAGACGGGAGCTGTATAAGTATGGGTGTGTTTTTCTATATTCTAAGTCATAACATTATTCCTATTTTTTTCTTGATTGCGTTGGGATTTATAATTGCAAAGAAGTTTGAAATTCAGATTTTAAGTCTTACAAAACTGATGTTTTATCTTTTTGTTCCTGCGTTTATTTTTGTGAATCTCTATACTACTGATTTGAAGCTGGATTTGTTGAAAGTATTGATGTGCGGCATTTTGATGCTGCTAACAAACGATCTATTATCTCGGGTTATTGCCAAGCGGCGCGGTTATGATATTGGTCTGGCCAATGCGTTTAAGAGCTCGATTATGTTCAATAATTCGGGCAACATAGGTGTTTCTCTTGCTACGTTGATTTTTGGCGGCGCCCCATTTGTTATTAACGGCCAAACGCCGTATTTAAATGAAGCCGTTACCGCGCAAATCATGATTTTGGTTTTGCAGAATATCGGCGTTAATACGCTGGGATTTTTTTATGCCGGCAGAGCGAACAGCAGTGTGCGGGATTCCGTGAAAACCATTTTGACAATGCCGTCTATTTACGCCATTCCGCTGGCGTTAGCCTTGAAAAGCTTGGAAGTAGATATTACGGGCACTCCTTTTTGGCCGACGTTGGAGTATTTAAAAGCAGGCATGGTTCCTATGGCGCTCATTACGTTGGGCGTGCAGCTGGCTAAAACGCAGTTTGATTTTAGAGATCGGGATGTACATACTTCTGTCTTCATTAAATTGGTGCTTAGTCCGTTGATGGCCATCTTTTATATCTATTGTTTCGGTCTGAGCGGCGTAGTAGCGCAAACAGTAATGATTGCTCATGCGGTGCCGACGGCAGTAAATACAGCGCTGATTGCCGTAGAGTGCAAGAGTTGTCCTGATTTTGCCTCGCAGGCGGTTATGATGTCTACTTTGTTGAGCGCGGTGACGCTGACGTTGGCCGTCTATGCGGCGCAGCATATTTTCCCGGTGTAATAGCGGCTGCAGGAATCTCTGCTTTTTTGCAGAAATCAAGAGGAGAAAGCTAGTAATATGGAAACGGTTTTTTTGAAAAATGGAGGAGATACCATGGAGCAAGATAGCAAAAATAGCCAGCAGAAATGGCAAGAGCAACTTTTAGCAAGCCGGTCCATTATTCTTACCGGTGAAATTACGCAAGAAGTGGCGGAAAGTGTAGCTTCCCGGCTGCTTCTGTTGCAAGAACAAGGCGATGAACCAATTAAATTGTATATCAACAGCCCCGGGGGGCATGTTGAATCCGGCGATACGATTCATGATATGATTCGTTTTGTGAAACCGCGCGTGCTGGTAATCGGTACCGGCTGGGTGGCCAGCGCCGGCATTACCATTTACCTGTCCGTTCCGAAGGAAGATCGTTTTTCTTTGCCTAATACGCGCTATATGATTCATCAACCGCTCGGCGGCGTTCGGGGCCAAGCCTCGGATATCCGTATTGAAGCGGAAGAAATCGTCAAGGTTCGCAGCCGCATCAACCGTCTGATTAGTGCCGGTACGGGCCAACCCTTGGAAAAGGTTGAGCAAGATACCCTGCGCAACTATTGGCTTAACGCTGAAGACGCCAAAGCGTACGGTCTTGTTGGACAAATTGTGGAGAAGTATGAGGACTTGCCGAAACTGTAAGAAATCAAAACCAGCCCCTGCTGAACGCCAAAGCGTTCGCAGGGGCTGGTTTTATTTTCAATGCATTTTCTTCTCTGGCATTTCTCTGTTCTTCTGTGTTTCGTGCTTACTAGTGCAGCGGGCTGACAAACATGCTGTATAAATAAAGGACAATTTCGATCATAATGAGGATAATGATGGCCCACTCCAGACGAGTGCCGCGCCGGGCGTGAACCAAGCCGGAGAAGGCTTCCGTGATGTCCATGAGCGTTTCGGTTTTATGACGAAGATTTTCATAGCGCTCTTTGAGCTCGAAGAGCAGGGAGAGCTCGTTGTGCAGCGAGGCCGCCGCCTCGTTATCCCAGGTGATGTCCGGATTGTCGAGCAGCATGATATAAGAAAGAGTATTGAGACGAAACCGCAGAATGTTGGCAGTCATGCGGGCCAGACCGCTGTCCGTCATGCCGAGTTCGCCACGGCTGAGATTGTTGACAACCGCTTCAATGCGATCCAATAGAGCGTCTACTTCATTTTCGTTTTTTTCAAGCGATACAGATTTTGCTAAAATGGTGGCGATGATTTCAAGATGGTAGTCGCATTGAGCGTCTACAACAAGGCTATCGTTGTTGATGGAAAAGTCTGCTTCAGAGTTGACTTCGAGCTTATAATCATCCTCATAAGGGAAGCTTTGCGAAATATCTATTTCTGGCTCTAAGCGCTTCAAGTAGTGGATAACATCCAGGATTTCATGATGTTGCAGATTGACGCAAACTACGCTTCCAAAATGGAAAAGGTAGACCATTTTACTGTCGGCATTATTGACAATGCCCTGAAGTTGATCCTGCTTAAGCAGCAACGGATCTTCCCATTTAAATTTTCTTTGAATGCCGAAATGCGGCGCAATTTTGTTTAAATGCAGCTCATTGCCTATTACAATGGCTTTGAATTCAGTATACATAGAGAATTTCCTCCCAAATACGGAAATTTCGCAATGCGATGCGAAAATGTTTGCGAAAATATGCTATTTGTAGTACACTCAAAATACTGTTCATGGTTCCACAGGGAGCAGCCGTCCGTTAGCATTGTTGGACGTTGCATTATCTGAGGGACTTTTCTTTATGTCTGAGCGTAGCCTATTTTTTCCTTTTTGTAAAGCAAGGGCTAGTGCATAAAGCTGGTTTAGTGTAAAAAGAATGTAAACTTTACGCGTAGACTCTACCGGTTGTAGCAGGAAATCGCGTAGTATAGGAGACAGGATGATGAAGCTTACTACTCCCTATTATTTGATTGATGAGAAAAAACTACAGCGAAATATGGAAATCATCAAACAGGTGCGGGAATTGTCCGGGGCCAAGTCCGTGTTGGCGCTGAAATGCTTTGCCACCTGGTCTGTGTTTGAACTGATGAGCCAGTATATGGATGGCACGACGTCAAGCTCTTTGTATGAAGCGCGCTTGGGGCATGAAAAATTCGGCAAGGAAACCCATGCGTATTGCGTCGGCTATTCAGCGGCAGATGTTGCGGAAGTAGCGTCTTTTGCGGATAAAGTGATTTTTAACTCGTTTTCTCAGTTAGATCGCTATCACGAAGTTACTAAAGGGGTCAAGCTGGGGTTGCGTGTCAATCCGGGCTTTAGTACGTCCGGCTTTGATTTGGCGGATCCGGCGCGGCGTTATTCGCGTTTGGGAGTGCAGGACATGGTGGAGCTTCGACGACGGTTGCCGCTTCTGAGCGGCTTGATGTTTCATTATAACTGTGAAAACGACAGTGTGGCGTCGTTTCGAGATCAATTGCAGCGTTTGGGTGAAACCTATGGAGAGTTTTTGCACCAACTGCAGTGGCTAAGTCTGGGCGGCGGTCTATACTTTACTAAAGAAGGATATCCGGTGGAGGAATTTGCGGCTTTGCTAAAGGAATTTGCCGCTCAATACGGTGTGCAAATTTACCTGGAGCCTGGCGAAAGTGCTATTACCGGCTGCGCGGAACTGGTAACAAGCGTAGTTGATATCGTTCACAACGAAATGGACATTGCTATTGTGGATGCGTCGGTGGAGGCGCATATGCTGGATCTTTTGATTTATCGTCTAGAAGGAAAGATGGAGCAGCCCCCAGAGAATAGGCGAAGCTATATGGTCGCAGGGCGTTCTTGCTTGGCCGGCGATGTTTTCGGAACCTTTGACTTTGAGCGGGAGCTGGAAATCGGCAGTGAAATTCGTCTGATTGATGCGGCTGGCTACACGATGGTAAAGAAGAATTGGTTTAATGGCCTGCAGATGCCGGCTATTGTGGTAAAACGGTTGGATGGTACGCTGGAATGCGTGCGATCATTTGGGTATGAGGATTTTAGAACGGCTTTGTCTTAGCACGTTTTTTGACAAGCAAAAGGAGGAAGAAATGAAAAAAAATGTTTTGATCATCGGTGCTGGTGGCGTGGCCCATGTGGCAGCTCATAAATGTGCGATGCACAACGACGTGTTGGGAGATATTTGCATTGCTTCGCGGACCCAGTCCAAGTGTGACGCTATTATTGAAAGCGTCTTTCGTAAAAACCACTTGAAGGATACTGCGAAAAAACTTTATTCCCGCGCGGTGGACGCATTGGATATTCCGGCACTGGTCGCCTTGATTCAGGACACGAAATCGGAGATTGTTCTTAACTTAGGACAGTCCTATGTCAATATGTCCGTGTTGGAGGCGTGCATCGAAACAGGTGCTGTATATATGGATACAGCCATCCATGAAGAACCAGACAAGGTTTGTGAAAATCCGCCGTGGTACGCCAACTACGAATGGAAGCGCAAAGAGCGCTGTGCGGAAAAAGGCGTTACCGCTATTTTGGGCGCGGGCTTTGATCCTGGGGTGGTTAATGCCTGGTGCGCGCTGGCGCAGAAAAAATATTTCGACACCATTGATACTATCGATATTTTGGATGTCAATGCTGGCAGTCATGGCAAGTATTTTGCCACGAACTTCGATCCGGAGATTAATTTCCGGGAGTTTAAAAAGGTATGGACTTGGGATGAACGCCAGTGGAAGCTGCAAAAAGTTCATTCTATCCGTATGGACTACGACTTTCCTGTAGTGGGAAGCTGTCCGGTATATCTCACCGGCCATGATGAACTGCATTCGTTGTCGAAGAACATAGACGCCAACTCGATTCGCTTTTGGATGGGTTTTGGCGATCATTATCTGAACGTTTTTTCCGTGCTGACCAATATCGGCATGACTTCGGAAAAGTCGGTGCGCTTGCCGGACGGAACCGAAGTAGTGCCGTTGAAGGTGCTGAAAGCGCTCTTGCCGGACCCGTCATCGCTGGCGCCCGGTTATTCCGGCAAAACCTGTATCGGCAATTTTATCAGTGGTGTGAAGAACGGCCAAAAACGGGAAATTTTCATCTACAATACCTGCGATCATGCGGAATGCTACCAAGAAGTGGAAGCGCAGGCTATCAGCTATACTGCAGGTGTGCCGGCTGCGGCTGCGGCTATTCTGATTGCCCGGGGCGATTGGGATGTGAAGCATATGGTCAACGTGGAAGAACTGGATCCTGTGCCGTTTATCGAGCTGCTGGATCAAATCGGTTTGCCTACGGAAGTGGAAGAAAAGCCGTTAGCTTTTCTCCCGCCCGCCATTGCCGCGCTGGATAACGTCGATTAAACAAGGTAACCTCCCGCTCGGCCTGCGGGAGGTTTCTTTACTTACAACGATATGGGGGATATGATAATGAAGAAAATGTTGATTTTAGCAGTGACTCTGCTTTTTTGCTTGACTGCGGTAACCGGCTGCGCCGGTCCTGGAAGCAAGACGGCGGAAAAAACAGAACCTACGAAAGCGGATACGCCCTTGCCGCCAACTGACCCGAACAAGAAAAATAGTCTGGCTGTGTTTGAGACCTCTATGGGAACCTTTAAAGTGGAGCTCTTTGAAGATAAGGCGCCTCGAACGGCACAGAACTTTATTTCGCTAGTTAACAAAGGCTTTTACAATGGCTTGATTTTTCATCGCGTAATCGACGGCTTTATGATTCAAGGGGGCGACCCCAAAGGGAATGGTACCGGCGGACCGGGCTATGTTATTCCCGATGAATTCCATAAAGATCTGAAACATACAGGCGCGGGGATGTTGTCTATGGCGAACGCTGGGCCGAATACCGGCGGCTCTCAGTTCTTTATCACGCTGGACGCTACGCCTTGGCTGGACGGTAAGCATGCCATTTTTGGCAAGGTAGTGGAAGGCCTGGATGTGGTGAAAGCGATTGGTAAGGTAAAAACAGGCGCTCAAGATCGGCCGCAGACCGACGTGGTTATGAAAAAAGTTACCATTGTCACTCCTTGAGGGAAGCTATGAGTGCATTGCAGTCGTATCGATGCGTTAAAGGATATGGTGAAGCACGGTTTGAGATCAATCGCTCGCTTTTTATTGGCTATACCTCTAGAGCGGTGACCGTAGAAGAAGCGGTTGCCTTTGTGCGGCAAATCCGAGAAAAGCATCCCGATGCCACGCATAATTGTGCGGCTTACATCGTAGGCAAGCATAGTGAGCAGCAAAAGGCGGATGATGACGGCGAACCGACAGGGACGGCTGGCAAGCCGATGCTGGAAGTATTGAAAAAACAAAATCTGACCGATACCGTGTTGGTTGTGACGAGATATTTCGGCGGCATCAAACTGGGAGCGGGCGGGCTTATCCGCGCCTATGGCAAAGCCGCCTCGGAAGGGGTTGCGGCTGCAGGTGCTGTTTTTTGCGAACCTTATGCCTGCAGCGCCGTTTCCTGTGACTACGGCTTGCTATCGGTCATGGAGCATCATTTGAGTCGGGATGGCTATGGGATCAAAGAGAAGGTTTTTGCCGAACAGGTGACGTTATATGTGCTGCATCGTCCCGAGGACACGGCTTTTTTTTCTAGAATTGCCGATTGGTCCGGCGGAACGGCATGCGTAAAGGAAGCTGGCCAGGAATATTGCGAAACCGACCTTTGATGGCGGATTTTTACAAGCCGTCTTTGTATGTTCGATGTACTATGTAAGTAAGGTTGCTGGTTATTAAAGGGCAACTATGTAGGAGGGAATGGGCATGGCATTGAAAGCGGCATTTTTATTCGTGGCTCCGGAGGCGGAAGCGCAAAAACATCGCGCACAGGTTAACACACCGCAAGTAGAATTGACGGTTGTGGGAGTGGCTGACTATGCGGCTGCCGTAGCGGCAGCGCAGGAACTGAAAGCACAGGGGATTGGAGCTATTGAGCTTTGTGGCGGCTTTGGCAGCGAGGGAGTGGCTCTGGTGCAAAAAGCCGTAGGCCCTGAGATTGCTGTCGGGGTTGTGCGTTTTGACAAGCATCCTGGGTTGGGACATCGTAGTGGGGACGAACTGTTTTAAGGACTTCTGAAATGAGTACAAGAAGAAGTTGCCTCTTCGCGCGGCGAGGAGGTAACTTCTTTGTTATAATAAGAGAAACTGTGTTTGTTCTCATGCGAGGTTTTGTAGCAGCAGAAAGGATATGACCATGCGTTGCAATGAAATTACGCCTTGTTCGGCGCTGCGTCCGTTTATTGACCGCTATTGGTGTTGGGAAGGGGAGGCTTCTGCGCCGAGGCGGTTGCCTGGTACCGGTCATGAGTTGATGCTTCATTTTGAGACCCCTTGGCGGGCGCGCACTTTGGATCAAGAACTTTTTCTACCTCGAGCTTATGTCGTGACGCCGCGTAGCAAAAGCTGGCAAAATGCGCCTCATGGCGCAGCGAGTTTTTTTGCGGTGCGTTTTCGGGCCGGAGCTTTTCGTCATTTTTGTGGCGAGTCGATAGAATTATTTGCAGATCAAATCGGCGAAGCGTCGCAGATCTGGAAAGCGGGGCGGACCGCTTGGCTGCAACAAGCGATAGAGGCGCAGGCTTTGCCGGAACGAGTGGCGGCTGTAGAGTCGGGCCTGCTAATGTTATTGGACCGGTATCGGAAGCAGGATGACTGGTTGGATGAAGCGGTACGACGGATTTATGCGGGGACTCCTTTGGAAGCATTGCCTTCTTTGGTTTTTAGCAGTGAAAGAACGTTGTTGCGTAAATTTAAAGAAGGTGTTGGCGTAACGCCGAAGGTGTTTCAGAGACTGGCGCGGTTTGAGCGAACTCTGCGCTCGTTAATGCTGGGTGGGACTCATTCGTATTTGCCGCTGGCCCTGTCAGGCGGCTATTATGATCAGGCTCATTTCAGCAAAGAATTTAAAAGACTTGTAGGCGAGACGCCGCAAACGTATTTGACGCCGGAAAATTTTCAAGCCCATTTCTACTTCGCGCGGCGCAAAGCAGGCAGTTGAAACATAGTGAAGACGTACGAGGCTTTTTAGGAGGCGTTCTTTTGTTAGATAAGAAAAAAGCGTATTGGTATTTAACGATAACCGTATGCGCTTGGGGCAGTCTGTATGTGGTCAGCAAAGTGGTGCTGGCGCAACTGCCGGTAGTGACTACCTTGTTTATGCGCTACCTCATCGCCGGGGTGGCGTTGTTTTTTGTTGTGCGTAAGTCTGGTTTTGAACGTATTGCGCGCGCTGACTACAAATACATTTTCTTTATCGGCTTTGTCGGTTATTTCTTATCGATTGCGGCGCAACTGTGGGGGATTCAATTAGCGAATGCTTCTTTAGCGGCCTTGGTGAACGCCTTGAATCCGGTTTGTATTTTAGTCTTAGCGCTCATCTTTTTGAAAGAAAAAATACGAGCGTATCAGCTAGTTGCGGTAGTTGCCGCTATGGCGGGGATCTATATTGTTGTAGGCGGGGCGGCAGGGGAAGACCAGTTGGCAGGTGCCATAGCGTCTCTTGTTTCTGTTTTGTTCTGGTCGTTGATGAGTGTGCTGGTACGCAAAATTACTCGTAAATACAGTCCGGTTGTCGTGACGGCGTATGGGATTTGGATTGCCTTGGCATGTGCGCTTCCTGCCAGTTTGTATGAGCTGTCGCAGACGGAAGTGCACTGGGATTGGGGGCTTGTACCCGCCTTGGTGTATCTTGGGTTGATTTGCACCGCGCTGCCACATGTGCTTTGGAATCAAAGCCTATCCATACTGGAAGCAGGGCGCTGTGCCTTGTTTTATCCCTTGCAGCCTATGACGGCGGCGTTGTTAGGCTGGATGTTCTTGAATGAATCTCTCAGCATTAGTTTTTTGCTGGGAGCGGTTCTAATTGTGGGCGGGGTGCTGATTAGTGTTTTGGGAGAACGCTTTGCATGACTTTGCAAGACCATGGTCATGCTAGAAATATGCAAAAAATAGGGATTAAAGCACTAATAAAACTTGTAATATATAGAAAAATTGTGTAGAATGAAACTGTAAATACTAAAAAATTACAAATTGGGCAAACTTGCTGAAAGGCAAGGACGCAAAGCTATGGGTCTAAGGGCTGGAGAGCCTAGGATTGCCAGGTTGCTGCTTTTTGTGAAGCGTACGTAAACTGCAACAACCTTGGTTGAAGCAGTTTTTTTGTTGTATGCGTTTAGGACCGTTGTAAGCGAAGGAAAGGGGCGAAAAAGGTGAAAAAGATTACCGTGGCGGAAGTTGAAAGCGGCATGGTACTGGCGAAAGAAGTCGTTTCTTCACAGGGAATGATCTTGCTGGATAAAGGCGTTTGTTTGTCAGGATCACAGATAACTACTCTAAGAAAATGGGGGATTTCACATTTGTATGTGCAGGCTGTGGCGACCTGAGTGAGCGGTAAAGTGGCAAGAATATGTTGTTGAAATGGCAAGTCTTATCTGTAAAAAGAAAAGACTTGCTGTTTTTATGTCTAATTCCGAAGAGTAGACAAGAATCGGGAAATCATCTATGCTTATAAAAAGAACAGACACTTGAGAAACAAGAGGTCTGCCGGTAATAAATCGCAAAGCTTGCAAGGAAAGAAGGAGAATAATGAAAGAAACAGCAAAGGATAGCGCAGCGCAGGTGAGTTTGCAAGAAGAAGAGGCAAAAAAAGCAGAACAAGAAGCGGCCAAGCAAGAAGAAAAGCGCTGGCGCCATACGTATAGCGACAGGCCGGAGCTGAGCGCAGCGCTGGCAGGCAGCACGATGCCGGAGCTTACGCTGCTTCGCCAAAATATGGGCCTTACAGGCGTTAGCTCGCTGAAAAAGCAGGAACTGGTTCCGGTTTTGGCGGAGGCACTGCTGCTGCGGGCTCCTGCGTTGTTTCAACTGTTGGACTTGGTGCAATATCAATGGCTGAAGAAGACGATTGCTACCGGAGGACTGCATTTTGTCGGTGAGGAAGACGACCATCTTTGGCGGGAAATGGAAACAGTTGGATGGGTATTCCGAGGTATATTTCCTGAAGGGAAAGCGGTCTTTTTGCCGCCGGAGTTTGCAGCGCTGTTTGAACGTTTTGATAAAGACGGATTAGGCCAGGTTGCTGCCCGCAATGAGCAGTGGACCCGTTTGACAAAAGGTATGCTCCATTACTACGGTGTATTGTCTTCAGAAGAAATAAAAACGTTTTTAGAGGCTCTTACCGGCAAAGAAGTAGTGGAAGAAGAAGTACTGGGAGTGTTGTCCTGGTATCGTTTGTATAGCGACGGCGATATTGCTTGCGGCGAAGGACTCTGGTGGGATTGGCGTGTTGATGAAGTGGAAGCTGTTCGTCAAGAACAGGAAATTCGTAGCACCTTACCCTTTGCGTCGTTTTCGTATGAGCAATTGTATGCCGTAGGACAGACTGATTTTGTTGAGTCTTATCCTGCCTTTCAAGAGCTGTTAGAAGTTTTTCAGGCCAATTGGGAACTGGATCGACAGGTGGCCCGGGAATTGGCTGCATACAGTGTGGAAATGATTCGCAATGACAAGGATGTGTCCTTATTGTTGCAAGAATTGGGCGAGGCGTTGGAGTTTCCTAACATGGAAGTAGTGCAAGAACTTACGAAAGCCCTGATTTCTTTGCATAATGAAACTCCGCTATGGGTCCTGAAAGGACATGCGCCACAAGAGTTGCGCTTGCAGGGAGTAGAGGATCGTCATTTGGATCTGATTAAGAAAAAACAACCTGTGGTGAATGCCGATAAAATTGGACGCAATGAACTGTGTCCGTGCGGCAGCGGTAAGAAATACAAAAAATGCTGCGGTGCAAACTAAGGAACTTGTGAAAACCTTAAAAGAGGAAACTGGTGGAGGAACTAGGATGAAATTGGATGTGTGTTTTCGACCGGCGGAAGTGCAGGGCTTGGATTTAAGGGAAACGCTCTGCATTGTGCTGGATATTTTCCGGGCGACGACTTGCATGACTACAGGGATGAAAAATGGCTGTAAGGCGATTATTCCTGTGCTTTCGCTGGAAGATGCCCGGCAAGCGGCGCAAGACCAAGCGGAGCCGGTGCTTTTGGCTGGCGAACGGCAGTCGTTGCGGTTGGAGGGCTGTGAACTGGGGAATTCTCCTTTTGATTATGCGGCGGAAGTAGTGGGGGGCCGTATTGTGGTGGCTACGACAAGTAACGGTACGGTGGCTATTAAAGCGACGGACGGCGCGTATCGGACATTGATCGGCTCCTTTTTAAACGCCTCGGCGATTTGCAAAGAGGCGGCGCAAAGCGGCAAGGACGTGCTTGTGGTTTGCGCTGGTACGGATGGTTTATTTTCTTTGGAAGATTCCTTGTGCGCCGGACTGATGCTGCGGCTCTTGTCCCAAATGCAGCCGGAAGCGGAGTTGACTGACGCGGCTCGGGCGGCGATAATGTTATACGCGGGCGCGGAGACTTGCCTTTTGGAAACGGCGGTTGTCAGCCGCAACGGACAGCGGCTGCAGGACCTCAACCGAATGGAAGATGTCCGCCGTTGCTTTGAAATTGATGCGGTTCCGGTAGTGCCGGAATACCGTGGCGGCGTGATAACTTGTATCGGGAACCACTAATTTATTCGCGTCTCACGCCTAAACGGTTCTTTTTTCGCCATGCGTCGTCAGATAGCCTCGGAAGAGCGTTGCTATGTCTGCGTTTTCTTTCTTGATTGACGGAAACATACTTCGTTTTGGCGAAGCGCTCATTAAGTTAGTGGTTCCCGGGGGATGATTAAATTCTGATTTTCTAGAGTGCAAATAGGTAAGAGTGAAATAAGGGCTGTCCGCATACATCTGCCTGGACAGCTCTTTTGCTATACATAGAAGAAGGTGATAGCTAGTGCAGGAAGAAGCGGATTTGATTAATAAGGCCCAGGCGGGAGACCGTGAGGCAGTGAACGCCTTAGTGGCGCTGCATTGGCAGCCTTTATACCGTTATTTGGCCTACAAGGTGGGTGACAGGGAGGAAGCCAAGGAGCTGTCGCAAGAAACTTGGTTGCGTCTTGTGCGCGCGTTGCCGCAATACCAGCAGAACGGAGCATCCTTCAAAAGCTTTTTGTATCGAATTGCAGGCAATCTGGTGGTGGACCATTGGCGTAAGAACGGCAGAAAGCCAGTGCTGGTGGAGCTGGAAGAATGTCAACGACTGCTGCCGGTTGAAGAAGGCCCGGAAGCCTGGACGTTGCGGCAAGAGCGGCAAAACGTTTTGCAAGAAGTGATGGGCGAACTGCCTCATGAACAGCGACAAACGCTGGAGTGGCGACTGTTGGCAGGGCTTTCAGTTAAGGAAACGGCGGTGGCGTTGGGCAAGTCCGAAGGCGCAGTTAAGATGCTGCAGTTGCGGGCGTTGGAGCAAGTGCGGAAGCGTTTGGTGGTGCGGGGGTTTTTAGAGAAGGAGGAGGTGAGGAAGTGAACTGGCAGCTAGAAGAAGACAAGAAAAAACAAGAAGCTTTGTCAGCGGCGCTGGATCGGCTGAATGCTAAAAAAACGGAGCAGCAGGAAGCGGAAGCGGAAGCAGTGGACGATTTGGTGGAGACTGCTTGCTGGGTTCGGAAAAGCGTGGAACCGCCGCCGCAGTTATTGCAAGAAACGTTAGATCGTTTGGAAGCACAAGCGTTGCTTCAAGAAACGGCCGCGTCCGGGAAAGCCGGTTTGTCGTGGGTAAAAAGACGAAATTGGCTGTATGCAGGTGCGGTGGGTTTGGCGGCATCGGTGCTGCTGGCGATTCAATTGATTCCGTCTTCACCACCTCCGGTGGCGGTTGCGCCGGAAGAAGCGTCCCAGACAGCAGTAATGGCGGCTGCGGTAGCACCGTTGCGTAGTGATGTTGTGGAGATGGAGCGAAAAGCGGAGCCTGTGCAGGACGCTGTCTTGCAAGTTAAAGAAGAGCCTATACTGCAGGAGATGCCGCTATGGGCGGCGGCTGCCAAGGTGGCAACGGAAGCGGGCAACGAAAGCAGCGGAGCGGTAGTTGCTTGGTCGGAACAAGAGCAAAAACGCGTCAAGAGCTATGGGTTGAGGGCTGTTCGGCTGTCTGAAACGATGACGGAACCGCTGCTGCTGCCGGGAGAGGCGGCGGATTTGGTTTGGCATGATGCGCAAAAAAACACCTGGCGTCATGTATACCGTCAAGATACGCCGCGAGAAGTGGCGGTGACGCAATGGTGGCCGGAACGGCTGCCGGAAAAGGCTGCGTTGCGGCGAGCGGCAGCTGTCTTGGGGACGAATCGCCTTGTACTATCGCGCGAAGGGCGCATAGTGGTGCTGGAAGGACGAGGCGATGAAACAGAACTGCGAAAAATAGCAGCGGCGTTGGCGTTGCCTGAAATTGAGAAATGAAAAGTCTAGGGTCTTGTAAAGCTCTCGTTAAATACAGACTCTATTAAAGGCATTTGCCGACGTGTGGCGAACTATAAGGCAAGTATTCCTTTTAGTTCATACGCAAAGGAGGCAAAATGATGCAGTACCATTATCAGGAGACCGTCGACTGGGGCATTATCAAGAGAGAATGGCTTGGCGAGGAAGCGGACTATCGTGTTATTCTGGAGCGGCATGAAGAAGGAAGGTTTACTGTTGAAATTAAAGAACGCGGCGGCTGGGAGTATTACTCCTATTGGAAGGCTAGCGGCCAAGTGACGTATGCGACCTTGGAAGAAGCGCAGCAGGCGGCGGCAGAAAAAATTAGGCAGCATAAGGCCGCCAGTGAAAAATGAGGGGCCTAGAGGAGGCAGTTTATGAGTAGCAAGAAAACATCCAGTGAATCACAGTTGGTAATCAGCGAAGTGATGATGCCTAGCCAGGCTAATGTGGCGGGTAATATTCATGGCGGCGAAATTATGAAATTGATGGACTCCACAGCGTATGCGGCTGCACGGCGCTATGCCCGGTCTAATGTGGTGACGGCGCGTGTAGATGAATTAGAATTTCACCTGCCGATTTTTATAGGAGATTTGGTTATCTGTACGGCCCAAGTGGTTTTTGCCGGCAAGTCCTCCATGGAAGTGGCGGTTAATGTGGAAGTGGAAGATTTGGAATGCGAAGGCCGCAAGAAAGCGCTTTCGGCTTTCTTCACTATGGTTTCCCTGGACAAGAAGGCTCGGCCCAATATGGTACCGGAACTGATTTTGGAAACGTCGGAAGAAGAGGTAGCCTTCGGCGAAGGAAAACGCCGCTATGAAGAGTACAAGGCGAGGAAAAAGAAAAGAGGATGAAGCAAACCTTTACCTGGAAGCAAAAACTGCGGCAACTGCTGTCGGTAATGCTGCCGGTGTTGATTACTCAAATTTCCTTGAGTGCAATGAACTTTTTTGATACCACTATGTCTGGCCACGCCAGCCGGCAAGACTTGGCTGGCGTAGCTATTGGCAGTAATTTATGGCTGCCCGTATATACCGGCCTCACAGGGGTCTTGTTGGCAGTTATGCCGATGGTGGCACAACTGCATGGAGCCAGACGTCCTCAAGACATGCCGGCAGTCGTAGTGCAGGGCTTATACTTATCGGTGCTGCTGGCGGCGGTGACAACGGCAGTTGGCTGGTTTGTTTTGCCGGCGGCATTGCAGTCTATGGGCTTGGAAGCAGAGGTAGAAAGAATCGCTCTTGAATTTTTGGGGGCTATTTCGTTGGGTATGGTGCCGCTGTTTGCGGGTTCGGTGCTGCGGTGCTTTATCGATGCGTTGGGCTATACACGGGTTACCATGCTGGTGACGCTAGGGGCGCTGCCAGTCAATATTATTTTGAACTATGCATTGATTTTTGGCCATTTCGGGCTTCCTAAATTGGGCGGCGTAGGGGCTGGTTATGCCTCGGCAGTAACATATTGGCTTATTTTGCTGGCGGCAGTTTGGGTGGTGTACCGGTTGCCGCCTTTTTATCAGTATGGGATTTTTGACAAATGGCAAGCGCCGTCGCCAGCTATGTGGAAAGCGCAGCTGCGGTTGGGGCTGCCGCTGGGAACAGCGATTTTTTGCGAGACAAGCATCTTTGGAGTTGTTGCGGTCTTTATGGCTGCTTTTGGTACTTTGACGATTGCCGCTCATCAAGCGGCAATCAATTTTGCTGGGTTGGTCTATATGCTGCCTTTAAGCATGAGTATGGCCTTGACCATTGTGGTTGGCTTTGAGGTAGGTGCTGGACGCTGGCGTGACGCCAGACAATACGCCGGGTTAGGCATTGTCGTGGCTCTGGTGGCGGCTTCGTTTTGCGCGTTAGGTTTGTGGGCCGGCAACGCGCAGGTAGCCGCTTTGTACACGAAAGACGAAAGTGTGCTGCAATTGACTCGTGAATTTTTATTATATGCGGCGTTTTTTCAGCTCTCTGATGCGGTGGCAGCGCCGATACAGGGCATTTTGCGAGGATACAAAGAAGTGACAGTGCCTTTTGTGGTGGCCTTGGTTTCGTATTGGGGCCTTGCTTTGCCGGTAGGCATGGTGTTGTCGAAGTCATCTTGGGGTCCATTTGGTTATTGGGTGGGCTTTATTGTTGGCTTGGCGGTAGGGGCGGTGGCTTTGGCTTTGCGCCTAAGAAGCGTGCAAACTAAGAGGGCTGTTTTAGGGAGCAGCCAAACGGATGCAAGGGTGGAGTGAGCGTGGCGATTCGTTTAGGAAGGCTATATAAGCAGACTCGTAAGTTGTATCAGATGGAGCTGGTGGCTGGAGCGCGAAATCTGGATAATTTAGTGAATTGGGTTCACATGATTGAAGATGTAGAAGTAGCTGATTTTCTGCATGGCAGTGAACTCGTATTTACTACGGGAATTGCGCAGCGACACGAAGGTTGGTTGAATGAATTTGTGCAAGGGCTTGTGAAGCACAATGCCAGTGGCCTAGTGGTGAACGTAGGCCCCTATATAAAAAGGGTTCCGCCGGAAACAAGCGCTTATTGTCAGGAATTGGGCTTGCCGCTTTTTACTGTGCCTTGGAATGTTCGCCTAGTAGATGTGACACAAGATATTTGTCGGCGTATTTTTCAAAGCGAACAGACTGAAATGACAGTTTCCGCAGCGTTTAAAAACGCTATTTTTTTTCCAGCGGACAGCGAGAAGTATATGGCGCAGTTGGAAAGCCATGGCTTTTCGGGAAAAAACGATTATTGCGTAATCGTTTTGGCGGGAGAACGGCTCGGAGGGGACGAAAGCCTTTCCTTGTGGCGCTTTGCAGCGGAAAATACGATTAGCCGACTGGCGGAGAAATATAGCGTATTTAAGCATGGGGGGCAGTTGGTGCTTATTTTAGCAGGCTTGTCAGAGTCGGAGCAGGAGATTTGCGCGGAAAGACTTGGGGCGCTTGGCGAAAAACCTGGTTACGGCAGTATCTATGCGGGCGTGGGCCGGAGTCAAAACGGAATTGTGAATTTAGCGCGTAGCTATCAACAGGCGTTGGCGGCGGTGAAAATGGCTAAGCAACGCCAGTGTTCCAAAGCATTTTATCGAGAGTTGGGAATTTACAAATTGCTCTTGTCGGGAGAGCAAAAAATGGTGCTGCAGGAGTTGTATGAGGAAACCTTGGGACGACTTGCAGCGTATGATGCGGCGCACAGAACGGATTATCTTGAAGTGCTGCGCTGTTATCTAGAACAAGATGGCAGCGTGCAGGCTGTAGCTAAGCTGACATATGTTCATCGGAATACCATCAATTATAAGCTTAAGAAAATACGGGAGCTTACAGGTTGTGATTTGGCAGGCAGTGAAGATCGTCTGCAGTTGATGTTGGCTTTGAAAATTAGGGAAGTGCTGTTTTAAATCGATCGGACGCAGAATGTGCTGGAGCACAAACAACCTTGTGTCAGGAATGATTGTAGCGGCTTGTCTGCGATGCTATACTCCATCTAAAGGAGCATTCAAAAAGAGACGCAGACTAAGCAATGAGGCTTTGCTCGCAAGAGTGAAGCTTTTTCTTTTTGGCCTGTGTGCTAGGAGGAGTAGTAGATGGAGACGGCTATGTTTTTGTGTACACCAAAAGTGATGCATGGTGAAGGCGTGCTGCGCGAGATAGCTCCGCAACTGGCACTTTTGGGGAAAAAGCCGCTGATTTTAATTGGCGGCGGATCTTTTCGACGCAGCGGCGCATTGGATGCCTTACTTATCTCGGTGCAAGGGGACTACGCGCTATTTGAGGGGGTTCCTTCCGACCCGGATGTGGCGACGGTAGAGGCGAGTGCTAAGGCATATATTGCTGCTAAGTGCGATTACCTCATCGCGGCTGGGGGCGGCAGCGTGCTGGATGCGGCGAAAG
This sequence comes from uncultured Anaeromusa sp., assembly GCF_963676855.1. Lineage (NCBI taxonomy): Bacteria > Bacillati > Bacillota > Negativicutes > Selenomonadales > Sporomusaceae > Anaeromusa > uncultured Anaeromusa sp. The sequence continues at coordinate 1,276,452 of NZ_OY781460.1, forward strand.
CTGCGGGCTTGCTGATTGCCAACGGCGGAAATATTGCAGATTATGAAACGACAGCTCCACAAAAAGCAAGCCCACCGTTGGTTGCGATTCCGACGACGGCTGGTACCGGCAGTGAAGTGACGAAATGGACGATTATTACTGATTCGGCGCGCAAAAAGAAAATGGCGATTGGTCATGAAAGCTTGATGCCAGCGTTAGCGGTGCTGGATCCAGAATTGACGATATCGATACCGCCTTCCGTTACGGCAGCGACCGGCATGGATGCGTTGACGCACGCAATCGAAGCGTATTTATCGGATAAGGCGACGCCGCTGAGTGATATATGGAGTTTGGCGGCTATAAAGTTGATTGCAAAAAATTTACTTATTGCTGTGGAGGAACCGCAAGACCGTACGGCCCGAGGTGCTATGTTGCTAGGGCAGTTTTGCGCCGGCTTGGCTTTTAATAATTCCTCGGTGGCCTTAGTGCATGCTATGTCTCGGCCATTAGGAGCATATTATGGAGTGCCGCATGGAGAAGCAAACGCCATGCTGTTGCCGATCGTACTGAAATATAACCAAGGAGAACGGCAAGAACGGTATGGAGTGATGGCAGAGGCGATGGAGCTTGCTGCGGCAGAACCCACAGCAGTTGTACAGTATGTAGCAGGGTTACTGGACCGACTGCCTTTGAAAAAGAAGTTGAGCGATTATGGGGTGCAAGAGGAAGATTTGTCTAAGATGGCCCGAGATGCCTATAACAACGGCAGCGCTAAAGTCAATCCGCGTAAGCCGTTAGAATTGGAAGTAGTTGCTTTATACAAGAGCATTTATTGAGGAGGAATTGGTCATGATGACAGGAGAAATGGTAAAAGAGCAAGATTTGCAGTATAATCTGCATTCTTGGTCTAAACAAGGAGCGCTCAATCCGATTCCCGTCGCTAAAAGCGAAGGAGTTTATTTTTGGGATTATGAAGGACGTCGTTATACTGACATGTCTTCGCAGTTGGTAAATATGAATTTGGGACATGGCAATACCGCCATTGTAAAAGCTATTCAAGAACAAGCCGA